>JAZSRK010000110.1:0-20317 GCA_045538465.1 Candidatus Limiplasma sp. | reverse complement strand
ATCCATATTCAAAACCTGACCAATGGACATTTCCTTGTTAACAGTCATTTTCGTATCCTCCAAAACAATTGATTGCATCAAACATTTGATGCCTTGCCTATCTTAGCACCGGATGGGGCGCTTGTCAATCCGTCAGCGGGTCTCCACCCAGCCCTTAGCACGTTCTACCGCACGGTGCCAACCATAGAGTGCCAGATCGCGATTTTCTTTATCCATCTTGGGCTGGAAGGTCAAGTCCGGCCGCACCATGGATGCAGCTGCCTCCTTACTCTCGTACAAGCCTACGCCGATGCCCGCCAGCAGCGCTGCACCCAGCGCCGTGGTTTCCAGCACCACGGGGCGCACCACGGGAATGCCCATAATATCAGCCTGAAACTGCATCATAAAGCTATTGGCGCTGGCACCGCCATCCACGTTCATCTGCACGGGAGAACGGCCGTCGTTATCCGCTACCATGGCAGCGTACAGGTCATAGCTCTGGTAGCAGATGGCCTCCAGCGCCGCCCGCACGATATGCGCTCGATTGGTGCCACGGGTCATGCCCACAATGGTGCCGCGGCTGTACATATCCCAATAGGGCGCACCAAGACCCGTAAACGCCGGCACCAAGAACACGCCAGCCGTATCCGGCACGCTTTCAGCCAGTTGTTCGCTCTCGGCAGCGGTCTGGATCATTTTCAGCTCATCCCGCAGCCACTGTACCGTTGCCCCGCCCATAAACACGCTGCCTTCCAGCGCATAGGTAGGCTGACCATTCAGCCGCCACGCCATGGTGGTCAAAAGCCCGTTGCGGCTTTCCACCGGCGTATCGCCGGTATTCATCAGCATAAAGCAGCCGGTGCCGTAAGTGTTTTTCACCATGCCCGGCTGGAAGCACGCCTGACCAAACAGCGATGCATGCTGGTCGCCAGCCATAGCTGCCACCGGGATGGGACGACCCAAGATCTCCGGGCGCAGCTTGCCGATCACATGGGCGCTATCCACCACCGTGGGCAGCACTTCTTTGGGTATATTCAGCATATCCAGCAATTCCTGATCCCAATCCTGGGTATGCAGATTAAACAGCATCGTGCGGCCTGCGTTGGTAGCATCCGTCACATGGGGACGTCCCTCCACCAGATGCCATGCAAGGAAGGTATCCACCGTGCCAAAGCACAGTTCCCCCGCCTTGGCTCGCTCGTGCAGGTTCAGCGTATCCAGCAAGTACGCCAGCTTGGTGCCGCTGAAATACGCATCCGGCACAAGACCCGTCTTTTGCTTGACCAGATCGCTCTTGCCCTCAGCTACCAGCTTTTCCACATAGGGCGCTGTGCGGCGGCACTGCCACACAATGGCATTATGCACGCACCGACCGGTATCCTTCTCCCACAGCAGCGTGGTCTCCCGCTGGTTAGTGATGCCGATGGCAGCGATATCATTCACATCCACGCCGCTCATGCGCACTGCTTCCCGAAGGGCGGTGATCTGCGTGTTGAGGATATCATCCGGGTCGTGCTCTACCCAACCGGGCTGGGGATAGTGCTGAGGAAACTCAATCGCGTGCGATGCCAGCGTTGCGCCGTGCATGTCAAACACAATGGCACGGCTGGAAGTGGTGCCCTGATCCAATGCTACCAATACAGGATGACCCATTTGATTCCCTCCTATGTGTTTTTTAGGGGAGTACGCCGGGGCTCTGCCCCAAACCCCGGCAGGAGGCAGTGCCTCCTGCACCTCCGGACTGCGCCCATTACATGGGCGCAGGGGTGTTCTTGAAGAAGTGAACGAAAAAACCTGCTTCTGCTATTACTATCGTGTAAATTCTTCTACACCAATATTATTCCTTGCACCCATGAAATGGGTGCAAAGAGTCAGACTGTCGATAAACCTAGGGAGGGGTAGGGGGGGCGCAACCCTCCGACTGAGATCCGAAACCAGCGGCGTGTACGGTGGTTTCGGAACCCTTGCGTAGCAAGGGATTCCTATCGCCGTTTGCCGCCCGGCGAGCCGTAGGCGAGTAGGCAAACGGTGCAAGCCTCGTTGAAAAAGTCGCCGTAGGCGAGTTTTTCAACGATCTGAGTGGGTGCAGAGCCCCAGCGTCCTCCCCTCGTCCCCCTCTCACCCCAAAAACAGCGTCTTCTTTCGCTGCATCATTTCTTGGGTGCGGTCGATGTAGACTTGCACGTTGGTCACGTTGGGGGCACGCTCAATGCGCAGCTCCCGGTCGGGAAAAACACGCTTGGAGATAGCACCTGCGCCCATGGCCACGATGGAGGTATTTTCCTCCATGATATCGATGTTATACAGGCATGCACAGCCTTTGCGGGCGTAGCCCACGTTCTGCTGCTGACCGGCCATGTATTTCTGGCGGTAGAGGTAGTAGGGGCGCATACCCAGCGCTGCGGCGGTCTCCTCGCCCATGCGCACCATCTGTGCCGCCACATCCGCATCGGGCAGAGGGGCTTTTTCCAGATTGAGGCGACTGGAACGCTTAATGGCCAGCGTGTGCACGGTAAGGCTATCCAGGCTCAGGCGCAGGATCTCATCCATGGTGTGGCGAAAATGTGCCGGGGTCTCGCCGGGCAAGCCCACGATCACATCCATGTTGATATCAGCAAAGCCGATGTCCCGAGCCATTTCAAAGGCGGCTACGGTTTGCGCCGCAGTATGATCCCGCCCAATGATCTGCAAGGTCTCGTCGTTCATGGTCTGGGGGTTGATGCTGATGCGCCCTACACCAAGGCGTTTCAAGGTTTCCAGCTTGCCCCGGGTGATGGTATCCGGGCGGCCTGCCTCCACGGTGTACTCCACCGCACGGGGGAACAGCTCCATGGTGCGCTCCATCAGCTGAGCAAATTGGCTTTCATCCAAAGCAGAGGGCGTACCGCCACCCACATACAGCGCCCGCAACCTAAGACCAGCTTCCTGCATCATCCGGGCGCTTTCCTCCATTTCCCACAGGAGGGCATCCAAATACGGCGGAATCATCTTGCCCTTGCCCACCGCCTCGCCGGGGAAGGAACAATAGGCGCAGCGGGTGCGGCAGAAGGGAATGGACAAGTATACATCCGCTTCCTCTACCTGCGGCAGGGGAAGGGTCTGCTGCACTTCTACGATCTCCTGGAGCAGCTCGGCTTTTTCGTGTGTCACATCGAAGGTGGTTTCCACGGAATGGGCAGCTTCCTCAAGGGACAGCCCACGGGCAAGCCCTTCATACACCAGCCGTGTTGGACGGATGCCCGTCAGCGAGCCCCACGGTGGCTGATGCCCTGTCAGCTTTTTCAGCAGCTGATAGAGCGCAGTTTTGCTGGTACGCTTGCGGATGCGCTTTGCCACAATGGCGTAATGCTCCGCATCCTCCTCATGGGCTGGCAGGGACGCTTCCAAGGTATGGCTCTGGCCCCTGAAGGTAAAGGTGGAGCGCATGAGGCCGTCGGCTTCCTCGTGGGTGTGGGTCAGGGTTTCGGTGCAAAGACCGGTGACGGGTTCAAGGGCTTGGGAAGCGCTGATGGGCGTTTCCACTGCCGTATGCCCATCCATCACCTCAAACGCCTCTACCTTGTAAAAAAGCTTCAGCACGTCTGCATATTCGTTGGCAAAGCCGGGCAGCTCCGTGTGAAGCGTAATTTGTACTCTCTCCATCAATTGCCCTCCGTCAGATCACGCCCCACCATGCCGGGTGCATCGTGTCCCGGCCATGCGGTACGCTTGGGGCTTAGTTTCATCAGCCTCCGAAAGGAAGCTACCAGCTTTTGAAAGCTGCCGTCGGGAAAATCGGTTCGCCCATAGCCATGGGCAAACACCGTATCGCCGGTGAGCACACCGGCTTCGCCGGGCAGCAGGTAACACACGCTGCCCTCGCTGTGCCCGGGGGTATGCAGCACTTCCACCGGGAAGCCTGCGCAGTCGATGATGTCGCCATCTTCCAGCGTGATGGCTGGGGTCTTCACTGTAAGCTCGATGCCAAAGAGCCCGCCCACATTGGCGTAGGGATCGGTCAGCTTGGGGGCATCGCCGCTATGGATGTACAGCGGTATCTGCAAAGCCCCACATACCTCATCCACAGCACCGATATGATCAAAATGTCCATGGGTGAGCAATACGGCGCAGACCTTGCGCTCCCCCACCCAAGAAAGAATGCGCTCTGCTTCGTCGCCGGGATCCACCAAGAGGCATTGCCGGGTCTGCGCATCTTCCACCAAATAACAGTTCACGCCCATTTCGCCAACGGGCAGGCATTCCACTTTCACCATGGGCTGTTTCCCTCCCAGCGTTTGCAGCATCAAAAAAGGCGGCGGCTATCCAGCAGGATGGTCACAGGCCCATCGTTGATGAGGCTGACCTGCATATCTGCACCAAACTCGCCAGTCTCCACATGGATGCCCATGCTGCGCCACTTTTGCACCAGCGCCTCATACATGGGCACGGCGGTATCGGGACGGGCGGCGGCGATAAAGCTGGGACGGCGGCCGCCCCGGGCATCGCCCAGCAGGGTAAACTGGCTGATGGCCAAGATCTGCCCCTGTATATCCAGCAAAGAGAGATTCATCTTGCCCGCTTCGTCTTCAAAGATCCGCAGGTTGGGCACTTTGTCGGCGATGTATGCCAAGTCTTTCTCCGTATCGCCTACCTCCACACCGATGAGCACCATCAGGCCCTGCGCACTGCGCCCGACCACCTGACCCTCTATCGCTACGGACGATTCCTTTACCCGCTGCACCACGACCCGCATGGGATATGCCCCCTTCTGTTTTGATCAAATAAGCCGATACAATTCTCTGGTCTCGGTTTCATCCACCGTGTAGAGCTCATAGTTTTCATAGATGAAATCAAGGGTCTCATCGGTCAGGATGCCGCGGTACACTTCCAGATTGCCCTGCACCACCAGCCAATAGATGGGGTTCTCCATCAGATAGGCCTCGAAATCCTCCGCGCGGTTTTCGCCCACGTTGTTGAGGATGTAATTGACCAGATTGATGCATTTATAAGCAGGCAGCATATCGTTATACACATAGAACCGGCGGGGCACACCGATGCAGAACACCGTTTCCTCCTCCGGATCCATATAATCGTAGAACTCGCGCTGATAATCGGTTTCCTGCTGCATTGCCTCGCTATCGGCGTAGGGCTTGGGCTGGAAGGAGAAGATGGAGTTGTTGATGGCCAGATACGCAATAACGATACCCAGAATGCCCATGGGAATGCTGAGGGCTTCCAGCTTGCTGGAAAACAGCCGCCAGACGGCGCACAGCGCCACCAATGCATTGACCGCATGCCCGACGGACAGGGGGATCAAATGCTGGCCATAACCAGTAAGGGATACATAGGTATCGGCAAACAATACGCAGCTAAATACCACTGCAAAGCAGATCATCAGCAGGGGATGGCCTTCCTTCTGACGCCCGCCGATGAGCCAGCATACCAGCGCAATGGCTGCAGACAGCAACGAACCAATGATGGGTTGCACAGAGATCTCCACAAAATCGCCGCCCTGGGCGATCATGGCTGCACGGGCTTCGAAAAAGCCCAGCTCTTCGCCGCCCACATGGCTGAAATTGCTGAGAATGTATTCTTCAAACATTGCGCCTACGGCACCATTCACCGCCAGATAGGCAAACACCGGTACGGCAATGAAGGCAATACCTGCAATGCAAGCGGCGCAATCCTTCCAGAAACCGCGCTTTTCCAGTGCCATCCAAATAAGATAGAACAGGATGAGGATGCAGGCCGCCGGTACATCACTCACCTTGATCAGGGCGATGCAAGCCGTGGCAAGACCCAGCAGGAACGGGCTGGCCCACTGGCGCTTCTTGGTGCCGGTCACAGCGCGCACCAGCGCCCAAAGACCCACCACCAGAAAGAACAGATTGTATTCCTCGCCAAAGTTGCCGCTATTGATGGTGCCTGTGAGCGTGGCAAAATACAGACCCACCGGCGCAACGGCACACAGAGCGCTGCGCTTTTCGCCCTGCAGCATGCGGGCAATGTGCAAAAGCAGCAGCGTTGCGCCTACCATCATCAATGCTTCCAGAATAAACACACCCAGTGTGCCTTCCATAAAAAACTGGGGCAGCGCGTTGAGCAAAAACAGCAGCGGACCTTTGTTTTCTACGATATCCACATAGGGTACCTTGCCCATGGAAATGGCCTTGCCCACCGTCAGAAAGATAGCGTTATCCGCACCGATCTCCAAAAACAGCGGGCTGTTGTTGGTGGCGATAAAGAAAGCCATCATTACCGCCAGCCCAACACAGGCGATCTCGCACAGTACATAAAAGAATCGGTTCAGCTTTTGCATTGTATACAACTCCTTGGCATGGTCAATTTGCGGAGCGATAAACATCTACCACGTCGCTGCGTTTCTGTATCTGCTTGATCAGCCGATCCAGCTGTTCGCGGCTCTTTACCTGCACCACCACGGTGATGACGCTGGTCTTTTTACGATCGTGCCGTTTGGCAGAAGCCGCAACGATGGGAATATCCATATTGCCGATGGTCATAGCCAGTTCGCCCAGCAGGCTCACATGGTCGTACGCCACGATATTGAGGCTTGCATTGAACTCGGCATTGGCTTCGGGGTCGGCCCAAGAGACCTCCACAAGGCGTTCGTCGGTCTCGTTTTGCATATTGGGGCAATCGGCCTTATGCACGGTAACGCCGCGCCCGCGGGTGATGTAACCGATGATCTCATCGCCGGGCAAGGGATTGCAGCAGCGGGCAAAGCGCACCAGCATGCCGCTTTCGCCCTTGACGTAGATGCCATGGCTGGGCTTGCCCAAGTGAGCCTGTACTTCCTCTTGGGTAACTTCCTGCACTTTGGGGGCAGCGGCCACCTCCGCCTTGTGCTGCTCCTCCAAAAGGCGGCTGATGACGTAGGCACTGGCGATGCCGCCGTAGCCCACTGCGCCGTAGATATCGTTGAGTTCAGAAAACGCATAGCGTTTGAGCAAGCCCTCGTAATACTCCGGCTTGGTAAGGGCGTACAGATCCACGCCACGGCGCTTGGCCTCGTGCTCCAGCATATCGCGGCCCTTTTGCACGTTTTCGCCCTTCAACTCACGCTTGAGGAACTGGCGGATCTTGCTCTTGGCCTGCTGGGTCTTAACGATGCGGAGCCAGTCGTTGCTGGGGCCTTTGGAGTTGGCAGAGGTGATGATCTCCACCCGGTCGCCGGTCTGCAGCTCCGTTTCCAGCGGTACGATACGCCCGTTTACCTTGGCCCCTACGCATTTGTTGCCCACACCAGAGTGAATGCGGTAGGCAAAGTCGATGGGCGTTGCACCGCGCTGCATGCTGATGATATCTCCCTTGGGGGTAAAGAGCAGCACTTCCTCGCTGAACAGGTCGGTTTTCAGGCTGTCGATGAATTCTTTGCTGTCGCGGGTATCGCCCTGCCAATCCAAGATCTGCCTGAGCCAGTACAGCTTATCATCCATGCTGCCGCTCTTGGTGCCTTCTTTATAGCGCCAGTGGGCGGCAACGCCATACTCGGCGATGCGGTGCATCTCCCAAGTGCGGATCTGGATCTCAAAGGGAAAAGGCATCTTGCGCCCGCCAATGACCGTGGTATGCAGGCTCTGGTACATATTGCCCTTGGGCACGCTGATGTAGTCCTTAAACCGGCCGGGGATCTGGTTCCACAGCGTGTGCACGATACCCAGCACGGTGTAGCAATCCTGCACGGTATCCACCATCACGCGCACGGCGATCAAGTCGTAGATCTGATCGAAGGTCTTGCCCTGACCATGCATTTTCTTGTAGATGGAATACAAATGCTTGGGTCGGCCATCCATATCATAGCGGATGCCCTGCTGATCCAACTTCTCCGACAATTCGGAGATGACCATACGGATGTTTTCCTCCCGCTCGGTGCGGCGCAGACCCACCTTCTGGGCGATATCGTGGAATGCTTCCGGGTCGATATACTTAAAGCTAAGGTCTTCCAGCTCGCTCTTTACCGAACCCATGCCCAAACGATGTGCCAGCGGGGCATAGATATCCAGCGTTTCATGAGCGATGGCACGCTGGCGGTTTTCTGCCTGATAGCGAAGGGTGCGCATATTGTGCAGACGGTCGGCCAGCTTGATGATCACCACTCGGATATCCTTGCTCATGGCCAGGAACATCTTGCGCAGGCTCTCTGCCTGCTGCTCTTCCCGGTTGGTAAAATCCAGCTTATCCAGCTTGGTCACGCCGTCTACCAGCTGCGCCACCTCGTCGCCAAACTGAGAGCGGATCACATCCAAGGTGACCTCTGGGCAGTCCTCTACCGTATCGTGCAAAAAACCGGCAGCAATGGTGGTGGCATCGATCATCAGATCGGTCAGGATGCTGGCTACCGACACCGGATGAATGAAATACGGCTCGCCACTTTTGCGCACCTGCCCCTGATGAACGTTCTCTGCAAATTCATATGCTTTTTTGACCAGCGCTACACTTTCGTCGCCCGGATGCTGTTTTTCTACACGAGCCAGCATCTTTTCCAGCGGCATGCATTCGTTGGTAATATAGGTCAGCATTCGGTCGCCTCCTTACGCACAAGCAACGCACCGCATCTGTTGGTTTTGTTACTGTGCACAAAATATGAGCGAATAACCATTTCCGTCTTTGTTGATGGCAAACAAGCTGCCATCCTGCATCTTGTCTGCCTCTTGAAACAACACACCAAAATCCTGGCAGAATACATCATCCACCTGATACAGGTACAGATGTGTAAAGCCTTGCTGGGCCAATTGCGCAAGCCATGCCTGCGGGCTCTCTACCCCGCCAGCCGTCTCGCCATCTTTCGCCAGCTGCACCCCTTGATACAGCTCGGAAAGCTGCACCGGCGACATTTCGTAACGCACGACCCAATAGGCGTAATCGTTAGGAGCTTGCGAGAGAAAATAGACCCGGTGTTCTTTGCTATCCAAGCTTTCCATCACCTGTGTTGATGGTCGCATCAAGGCACGGTTCAGCTCTGCACCCCGAATAAAATCGTAGTAGCCGACGGTGTTGGCATACAGACGAATGGGTGAAACAAACAGCAAAAGGCACATGGCCATGACTGTCAGTTTACCGGAAAAGCCGTTTTCCATACGGCGGCATTTGCGAACTAGTATATACAGCAAAACGGCAAACATCAGGATCAGGTATGTGCTGAAATAGCGCTCGCACTCATTTACCCGCTCCGCTTCCATCTGCGAAAACTTAAACCAATAGGTAGCCAGCAGCGACAGGGCGTACACAACTGCCCCAATGATGGTCATCACAACGATCGGGCGGGAACGCTCGCCTTTTTCTTCTCTGCTGGTCACAACGATACCGATGACCGAAAAGGCAATGACCCAGAACAAATAGGTATGGCCTGCAAAATCCCTCCAAGCGCCGTTAGGATCGATCATCTTGGTAAGGAAGGTACGCAAGCTCGTTAGCTGATATGGTTCCAGACCACTTTGAAAAACAGAGCGGATCCGGTCGCTGCTCAGATCGGCTGAGACCAAGATGGTTGAAAAACGGGATATGTAGAGATCCCAGCTCCATTTGCTGACCAAAGCGCAAAGCAACAAGCCGGCTATGACTGCAAGGGTTTTCCAAGCCCGTTCGAAGCGGCGATTTGCCAGCCAATCCACCGCAAGCATCAACAGGGCCAAAATCGCAATAGCTAACCCAGATACCTTGATGGATGGCAATACGAACAGTGCCATACCGATAATGATGCCATCGCCTGCCCGGCGCTTGGGCGCGTGACCGATGATGACGATATACGCCGCAACACAGCCCAAAAGGGAGTCGATACCCAATGTTGTATAGGCCTGCGTATTGAAAAGCAGCGGGATAGCAAAAACAGAAAGCCACAGAGGGATGATGCCCTTCCAGTCTTTCCAGCTCAAGCTGCTGAATACCGGTAGCAGAAGCGATACCATAAAGATACCCAGCGCCCTGAACATTTCGCCTTCGTTCAGCGCACCAGCCAGTTTTACAGCAAAGTACTGGAACAGCGCCGAACCCGGCGGGTAGTGTCGAAAATAAATGGTCGATTCTTTTAAACCGTTGGGAATGGCATCAAATAGATAAAGGTTCTTGATCTCCAGTCCCCAATGTGAAAAGCTGCCGTAATTATCTGCCTGCCGGTTTCTAAATACCACCAACACCCAACAAAGGGTGATAAGGAAACCAATAAGACCCGGCGTAAAAAGGCGTGCCAAGGTATCCTTGAAGTTTGTAAACAAGCAAACCAAGCAAAACAGCACGCCGATACCGGCCAGCACCACGACAGCATAAACGCCCCACACCAATTGCCCAAGCAAGCCTGCCACATACAGAACCGCAACCGTCAAAAGCGCAGAAAAGCCAAATACATCTTCAATTTTTCTTTTCCATAGTATGGCAAACCCGCCCGACAAACCAAGCAGGATCGCTCCCAGCACGAATACGCTCATACGGTCTGTTTCCTTTCAATGTGTCAGCTGCTGCGCTTATGACAGGTGCTTTACATAGGTATACAGCGTATCGGCGATGGTAGCGCCTGCGTTTACATACACCCTGAGCACCTTGGAATTATTGCTGACGATGGTGGAGGTAAGGCGCTTGCAATCGTAGGTAAAGCAAGTGTCCAGCGTTTTTTTGTGCAAAAGGGCTCCCATGCCGCGGTCGTTCTGCTCATCATACATGGCCATTAGCACAGGGTCTACAGTTTTTTCATCCTTGCGCATAATAACGAAAAAGCCGATCCCCTTTTCGCCCATGAGTACCTCGTAAAGGTCAGCGCCCTTGAGGAGCATACTGCGCAGCCAGTTTGCATAGCGGCGACCGCCCAGCTCCGGTGAAAAGTCCGGGTCTAAGGTGATGCGGTCGCTGCGGAAGATGCCGGAGTGGATCTTATCGAAAACCGGCTCCCACTCCTCCGGCGTTACCCGGTGCGCTACCGTAAGCCCGCGGTCGAAACGGGCAATGCCTTCGGGCATATGGTAGTCGCTGCGGCGAATTTCTACCTTGAAGACCGTTTCTACATAGTTGTAGCCCAGCTTGGGCAGACCAAACAGCAGATGTGCGCAATTGACAGGGGTCTTGATAACGATATACTCTGCCCCAGCCTGCGCCAGACGCTGTTCCTCAGCGGCGACGGTCTCGGGGGTATCCCCGTCGGTGAGAAAGATCTCATAGGCGTCTACGCCCAGATTTTCTTTTTCCCATACGGCATGAATGGTCTGCATAAAAGTGACCTCCTTGGAGAAATGTTCACGTTGGCAAAAAACAAACGCTGGCAGTTACGCACCCACCGCTTCATCCTCTTGCGATGCTTCGTTTTTAGGGGCGGCGGTCTGTTCATCACCGCGTACCACATCCCGTACCACAAACTGCGGGTAGCGGTTGATGCTCAGATAAATACGACCGATATACTCGCCCACGATGCCGATCAGACCAATGATGAGACCGCCCATGAGCATGATCAGCGATACGGTGCTGGCCCAGCCTGCCTGCATGATCGGATTGATCAATTTGCGGATAATGGTGATGACCGCATACAGGAAGCCGATCGCTGCAACGATCCAGCCCAGATAACTGGCAAGGCGCAGCGGTTTGATGGAAAAGGCCGTAACGCCGTTGAGCCAAAGCCCGATCAGCTTTCTCAAATTGTAACCACTGCTGCCCTCCATGCGCTCCTTGTGCTCTACCCGCACATTGCAGTAGCTGCCTACACTCTGGAACAAAAGCCCTGTTACATAGGGGAAGGGGTTGGGGTATTGAAGGGCGCTATCCACCACAAAACGCTTGCAGGCATAGTAGCTGTTGGCCTTTAGCTCCTTGGGCTGGGCAAAGAAGAAATGGTTGCATGCCGCGTTGAACTTGCTGCCCAAATTGCGGAATGCGCTCTGCTTGCGCTCGCCATATTCAGCAAAAACGATATCATAGCCCTCGACGACCTTATCGATCAGCTTGAAGCATTCGCAGGCGGGGGTTTGCCCGTCATCATCCAGACAGATAACGATATCGCCCTTTACATGATGGAAACCAGCCATCAGTGCGCTGTGCTGACCGAAATTCCGGCTCAGATCCACCGCTATTACTTGCGGATGCTTCTTAGCCAGCGCCTTGATGGCCTCGCCGGTATGGTCGGGGCTGCCGTCGTTGACCAGAATGATCTCCACCTGATACTCCGGACGGGTGGCGACGGTGGACAAGATCTCCTCCACCACAACGCCCACGGTGTTTTCGGATCGGTAACAGGGTATGACAAAAGACAACATAGCTTGGTTCCTCTTTCCTTCACTCAGATGGCAAAAACATGCCGGCTCAGGGTACGGATCAGATCCACTCCATCCCAGACGAGGGCAAAATCCATGGTGCTGCCCACGGGGGCGATGCGGTCGATGCCGGTAAGGCGGTTTTGCCGTACAAAGTGCACAAGTTCTTCTTTTTCAACCCCCAAATAGCTGAGGGTCTGGTATTTGTGCCCCACTACGGGAGCCAGATCATCCAGCGTTTCGGCGGCATATTCCAGAAAGAAGCCGCCAGCGCAGCGGTTTGCTTCCATAGCGGGCGTTAACGCTTTTAGCGCGATGCGCACGATCAGGTTATCCTGCATGGGCACGAGCTTGCAATCAGGCAGCTGAAGCGTCGCCCGATAGGCAGCCGTCAGCTTATCCACAGCCACCACCGGCTCCAGTGGATAGCGGGGCTTGGCGTAAGCGTGTACTGCATTCCAAAAACGCTGCTGCGCCTTTTGGAGGGTATCGCCACTGCCCAGCCAATAAACAAGTCTGGGCGAGGTGCAAGCGTTCTGGTCGGTTAGATAGGTATCGTTGTAAAAACCTTGCGCTGCAGCGTTCAGCTGCTTTTCATCCATTTCCAGAACCGCTTCTGCACATATGGTCAGCAGGCTGTAACGATCGGGGAAAGTGATCTCGTTTGCATGGGGGGCAAGAGGCGCTGTACGCACCCGGCGCACCGTTTCGTCGCCGCCCCAGATGATGCGGCTGTCGCAGGCCGCAGAGAACATCTCCGTTACCTCCTGCTTCTGGCGGGGGTAAACGATCACATTCACATGCCCGCTGAGCGCTGCATGCGCGCCGCTGAGCAGCTGCTTCATGGCTCCGGCTACGATGCGGGTCTGGGAAAAATCGTTGCTGGAGGCCTTTACTACGCACGCATTGCCAGCCAAAAGCGCCGCCACCAACGAATAAGCGAAGTTGATGGGCACATTGCTGGGGGCAATGTGGAAGGTGAGCCCGCGCCCGATGCGGTCCTCCAATGCGCCCTCATAAGCTGCACGCAGCTTTTCCAAATGAGCGCGGCGGCAGAAGAAAGCAAAGGTGATCACATCCGGATAGGGACGGGCTGCCGGGGTTTTCATCAGCAAAGCAGACAGATCGCTCAAAAAGGAGAGCACCTCTTCTGAAAAGGGCACAAGAGGCTTGGCCGACTGCCAATCGCCGCCGCACAGGATGGTATAGGCGTCACTTTTGTTCATAGGTATCGCTGCACCCCCTGATCTCTGCTTGCTTGATGCGGCCCAGAATTTCAAAGGTTTTGCCCTTGCGCCCGCAGGGACAGTCATCCTCGCCGGTGATGCGTCCTTCATCCTCGGTAAGCAGCACATGTCCCGGATAGCTGCGGGGCAGCAGGCTGGAAACCTGAATGAGCCCGGTCTCCCCCACATCTGCCACAGTAAAGTCCTCCGGGCGGCGTATGGTCACATCCGACCATACGGGTGCGTGAAGCCGACCGCATTCGCATTCCATATAAACGGTGCCGGTCTGCTCCACCATGCCGTAGTAATTGTGTACCCGCTCAAGGCTGCAGGTTTCCGCCAGCGCAGCTTTGAATTGTTCGGTGGTGATGTGCTGATCCGCCAGCTTCTTCCAACCGCCGCCATGCACCAGAATGCCCCGGCTCAAATTGGGTCGGTACCCAGTCTTTTTCAGCTGGTCGATAAAGTGCTGCCAGATCATAAACGTAAAGCCAAACAGGAAGATATCTTCTCCCTGATGCTTCTCAAGGAAAGCCGTCAAGCCCTCCACATCCAGCTGCATGTTTTCATCCAGCGCATACAGCTTATCCCTTGCAAACATACTAAAGCCGAGGATGCCTGCGCCGCGGGCAGAAAACATGGCCCGATTCTTGATGACCGCAGAAGTATCCAGAATGATCATGGGCAGGCGCTGCTTGCCCAGATAATCGGCCAGGATGGCGGCCAGCACCTTGCTTTGCAGGGTACTGGTCTCCCGGTCGAGGAAAATACGGCTTACCTGCTGACCAGTGGTGCCGGAGGAGGTCATGGTACGATGCAGGTCTTCTTCCGGCACGCTTTTGAGGGAAAACTCCTTAAACAGGCGAACCGGCAAAGGCGGCAGCTGCTCATAGCTACTAAGCTGCACAGGGTCGCAACCCACTGCATCCAGCATACGGGCATACTCCGGGCAGAGCGCTGCATGCCGAAGGCTCAGCGCCGACAGCTCCTCTGTTAAAAAAGCGTGCTTTTGCTCACGTGCCATGCCATAGGGCGGCAGAGTGTGCATCGTGCTTACCTCAATGGACATATTGCTCCAACTCCCGGTACAGGGTCTTGCCTGCGTCGTTCTTGGGGATGGCTTCCAAAGCCTGAGTGTGGAACCCGGCAATATTCAGACCGGTCTTGCGGGACAGGTAGGCCCGCATCTCCGGCAGAATGGCTTCGTCGGTGGCAAACAGGAAGAGATGATCGTCCCGGCCGCCACAGGCTACATCCATACCGGGGAACTGGCCTTTCAGCATACCTTCCAGCTCATCCAAGTTTACCCGGTTGCCGTACATCTTTAAGAAACGCTTTTTGCGACCCACGATGGTAAAATAGCCGTCGGCATCCATCTGCGCCATATCGCCGGTCTCCAGCACACCGCCCCGCTCATCGCCTTTGGCAAGGTCGGCTGCGCAGGTGGCATAGCCCAGCGTAACATTATCGCCATGGTAGCGCAACTCGCCGGTAACGCCGGTCTCGGTAACGGGTGCGCCGTTTACGTCGATCAGCTCAAAACGGCCGCCGGGAATGGCGATGCCGATGGCGCCAATTTTTTCCATGCTGCGCTCCCACGGCAGATATGCCATGCGGGCGGTGGCTTCGCACTGGCCGTACATAACGATAAACTGCTTGCCGCATTCGCTGCACCACTTTACAAACTTGCCGTGCAGCTCGGGCTGCAGCTTGCCGCCAGCCTGCGTCATGGTGCGCAGGGAGGGCAGATCCATGCGCATAAAGCGCATACGATCCAGCATTTCGTAAGTATAGGGAACGCCGCCGAAGCTGGTGGCCTCTTCCTGACGGAAGAAGGTCCAAAAATCGCGCTGGGCAATGCCGCATTCCGTCATCAGAATGGTGGCGCCCACCATCAGGTGGCTGTTCAAAATGCTGACGCCGTAGGTGTAATTCATGGGCAAAGTGGTAATAGGGCGCTCGTTTTCATCAAGGCGCAGGTATTCCACGATGCTCTGGGTGTTGGCTTCAATGTTGCGGTAGCTCTGGCGCACAAACTTGGGGCTGCCGGTGGAGCCGCTGGTGGTAAGCAGCAGCGCCAATTCGGGATACAGCTGGGTCTCGCAGCCAAAGGGGGTTTTCAAAAGATGATAGCCCCACAGGCTGTACACGCTTTCGCAGCCCTCCCATGCAAAATCTTCCGGCGTCCACAAATAAGCCGGATGATATGCCTCATACAGACCGGCGAGCATGTCCCTATCCAATTCTGCATTGAGCAGCGCTGGCACAATGCCGTTTTCTACCAACCCGGCATAGCCCAAAAGGCTGGCGGGCACGTTTTTACACAGCGTAAACACAAGGCAGCGGCTGCCGATGGTCTGTGCCAGCTTGCGGCTTTCCTGTGCCAGCTGGGCATAAGTGATACGCTGCCCCGTCTGGCTAATGAGCGCCAGAGAATCGCCGTAACGATCAAAGTTCCACATCATACTTGGCAAGGATCTCCTTCCCCTTTTCAAAGGAGCTCAGGTCGATAATATCATCCATATCTACCATGATATCGAATGCATCTTCCAGTGCAGCGATGAGGGTCATGTGACCCACGCTGTCCCAAGCGGCGCTTTCGCCATATACAAGAGCAGAAACTTCCTCAGCGGGAACCTCCAGCGCTTCCACAAAGGCGTTTACGTACTTTTCCAGATTCGTCATTGCAGGTCTTCCTTTCTATTGGCTGTTGTTGCTTTGTTGGTAATGGGGCTTTGCACGGCAGCTTAGAGAATACCGCCATCCACCCGCCAGACTTGCCCTGTTACATAGCTGGCCCGATCGCTGGCCAGAAACGCTGCTACCTCGGCGATCTCCTCCGGCTGCGCCTTGCGGTGCATGAGCACTTTTTCCAGCTGCTCGCTTTCCACCTTTTCGCTAAGGCCCCGCACCAGATCGGTATCGGTAAGCCCGGGAGCAATGGCGTTTACCCTTATGCCTAGGGTGACCATTTCTCTGGCCAGTTTCTTGGTAGCGGCAATGAGGGCTGCTTTAGAGGCAGAATAGTCCAGACGGCTGTCGCCATCCAGCCCGGCGATGCTGGCCACGTTGACCACTGCGCCTTGCTTGGCGCGTGCCATCAACCGGGTGGCGGGTCGGGTAAGCTCCAGCGTGCCGAAGAAGTTGGTATCGAAGATGGTGCGCATCTCCGCTTCGGAAGTCATCTGGAACATCTTGTCCTCATCCATGCGACCAGCGTTGTTTACAAGAATGTGCAGGGGCTGCTTATCGCCCATCACTTGCTTGAAAGCCTCCTTGATGGCGGCGGTATCGCTCAGGTCGCAGTACACGGGTCTTACCCATACGCCGTATGTTTCGGCGGTTTTTTGGCAATCGGCTGCGAAGGCTTCGCTGGGGGTGCGGGCGAAGGCCCATACATTGGCACCTTCCCGGGCGAACACGTGCAGCATGGCATTGCCGATGCCCCGGGCCGTACCGGTGATGAGTGCGTTCTTTCCCTTGAGCAGCATGCTATTCCTCCCCTTCGATGGCAACGCTGTTTTTGAGGTAATACTCCCCGTAGAGGGTCTTTACATAATCGGCCATGGTCTCCACAGGCACATCGCCCATAAAGGCAGACGGGATGTCTTCCACCGGACGAATGACCACATCGGTCACGGCGGGGTCGTTCATATCCCGGTGGCGCTGATCCATGGCTTCGTCGTAGGCGGCTGCCTGACCGCTGACCAATGCACGCACAGCCACGCCGCTAGACATATTCTGGGGGCCGTAGCTCGCCGTGCCCTCCGGGTGGTAGGCAAAACAGCCCAGCGCCAGCACCAATGCCAATGCCGCAAGTGCTGTGAGCCGAATGTTTTCGGGGTTTGGGCAGGGCAAACGGAACAGACCGCCCTCTTGCTTTTCGCTCTGGCGAATGAGCCAGCCGACCCAGTACAACACCAGTGCCGTGGATAGAAGCACATAGCAGAAATAGTAGGTATTAACGGTGCGCCCATCCCCCAAATAGTTGCCGGTAAACAGCGTGGGGGTAAGCTGAGCGCAGAACAGGCACACAGCGCCTGCCGTTACCAGCAGAGGATAACGGAACGCAAAGCGGCTGTTTTTCAGCGTGCCGCTCAGCTGCCAGACAGCCAGCGCCCATACAGCCGCCACCGGCAGAGAAAACCAATGCCCCAGCAGGGATATGCCGAAGAACATGGCTTGCGCAATGGCCATGGGGGCGCTCAAGCCGCCGCTGAGGGTCTGCGCACGCACACCGTTGCCCGGCGCAACTGCGCTGAAAACCAGCAAGCCAGCCAGCAGCAGGGTGCACAGCAGATCCAGCAAGCGCATAGCGCGCTTATGGGCGAAGGCATCCACCAGCAGCAGCGCATCCACCAGCAAGGCAAACAGCAGCGTGGTGTACTTGCTGCCGCCCAGAAGAACGGTAAGCAGCACCAACAGCAACGACCAAAGGGTTTTTCCGGCAGCGTTGGCGGCTCGATCCAGCCGGAGCCAGACCGCAAGCCGCAGCATGAGCAGAGACCACATCATGGTATACGCTACGCCGCCGTTAAACCAGAAAAATGCCTCGCTAAGATCGGGCACAAACTGCACCATCACAAAAGCGATGGCGGTAAACAACAGCCAGTAAGCCGCGGCGCCTGCCTCAAGGCGGTAACGGAGGCTCTCCCGCAGAAAGCACCACAGGCTGAACAGGAAAAAGGTAAGCAAAATGGCCGTGGTCGCCCAGTAATACTGCTCGCCGAAAATACCTGGCTGCAACGCACTGATAAAGGAGGTGGTATAGGTACCCTCCCAAGTGTTGCGAATGGAGACCGTATTCTCGACCGCCGCCTTTACCGCACCTGCAAAACCACCGCCTTCCCGTACCGCTGCATGGGTACGGATGGAGAAGCCGAAATCGTCGTAGCAGGGATGGTTGAAAAACGACAGGGCATACAGCGGCACAAGGCTTACCACCAGCAACGCCGCCAGCAGCCAGCTCAGCAACCGAACCGGTACACGATAGTTTACGAGAGGATCCTTCACGGCTGCGCCTCCTCTCCCACAATGTGGATGGCATCCTTCTGGTAGTACCAGCACAGGGACGGGCGCACATCATACTCAGCGCCGGGAACCAGCAAGTCCTTCATGAAAACATCCGGCACCACGGTAAGGGGCGCCAGCGTGACCTCGGGCTGAGAGGCATCGTTGAGCAGTACCTCTCGGGCGGTCATCTCAGCATCGTATTGGGCTGCTTCGCCGGTAACGATGCTAAGGGCAGCATTCATACCTGCCAGATTTTGAGGACCGTACAGGGGCTCGCCATGGGGCTTGAAGCCGCACAGACCCACTGCCAGCACGCAAGCCATTACAAAGGCATAGGCACGCTTCCATTTGTCGGGCAAAAGGATCTGGACTGGCAGATGCTGCTGTACATACCCGGTAAGGTAGAAGGCATACAAAAGCCAAAGTACAACAAAGGAGATAAAATAGGTGTTCACCGTGCGCCCGCCGCCGATGTGTACCCCAGAAAACAAAGGCGGGGTCAACTGCGTGCAGTACAGGCAAACCATCAGCGCCAGCACGAGCCACGGGTGCTGAAACCGCCAACCGGTCTTGGGGGCAGCCTGCCAGAAGAAGGGAACCACCAAAGCGGTGACCGCCACCAGCAGCAGCGTGGTATAACTGCCCATCAGCGCAACGCCGTAGTAGAAGGACTGAACGACCGCCTTTACCGGCGAAACGGCGGAAGCGATCATATCTGCGCGCTTGTTGTTGCCCGGTGCGGCCATGCTGTACAGGAAGCAGCACAGCAGCACACCGGCAGCAATGGCCAGCAGCACGCCTTTTTTCTGCTTCTTTACCAGCGACCAGACCAAGGCCGTGGCCAGTATACACAGGCTGAACAGGCCGCCGCTATAGCTGCCGCCGCCCATCGCCACAGCCAAAAGCACCAGTGCCAACGTGTACAAGCCGGTCTTCCAGCCTTGTTCCGCCTTCCACATGCGAATGGCCACAGCGGCAAAGAGCATCATCAGCGAGTAGATAAACACGTTGCCCACGCCGCCATTAAACCAGTACCAAGCCTCGCCGCTATCGGGCATGAGCTGAAGCAACAGCGACAAAACCAAGGAGCATAACACGAAGGTTTGCCAGCCGTCCAACCCAAGGCCTCTTTTGCCAAACAGCGTTGTAAGGAAGAACCAGCCGCAAACAAGAAAGGCCGTCAGCAGGAAAAACGATGCCACAAAATACAGGCTTTCGGAAAAAACGCCGGGCTGCACATTGCTCAGCAGCGTGCCCGTGTAGGTACCCTGCCAGTTTTGCCGGGTCTCCTTAGCGCTCTGGATGGCCTGCGCAAAAACCGCAGAAAGGCTGCCGGTCTGCTTCCAGACGGCGTGAACATCGGCAGAAAAGCCGTAGTCGTCGTAATAGGGATGGTTGTACAGGGAGATGGCATACAGGGGCAATGCGCTTGCCAGCAGCGCCAATGCGCACAGTACCGCCGCCAGTCTGCGCAGGAAACGCTCGCTGATCCTCACCAAAGCCACCCCTTTCTTTACACTGTTGGGATACAGAAATAACTGTCAGACTGTCGAAAAACCCCGGGTGGAGTCGGAGGGCCGCAGCCCCCCGACTGAGATCCGAAACCAGCGGCGTGTACGGTGGTTTCGGAACCCTTGCGTAGCAAGGGATTCCTATCGCCGTTTGCCGCCCGGCGAGCCGTAGGGGAGTAGGCAAACGGTGCAAGCCTCGTCGAAAAAATCGCCGCAGGCAAGTTTTTCAACGACCTGACAGAAATAACTGTTTGACCAACTTATATTATAACATCAATTTATTATATTGGCTATAGCTACAAGCAATTTCCCCAAGGAAGGCGGGAAACGGGGGTGCGTGGGCTCAGCCCAGACCCCGACA
>JAZSRK010000094.1:0-49769 GCA_045538465.1 Candidatus Limiplasma sp. | reverse complement strand
TCTTCGTGCCGCAGGAGGGGCAGAAGGCATACACCTTGTCCCCGTGGCTGGCGCCGCAGGCCGGACAGAAGCTCTCCGGCTTTTTCGCGCCGCATTCGGTGCAGAAGTTGCTGCTCATCTCCGCCCCGCAGGCCGGGCAGCTCCACGCGAAGGCCGTGGACATGGTCCCCGCCAGCAGCACCACTGCCAGCAGCAGGGCCGTCAACTTCTTCAACATCTGGAAAACCTCCTTGGTATACATTAGGAATATTATACCACGGCGCATTGATTGCGTCAACGCAAAAGCCGCACCATGCGAACATGATGCGGCGGATAAATCGGGTTGCTTAGAACTCCATACGGTCCTCGATGTACTTGCGCAGGTCGGCGATGGCGACGCGCTCCTGCTGCATGGTGTCACGGTCACGGACAGTGACGGTGCCGGTCTCTTCGGTCTCGAAGTCCACGCAGATGCAGAAGGGCGTACCGATCTCGTCCTGACGGCGGTAGCGCTTGCCGATGGAGCCGGTCTCGTCGTACTCCACAGGGAAGTACTTGGCCAACTGCGCATGGATCTCGCGGGCCTTGTCGCCCAGCTTGTTCTTCTGCAGGGGCAGCACGGCAGCCTTGTAGGGCGCCAGCGCGGGATGCAGGTGCAGCACAGTGCGGACGTCGTTCTTCGCCTCGTCCAGCATCTGCTCCTCGTAGGCGTTGCACAGGAAGGCCAGCACCAGACGCTCAACACCGACGGAGGGCTCCACGCAGTAGGGGATGTAGCGCTCGTTGGTGACGGGATCCAGGTACTCCATGGACTTGCCGGAGTGCTCCTGATGCTGGGTCAGGTCGTAGTCGGTACGGTCAGCAATGCCCCACAGTTCGCCCCAGCCGAAGGGGAAGAGGAACTCAAAGTCTGTGGTGGCCTTGGAATAGAAGGCCAGCTTCTCGGGCTCGTGGTCGCGCAGGCGCAGGCTTTCTTCCTTGATGCCAAGGCTCAAGAGCCAGTCGCGGCAGAAGGCACGCCAGTAGTTGAACCACTCCAGATCCTCACCGGGCTTGCAGAAGAACTCCAGCTCCATCTGCTCAAACTCACGTACACGGAAGATGAAGTTGCCGGGGGTGATCTCATTGCGGAAGCTCTTACCGATCTGGGCGATACCAGCGGGCAATTTCTTGCGGGTGGCACGCATTACGTTCTGGAAGTTGACGAAGATACCCTGAGCGGTTTCGGGGCGCAGGTAGATCTCGTTGGTGGAGTTCTCAGTAACGCCGGCGTGGGTCTTGAACATCAGGTTGAACTGACGGATGCCGGTAAAATCCTTCTTGCCGCAGGTGGGGCAGACGATGTCATGCTCGTTGATGTAGGTTTCCAGCTCCTGATTGGTCCAGCCGTCGCCGGTCTCGGCGCCCTCGGTAAAGTCCTCGATCAGCTTATCGGCACGGAAGCGAGCCTTGCAAGCCTTGCAGTCCATCAGGGGATCGTTGAAGCCGCCTACGTGGCCGGAAGCGACCCAAACTTCACGGTTCATCAGGATCGCAGCGTCCAAACCAACGTTGTACTTGCTTTCCTGAACAAACTTCTGCCACCAAGCCTTCTTGACGTTGTTCTTAAACTCAACGCCCAGAGGGCCGTAGTCCCAGCTGTTTGCCAAACCGCCGTAGATCTCGCTGCCGGGATAGATAAAACCGCGCCCTTTGCAGAGCGCAACCAACTTGTCCATAGTCAAAGCTGCCATTGGAAGTGCCTCCCCTGGTAAAATATCATAATCCTAAACATCATAGCCGCAAAAGCAGTATTTGTCAAGGAATTTCGGTGCTGTGCTTAAAGCCTTCACAGCCGCTGGGCAATGCCCTGCAAGTACAGATCCACAAGGTCGATATCCGATACTTGGTACAGCATGCGGCTGCCCACCACATCTTCCACTTCGCTAATAACAGGGCCTTGCTCTGTGTAAAGCAGATCGACCCCTGCCATGCAAAGGGGCGCGCCAGCATCGCTGAAGCGCTGGATAACAGCCTGTGCCAGTTCACGCTCCGCATCCGTCAAGGTATGCAGTTCCACACGGCCGCCCAGCTTGAAATTACTGACCACACCTTGCTTTGCAGTGCGCATCACCCCGGCAAGGATCTGGCCAAAGAGCACATACACCCGCAGATCGTTGCCCGGGCGGCTGACCACTGCCTGATGCAAGGCGGGACGGTGACCAGCGGTACACAGACGGGCGACCGCTTCCTGCCACTGGGCTTGATCCTCGATCAGCTGCACCGATTCGCCGCCATGCCCGCCAGCGGGCTTTAACACCCGAGGCCATGCTTCGGGTGTACTGTTTTCGGCAGCAGGGTCTTGTAGAAATACGCTCTCTGCCATGGGCAGCCCCTGCAAAAACAGGTGGGTGCGGCGCTTGTCGTTGCAGATGCGGCAAACTTTGCTGTTGTTGAACACTGGTATGCCCATCCGCTCCATGTGTTCGCTGATCAGGTCGTTGCGCATGCGGGAAAGAACAGCGTCGGGTTTCGTTGGCTGCCCATTGCGCAACAGTGTAGGCTGCCCCTGTGCATCCATGCCCAAGGTGATCTCCTGCAAAGTGACTGTCTCCACCAAAAGCCCGTAGCGCAGCCCGGTTTTCTGCATCAGGGCAGCATAGTCCCGGTTAACAGCCAGATCGGGTGCGTCGTATAAAAGCCAGCATGTTTTCATTGTATGTCCTCAATTTGATAGTTGCTCTTTGATGTAGTGCATAATGGCTTCTGCCATGTTGATGCCCGTGCAGGCCAGTGTGGTTTTGAAGTGAGCATTGCTGTTCACTTCGCATAGGATGGGCCCATTTTCACCAAACAGAACGTCCACCCCGGCAAAGTCCAATCCCAACAGCTGTGTGGTGCGGATGGCTAACTGGGCCTCTGCCTCGGTAGGGGTGTAGGGCTCCATGGAGCCGCCCAGCGTCAGGTTGCTGCGGAAGTCTCCATCTGTGCTGTGCCGCAGGATGGAAGCCACCACCTGACCGCCCACCACGTTGATGCGCACATCATGTCCCATGCTTTCCGTGATGGCTTGCTGAAACAGGATAGGCGTGCCAGCCAGCTGCGCTACCCTGTCCAACAACTGCTGCTCATCGCAGCACAGGTATACCTGCTGGCCGAAGGAGCCGCAACATTCCTTTACCACCACAGGGTAGCCCAACTGGCAGCCGATGCGTTTGGCGAAATCCAGCGATGGATAGCCGATATTCGGGAAGGTCTTGGGCGCAGGCACGGTGCGGGGCATGGGGATGCCTTCGTCTTTCAAAGCGAGCCAAGTAAGGGATTTATCATCGCACAGGGCGATGCTGCGGGCGTTGTTATAAAGCCGCATGCCCAGCTGTTCCAGCCGCTGGGCCAGTAGAATATCCTTATCCCAGAAAACCACAAAATCGTACTGGGTAGGCTCGAAGCTTTCTTCCAAGGCACAAACCAGCTCCGCATTGGTCGCAACTTCCAGCGCCATGCCTTCCTTATGGGCAGCATCTGCCAGAAAAGTGTACAATTCATCAAATTTGTTGGTGCGCAAAAAGGCGTTCACTATAAGCAGACCACGGTACATTTCCTTCACCTCGCAATGTTTGAAAATGCGCTCATCAAACGTGTCTATCATAGCAAAAGCGCAGCGCTCATTCAATGCCTACGTTGCGCACAGTCTGTTTTTTTCTGCATAGGATGCCAAAGAAAGGAGCGATGCATATGGCAAGCTATACCGGTGTTCCCTATCAAAACCTGCGCTGGCAGGAGGTGGAGGGACAGCCCTTTGGCGTGGGTGCGGGCTACAATGGGCTCATTTTTGGAGATCTGGAAAACATCATCGATACGGAGGGGGCCATTGCGGCGGAGGGCTCCATTACCAGCGACAGAGGCATGTCGGTGGGCTTCGGGCGGCAGGGACAGCCCGCCATCCCTTACGATCCCTTTGCGGTGCGGTTCTTGGCGGGCGGGAATGTGAATATCGCCGGAGCCTTGACGGTGGTGGGCAATGTGGTCTCCTCCGGCAGCAGCTTTCATGCGGGGCTGGGCAGCACCTACCTGATCGGCAAGAGCGATAACCCCGACCAAAGCGCTGAATTAGCAGCGCTGTATGCTGCAAACGGCAGCGCCTATTGGGCACCGTCGGATAATGGCAGCCATTATGTCATTTCCAGTTATGATACGCCCAGATATATCCCTGCCGGCCGCCTGAGCGCCGATGTGCCTGCCTTCTTCCGGGATGCACGGCAAAGCTTATCCTGCCGGATGGATAACATTGCAGCAATGGCTGCGAATGGCACTACCAGCGCCTTGAACAGCGGCTTGCTGCTTACCGGCAGCGATGCCCGGCAGAATGTGTTTGATGTAACGTGGCCTGGCGATGGCAGCTTGGTGGGTCCTCTGAGCATCGATACACCGGAGGGCAGCCTGAACATCGTGCGCATCCATAGCGATGAAGTGATGAATGTATCCAACGGCGTGTGGGGCAGCGAAGCGCAGGCTGATCATACGCTGTATGTGCTGATGGATGCATTGCAGGTAAACATGCAGGTGGCAGCAGCTATCTATGGCAGCATGCTGGCCCCCAACACCCAATGGAACGCCAACCCCAGCGGCGGCAACATCAATGGCAATACGGTGCTGGCTGGGCTCAGTGTGCCAGAAGGCAGCGGGTTTGAATTGCACTGGTATCCCTTTGTGGGCGGCATGACCGGCCTGGAGGCCTGTGCCGCACAGCCCGATCGCCCCTCCTGCCCAGATTGCCCGCCTTGCCCGGAATGCAACTGTCAGGATGGAGTCATCAGCGGCGTTTTGCTGCCCTGCGGGCAGTGCCAGTGGCGGCTGAAGCTGCAATTGCTTTCCACTAAACAGGTGCTGTCGGTATGGCAGGGCTGCGGAATGGGGAGCTTCTCCTTTGAGACAGACCCGCAGCAGGATTATCTTTTGCTGGTGGAGACCTGCTGCCATTACGAAATTCGTCTCAGCCATATGGGCGTGCGCTCTGTAACTGTGAAAGGCTGAGAAAGAACAGAATTAGATGCCCCCGCTTAACCAGAGACATCGCTGCGCTTAAGCGGGGCAAATTGTATGAATGTTGTTTCTTCCTTGACAGAATGGGTGATAGAGGGGTACGCTAACAAAGTTATTCTGCTGGGCTTTGGTCGTCCGGCTGAATCTGTCGATTTTGCATGACAGAGCAATGGGTTTGTGGTATACTGTTTGTGTTATTACCCATTTATGGAGGAATGAACATGATCCCATTTAATGTGCCCCCTTATGTAAAGGAAAGCAGCGACTACGTAGCACAGGCCATTGCCAGCCGCAAGATCTGCGGCGACGGCTCCTTTACCAAGCGTTGCAACGAAGAACTGACCAAACTTACCGGTAGCTGCGGTGCATTGCTGACTACCTCGGGCACATCTGCGCTGGAAATGGCAGCGATCCTTTTGGATATCAAGCCCGGCGACGAAGTGATCATGCCTTCCTACACCTTCTGCTCCACCGCCAACGCCTTTGCGCTGCGGGGCGCTACCATCGTGTTTGTGGATGTATGCGCCGATACCATGAATATCGACCCGGAGTGTGTGCGTGCGGCTATCACGGCGAAAACCAAGGCGATCGTGCCGGTGCACTATGCTGGCGTGTGCTGCGATATGGATGCGCTGGAAGCCATCTCCAAGGAGTACGGCATTCCGCTGGTGGAGGATGCTGCACAGGCGGTTTCTTCTACCTACAAGGGCCGTCAGGCTGGCAGCATGAGTGCCGTTGGCTGCTTTAGCTTCCACGAGACCAAGAATTTCAGCATGGGCGAGGGCGGCGCAGTTGTGCTCAGCTCTCACGAGCTGATGGAGCGCGCAGAGATCGTGCGTGAAAAAGGCACCGACCGCAGCCGTTTTTACCGTGGTCAGGTGGACAAGTACACTTGGGTGGATATCGGTTCGTCCTTCCTGCCCAGTGAACTGAATGCGGCATACCTGCTGGCGCAGCTGGAGCAGCATGAGACCATCACTGCCCAGCGTATGGCCCGTTGGAACCAGTATAACGAAGCGTTTCAGGAACTGGCTGCCGATGGCAAGCTCAGCTTGATGCAGATCCCCGATGAGTGCGTGCACAACGCCCATATGTACTATTTCAAATTGAAAGATCTGGCTACCCGTACCGCTCTTATCGACCATTTGAAGAAGCAGAGCATCAGTGCAGTGTTCCACTACATTCCGCTGCACAGCGCCAAGGCCGGTATGCAGTTTGGCCGCTTTGCGGGTGAAGATCGTGTTACCACCGCAGACAGCGAGCGTCTGCTCCGCTTGCCCCTGTTCTATGGCATGACGGAGGAAGACGGCAATACGGTTATTGAGGCTGTGCGCAGCTTCTTTGCATAACTGCAGCATATAACGGTACAGGCAAGGGTCTGTACCGGTCGGAGGGAAGAGTGTAAGTGAATCGGATCCTTAGAAAGAAAGTGTTGAACCCTACCGTTACCCTGATGGAGGTGGAAGCGCCGCTGGTGGCCAAGAAGGCCGAGCCCGGGCAATTCATCATTCTGCGGGTGGATGCAGAAGGCGAACGCATCCCTCTGACGGTAGCGGATTATGACCGGGAAAAAGGCAGCGTTACCATCATTTTTCAGGTGGTAGGCGCTACTACCGAAAAGTTGAATCAGCTCAGCGAAGGCGATCTCATCCACGATTTTGTGGGGCCGCTGGGGCGCGCCACCCATACCGATGGTCTCAAAAAGGTGGCAGTGGTAGGCGGCGGCGTAGGCTGCGCCATTGCCTATCCCGTGGCAAAGAAACTGCATCAGCTGGGCTGCGAGGTTCATGCCATCGTGGGTTTCCGCAACCGGGATCTGGTCATTCTGGAAGAAGAATTTGAAGCTGCCGCCACCAAATTGGTGCGCATGAGCGACGATGGCAGCTGGGGCGAGAAGGGCTTGGTGACCGATGCGCTCAAGAAGCTGATCGAGTCCGGCGAGCAGTACGACGAAGTCATCACTATCGGCCCGCTGGTAATGATGAAATTCGTGTGCCAGCTTACCAAGCAATATGGTGTAAAGACCATCGCCAGCATGAACCCCATCATGATCGACGGCACAGGCATGTGCGGGGGCTGCCGCCTGACAGTTGGCGGCGAAACCAAGTTTGCCTGCGTGGATGGCCCTGAGTTTGACGGCCATTTGATCGATTTTGATGAAGCGCTGGCACGCAGTGCGACCTATCGTGATTTTGAGCGCCATGCGCACGAGGCTGCCTGCAATTTGTTCAAGGGGATGGATACCAATGCCTAATATGGCTCCTAAAAAGAATCCCATGCCCACACAGGATCCTGTGGAGCGCAGCCGGAATTTTAACGAGGTTGCCTTGGGCTACACTGAGGATATGGCGATGGAAGAGGCACAGCGTTGCCTCAATTGTAAAAACAAGCCCTGCGTGGGCGGCTGCCCGGTCAAGATCTATATACCTGCCTTTATTCAGGAAGTTGCCAAGGGCGATTTTGAAGCGGCTTACCAGATCATTAGCGAAGCCAGCTCTCTGCCGGCGGTTTGCGGCCGCGTATGCCCGCAGGAAAGCCAATGCGAGAGCAAGTGCGTTCGCGGCATCAAGGGCGAGCCGGTGGCCATTGGGCGCTTGGAACGCTTTGTGGCTGATTGGCACAATGCCCATGCCACCGAACCGGCCAAGAAGCCTGCGTCCAATGGACACAAGGTAGCCGTTGTGGGCTCTGGCCCCTCCGGCCTTACCTGCGCGGGCGATCTTGCCAAGAAGGGCTACGACGTTACGGTTTTTGAGGCGCTGCATCTGGCGGGCGGCGTGCTGGTATACGGCATTCCCGAGTTTCGCCTGCCCAAAGCCATCGTGCAAAAAGAAGTGGACACCCTTATCCAGCTGGGCGTAAAGGTGGAGACCAACGTGGTCATCGGCAAGACCATCACCATTGATGAACTGATGCAGGAATACGGCTTTGAGGCTGTGTTTATCGGTTCTGGTGCAGGTTTGCCCAAGTTTATGCGCATCCCCGGCGAAAACCTGAAGGGCGTCTACTCTGCCAACGAATTTCTCACCCGCATCAACCTGATGAAGGCCTACCGGGAGGATAGCAGTACCCCCATCCAGCGGGGCAAGCGTGTGGCTGTAGTAGGCGGCGGCAACGTAGCCATGGATGCCGCCCGCTGTGCACGCCGTTTGGGCGCAGAGGTTTCCATCGTGTACCGCCGCACCGAAGCGGAACTGCCCGCCCGCCGGGAAGAGGTGGAACACGCCATGGAAGAAGGCATTGTCTTTCAGTTCCTTACCAATCCGCTGTCCATTGCCGGTAATGAGCAGGGCTGGGTAAATAGTATGCGCTGCCAACAGATGGAGTTGGGCGAACCGGATGCCTCCGGCCGCCGCAGCCCGGTGGCAATGGAAGGCAGCGAGTTTGATCTGCCTGTGGATTGCGTCATCATGGCGCTGGGCACATCGCCCAATCCGCTTATCAAAGCCACCACAGATGGGCTGGAGACCCAGCGCTGGGGCGGTATTATCGTGGAAGAGGAAACCGGCAAGACCTCCCGCGAGGGCATCTATGCCGGCGGCGATGCGGTCACCGGTGCAGCTACGGTCATTCTGGCTATGGGCGCAGGCAAGACCGCTGCAGCGGCTATCGATGAGTACCTGCAAGGCAAATAAGCCAATCGGCAGAAATATTGCTGAACGATGGATGGCATGCATTTGCCGTTACGCTGAAGGTGTGCGACAGCGACGTTCGCTATGTGTTCTATGTAGATCGCTAATTCTTGTATAAACAAAGTAAAAATCGGCAGTGCCTGCTTTTTCAAAAGGCACTGCCGGTTTTTTGACCATCACGGAAGCAAGGCTGTTACCTCCGGTTCCGTCCATCATTCAAATATTTCTTCAATTCGGTGGGGTTCTCCAGCACACGGCCGCAGCCTACCACCACGTTGTTCTGCGGGTCTTCGGCGCAGGAGCAGGGCACCTTCAGGGCATCGGCAATGGCTTCGCACAGACCGAACATCTGCGCACCGCCGCCGGTAAGCAAAATGCCGTACTCGAAAATGTCGGAAGCCAGCTCTGCAGGGGTGTGTTCCAGCACGCCTTGGATGCTTTCGGTCAGCAAACGCAGCGGTTCGTCGATGGCTTCGGTAATATCATCGCTATAGATGCGCATGGTTTTGGGCAGACCGGAGATCAGGTTTCGACCGGTCACATCCATGTAGGTCTGCTCGGTGCGGGGAATGGCAGACCCCAAGTTGATCTTCAGCTCATCGGCGGTGCGGGTGCCAATGTACAGATTGTGCTTGCGGCGCAGGTGACGAATGATGGCATCGCTAAAAGCATCGCCGCCGATCTTGACGCAATCTTCCACCAGTACACGGTCGGTGGAGATAACGCCAATGTCGGTAACGCCTGCGCTGATATCCACGATCAGTGTACCGTATGCACTGTCGATGGGCAAACCAGCGCCCAGCGCAGCCGCCAGCGAGCGGTGGATAAGCTGGGTACGGCGCATGCCTACGTCGAACATGGTGGAGATCAAAGACCGGCGCTCAGTCTCGTTAACGCCGCTGGGCACAGCCATTACAGCGCGGGGGCGGGCAAAGAAATGTTTGCCTACCACTTGGCTCACAAAGGCTTTCAGCATGGTGCTGACCAAGTCGAAATCGACGATCGCGCCAGTGCGCAACGGGCTGATGGCTAAAA
Organism: Candidatus Limiplasma sp.; assembly: GCA_045538465.1. Taxonomy (GTDB): domain Bacteria; phylum Bacillota; class Clostridia; order Christensenellales; family Aristaeellaceae; genus Limiplasma. Next base: position 40,101 of record JAZSRK010000094.1, on the reverse strand, counting down.
TATTGCTGGGGGTGCGCCCGATCATTTTTTCTGCTTCGTCGCCAATGGCGATGATGTTGCGGGTATCCCGGTCCACAGCCACCACAGCGGGCTCGTTAAGCTGAATGCCCCGGCCTTTCATATAGATCAGTACGCGCGAGGTTCCCAAATCGATAGCGATGTCGCTGACACGTGCCATGTGTTTCGCTCATCCTCCTTGTTTTGCTGCACACAAAAAATACTGTTTGCACAGCTTCACTTGGAAGTATTCGCCATGAATGTTGATTTTCCTGCTTGCCATAAGCAGGTTGGTTGGTATAGGATTATGGTATGGTAGATCGTTGGTATTTTCTGCGGGTGGCGTCGCCTCCCCGCAAGTGGCGCACGGCTTTATTGTAGCTGAGTACAGCCCGCACCTGCATGGCCAGCGTATGGTTGATGAGGGGCAAACGCTGATCCATATCCTTATGTACAGAGGATTTGCTCACGCCGAATCGCTTTGCTGCTGCGCGCACGGTCGCACCTGTATCGGCAATGTATTGCCCGATGGCGATACATCGCTCTTCAATCTGCTGTCGCACCCAAACCCCTCCCAACGTTTTGGAAAGCATATGCAGCTCAGCAGGCAAAGTTGTGCGCAAACCGCTTTTCGTACTCATCATTTTCTAAGAAATCTCCCAGTAAATCCTCAAGCATTCATTGCAAGGCTGTGTTACAATAGCAGCGTAGTAAGGAGGGAGGATCCATATGGCAAACTATACCATTGATGATATTGAGATTCTGCGCAAGAAGAGCGGCATCACCTATGAAGAAGCTGTTAATCTGCTGGAGTACCATAACGGCAGCCTTACCCGTTCACTGATCGATCTGGAAAGAAACGGCCGCCTGAAGGATGAAGGCCCCCAGACCAGAGCAGCTGGCGGGGAGCAATCGGGGCTTAAAAAGATGTTTGACACCTTGTTCCGCATCCGCGTGTTGGTAAAGGGCAAAGGCGAGGTGGTGGCCAACCTGAGCAGCCTTTTTGTACTGGTCATAGCCATGATAGCGCCCCATATCGCCGTTATTGGCTTGGTCGTATCGCTGATACTGGGCTACCGCATTTCGATAAACCGCAACGATCCCGAATTTGCTCAGGATACATTCGACAGCGTGGTGCAGACCGCCAAGACCAATGTGCAGCATACGATGCAAAACTTCTCCCGCACGTTTTCTGGTGAGGAAGAAGCACATCAGCAAGCACAGCCGGAACGTCCGCACAGCACCGCTGCTGCCAGCGGCACCCGTCCGGTGAATGTACAGTTTCCCAGAGGCGCACAAATGAATGTGTACGAGGATAACGACGGTTACCACGAAGCGGACATTGGTTGATAAATGCAGGGGGATAAGCAATGAGCAAGATTTTGATCGTGGAAGACGAGGTAAAGATCGCAAGATTCTTAACATTGGAGTTGCAGCATGAAGGGTACGAAGTAGAAGCTGCCTACGACGGGCGCAACGGCTTGGAAAAAGCGGAGAGCTGGAAGCCCGATCTGCTCATTCTCGACTTGATGCTGCCGGGTCTCAGCGGCATCGAGGTGTGCCGCCGCTTGCGCCAAAATAGCGATGTGCCCATTATCATGCTTACCGCCAAGGATGATGTGAGCGATAAGGTAATGGGGTTGGATATGGGTGCGGATGACTACATGACCAAGCCCTTCGCTATCGAAGAATTGCTGGCTCGCATCCGGGTATGCCTCAAAAAGCACCGGGTGGATATTGCTCAGGAAAGCAGTGCCCGCGAAGCAGGTGGTTTGAGAATAGACCCCGCCAACTACAGCGCAGGCTACAACGGCATGCCCATCACCCTTACCAAAAAGGAGTTCGACCTGCTCAACTACCTCTGGGAGCATGAGAACCACGCCGTTACCCGCGATGAGCTGCTCACCAATGTATGGGGCTACGAGTTTACCGGCGATACCAACATCGTAGATGTGTATATCCGCTACTTGCGCCAGAAGATCGACGACAAGTTCGGCATCAAGACCATTCATACCATTCGTGCAGTGGGGTATATGTTCCGCTATGAGCAAGAATCCTAAAGAGGTAACGCTTAGCGCCGAGGCTATCGGGCAGGAATTGCCCCAGCAGGCCCCGGAGGAAAAGCAGATCGGCATCAACCAATTATCAGACTGGATGCATGGCATTATGGTAAATGCCGTCAGTCATTTGCGTTTGTCCCTTACGCTGCGCATCGCGCTGCACTACGTATGGCAGCTGCTGCGCACCACACTGCCGGTGATGCTGGCTGTTCTGCTTGCTCTGTGCATACTGGAGATCAGCCCCATGCGGCAGGCGATCGTGCAGGTGGCAGAGCTGGAACCGGAGCAGGGGCTTGTATACAGCGCTCAGCAGCTTTCGGAGCTCGTAGCCACCGAGGCGCATTTGACGGAGGAAGCCTATCCCTCCGGCATCAAAGGCTTTTTCAGCCGTTTCGAACTGATGGCTTCCACCCTTTTCGACGGGGTAAAAAACGGTGTGCCCATCTATTGCAACAGCCACCGCGGAGGTCTGGTGATCCGCTACCCGTTGGATGAGCTGCACCGCAATGCGACAGTGCTGCTGGTGCTGGTGCTGTGCAGCGATCTGCTGCGCATGGCGTATCTCATCAACCACCGTAACCGGCTCAACAAGAAAGTACTCAAGCCCATCTCGGATATGGCAGAGACCGCCGCTACCCTCAGCGCCAACAACCTGAGCGACCGCATCAGCGTGGAAGGCGCAAAGAACGAGTTGAAGGATCTGGCACTGGTCATCAATGGCATGCTGGATCGTATTGAGCTTAGCTACAACAGCCAAAAGCAGTTCGTCAGCGATGCTTCCCACGAGCTGCGTACGCCCATTGCTGTTATTCAAGGCTATGTGAGCATGCTGGAACGCTGGGGCAAGAGCGATAAGGAAGTGCTGGATGAAGGCATCACCGCCATTTCGCAGGAAGCCGCCAGCATGAAGGAACTGGTGGAGCGCCTTTTGTTCCTTGCACGGCACGATAAAAAGACCCTCATGCTGGAGATGGAAGTCTTTGACCCTTTGGAGGTAATGAGCGAGCTGAACCGGGAAGCAAAAATGCTTTCCACAGCACACAATTTTGCTTTGGAACCTGCTGAAAATGCGCTTATCAACGGCGATAAGGGCATGATCAAGCAGCTGATGCGGGTACTGGTGGATAACGCCATCAAATACACCCCGGAGGGCGGTACCATTACCCTTGGCATGAAGAACGAGGGCAAACAGTGCATCCTGTCGGTAACGGATACCGGCCCCGGTATTTCCCCAGAAGAACTCACCCGCGTTTTCGACCGTTTCTATCGCTGCGATAAAGCCCGTAAGTCCGAGATCAGCGGTCATGGCTTGGGCTTGTCCATAGCCCGCATTATTGCAGTGGCCCACGGCGGCAAGATCCGTGTGCGCAGCAAGGTGGGGGCGGGAACCACGTTTTCGGTGCTGTTGCCCACCGAAGAGTGATCTAATAGCTATTGCTGCTCAGCTGCATCGGCAGATGAGCAGTTTTGTAATACACCACTGTAAAGGGGTAAGAACAAATGCAATACTTCAATGGCTGTACCTATGGTTTTATGAGTCCTCGAGGCTTTACCTTAGAGGAGGACTGGAAGGAGTCCATGCAAAAAATGGTGGAAAGCACCGGCTGTGATACGTTGCTCCTGCCTGTGGGCGCGTTGCAGGACCATGCCTATTCCACTCAGGTGGATTTTGAGACCCCCGATGTAATGAGTATGGACGATGTGCGCAATGTGTGCGCCTATGCCCGGGAGATGGGGCTTCGCATCATCGTAAAAGCCATGGTCAACTGCCGGGATGGTTACTGGCGTGCGTACATTCATTTCATCGATAATTATGTGCCCTCCGAACCCACATGGGGCGAATGGTTTGACAGCTACGGGCGCTTTGTGTGCGAGCTGGCCAAGGTGGCGCAGGAAGTGGAGGCAGAGATGTTCTGCGTAGGCTGCGAAATGGTAGGCGCCGATCACCGGGCGGAGGAATGGCGCAAACTGGTGGCAGATGTGCGCAAGGTTTACACTGGTCATGTTACTTACAACTGCGATAAGTACCAAGAGGATCATGTAACTTGGTGGGATGCACTTGACAGCATCTCTGCTTCGGGGTATTATCCAATAGATGCATTGGATGAGAACTTTCAGCGCATTAAGGAAGTGTCTGAACGGTTTGACCGGCCTTTCCTGTTTATGGAAAGCGGATGCCCCAGCCGCAAGGGAAGCGAGTATGTTCCCAACAACTGGAGCTTTGGCGGTCCTCAAAACCTTCAGGCTCAGGCAGATTGGTACCAAGCCTTTACCGACGCATTGCTCAGGCACCCGTGGGTGCGGGGCTGCGTGTGGTGGGATTGGAGCGCCGTGCGCCTGTATCCGCTGGAAAAAGCCTCATCCAACGATGGCTACTGTGTATACGGCAAACCTGCCGCAGATGTACTCAGAGCTTACACCAAAGCCATCAGGGAAAGGGAGAACGCCTGAACCCCGATGGATCTAACGATGGATGGGGAATAGAAAGCGAATGAAAAAAGTAACCATGCGGGATATCGGCAAGGTGGTAGGCGTCAGTGCCGTTACGGTCTCCAAAGCTATGGCTGGCGAAAGCGGCGTTAGCGATGCTGTACGGCAAAAGATACTGCAGGTAGCAGAGGAAATGGGCTATGTAAACCCGAATACTGCCAAGCATCAGGAAAAACGAGGGCTGGATATCGGCGTGCTGATCCCGGAACGCTTCTTTGGCGAGGGCACCTACTATGCCATGCTGTATAAGCTGCTGGTGCAATCGCTGGCCGATGCCGGGTATTTCTGCCTGCTGGAATTGTTAGATGAATCTGCGGAAACATCGCTTACCATGCCCAGCCTTTTGCGCAACCGCCGGGTAGACGGCTTGATCATGTTGGGTCAGCCCAGCAAGAACTACTTGCAGCAGATCACTGAGCAGTCTATCCCCTTGGTCTTTTTGGATTTTTACGACGATCAGGCTCGCGCCGATGCCGTAGTAGGCGATAATACCTACGGTTGCTACCGCCTTACCAGCCATCTCATCAAGAATGGTCACAAGGATATCGGCTTTGTGGGCGATACCAGCGCCACCAGCAGCATTATGGACCGTTACCTTGGCTTTATGCGCGCCATGATTACCCACGACCTGCCCATTCGCCCTGAATGCGTGGTAAAGGAACGTGATGAACACGGCAATTACATTCGCATGGAATTGCCCGAAAAGCTGCCCACAGCGTTTGTTTGCAACTGCGATAATGTGGCCCGCCACCTGATCGAGCAGCTGCGTCAAAGCGGTGTGCGGGTGCCGGAGGATGTATCTGTAGTAGGGTTTGACGACTTTTTGCACGGCGGCTCCGTTCAACCGGCTCTGTCCACCTTCCGTCTGGACTATCAAACCATCATCGATACAGCCGTTAAGCTGATCGTAGACCGCTGCAATGGTGTGGTGCGTTTGTGCGGGCGCGTGGTGGTAGGCGGCTATCCCATCTACCGGGATAGCGACCGGGCCCTGTAAGACGATGCATAACTGAATAGACGAAGAAACACTGTTGCATGGCTTTGCAGCAGTGTTTCTTCGTATGCGGAAATAATGACTTGGTGCGAAATAAAGAAATCCTGTGTAAAATTTTAGCTAACCTCTTGCAAAACGCATTGGATACGAGTAAACTGTCGCGGTACTCTTTTTATGGAGGGGAATGAACATGAACCGCAGCGCTGTGCGCGACATGACGGAAGGTTCGCCGACCAAGTTGATCCTTGGGTTTTTGATCCCGCTTTTGCTGGGTATGCTATTCCAGCAGATCTACAATATGGTGGATACCATCGTGGTAGGTAAATTTTTGGGCGTGAAAGCGCTGGCCGGCGTGGGCTCCACTGGTTCGCTGAACTTTCTGGTGCTGGGCTTCTGCATGGGCGTTTGCAACGGCTTTGTGATCCCCGTAGCGCAAAAGTTTGGCGAACGGGATTATCAGGGCATGAAACGCTTTGTGACCAACGCCATTATGCTGGCTATGATGTTTGCCGCGGTGATGGCTACGCTGGTATGTGTGCTGTGCAACACCTTTCTTCGGTGGATGAATACCCCTGCCGATATTTTTCAGTATGCCCGCGACTATATTTTTGTTATTTTTCTGGGCATTCCCATTGTGTTTTTGTACAATGTGTTCTTCGGTATCATCCGCTCGCTGGGCGATTCCCGCACGCCGGTCATTTTTCTTATTTTCAGCTCCCTGCTGAATGTGGCGCTGGATGTGCTGTTCATTCTGGGCTTTGATATGGGGGTTTCTGGTGCTGCGTGGGCAACGGTTGCCTCCCAGACGGTAAGCACGCTTTTGTGTGTCAATTACATCTTCCGCAGCGATGCCCTGTTTTTGCAAAAGAAAGACTGGAAACTGAGCGGAAAGTGCATTCGTCACTTGATCAGCATGGGCATTCCCACGGGGCTGCAGTATTCCATTACGGCCTTGGGCGCTATCGTGCTGCAAACGGCCGTAAACGGTCTGGGCTCCACCGCGGTAGCCTCTATTGCAGCAGGCGGCAAAGTGAGCCAGTTCTTGGTATGCCCCTTTGATGCCATGGGTTCTACCATGGCCACCTATGGCGGCCAGAATGTGGGTGCCCGTAAGTTGGATCGTGTTTCCAAGGGTCTGAAGAGCTGCTCCATTATCGGCGTAAGCTATGCGATCTTTGCTTTCTTGGTAGTGTTCTTTTTCTCGCGCCCCTTAACGCTGATGTTTGTGGAAGCTACCGAGGTTGAGGTGCTGGCCAATGCCCGCACGCACCTTTTGATCAACAGTACGCTGTATATTTTCCTTGCCTTTGTCAACATTGTGCGTTTCCTTATTCAAGGGCTTGGTTATTCCAAACTGGCAGTGTTTGCTGGTGTGTTTGAAATGGTGGCCCGTGCAGGTGTTGCGTTTACCTTGGTGCCCATGCTGGGCTTTGTGGGTGCATGCTTTGCCAACCCGGCTGCATGGCTTGCCGCCGACCTGTTCCTGATCCCCGCCTATTTCCACGTAATGAAAAAACTGCGCAAGCGTTTTGCGCAGGAAGCAGAAATGCAAGCAGCCTAAAAACGATGACCTGCTCATTGCCAAGATCGCAACGAGCAGGTCGTTTTATTTATTGTTCCATGGCAGCATAGCCGTAGCTGAACAGCTTTTTCATATCCTGCCATGCCCGGTTTCGGGTCGGGGCGCCCAGCACCACAGCCACCAAAGTGCCTTGCTGGGTTTGTGCTGCACCAACATAGCAGAAGCCAGCAGCAGAGGTATAGCCGCTCTTAACCCCTGCGGCATAGGGGATGTAGTACTCACTTTCTGGGTTGAAGAGCTCGTGGGTGCATTCCAGCAGGAGGGCTTCCCGATTGCCAGTGGCAGGCAAAGTGTAGCTTAGGCAGGTAACGATGCGGCAAAACTCTGGGTTTGTCAGCCCGGCACGGGCAATGGCAGCCAGATCGTATGCTGTGGAGTAATGCTCCTCGTGGTGGTAGCCGTGAGGGTTAACAAAATGCGTATCATATGCGCCCAGCTGCTGGGCTTTGGTATTCATGCGCTCAACAAAACTGTCTATCGAACCGCTGCAAAGCGTGGCGACGGCATTGGCAGCATCGTTGCCGGAGCGGATCATCAGACCGTGAAGCAGCGCATCCATGGTCATCTGCTCCCCGGGGCGAACGGGTACGAGGGAACTGTCCGCAGGTACCTCGGCAGCGCTTTGGGGAATGGTTACAAGGTCGTTCAAATGACCGTTTTCCAACGCCAAAAGCAGCGTCATCATTTTGGTGGTGCTGGCAGGGTACATCTTTTGGTGGCTGTTGTATTCAAAAAGCACTTCGCCGGAAATGGCATCGATAACGATGCAGGCATGCCCATAGAGATAATCGGGGGTCAGGCTGAGAGGCTCGTTGGCGTTGAAGCAAACCGGCGCTGGGTAATGATATATCGATAGATCCGAAAACAGCAGTTGATAGGTGGCCAGATCCAATACGCCATCGTGGCGGGTGACGGTAGCGCCCAACTCCGTCATTTTTTGCTGAAATTGCTTAACGGCCTCTGTGGTGGCTTGACCATATGCGCCATCGGCAGGCGGTGACAACAGTTTCAGGTCGATCAGGCGGTTTTGGGCTTCTGATACCCGAGGTCCCTTGCTGCCTGCGCAAAGGGTGCGCAGCGCAGGCTCCATGCTTTCATCAAACAGAAGGGCGAGGGTCGCATCATCTGCTGTGCCGTTCTGCGGCACTTGGTGACCGGCCAGAAGCAATAGCCGTTGTGCTTCTAAAACGGCGCTTTGGGTTTTTTGCCCGTAATCGCCGTCGGCTTCTCCGGTGAGCAGCCCCAGCGCAATGAGGCGTTGCTGAAGCATACGTACCTCTTCGCCGCTTTGCCCAGTGCGCAGAGCAGCCAGCGAAACGGCTGGCAACAGCGCCAGCACAAGGCAGAGAATCAGACACAAAAGCCGCTTCATTCCTTCACCTCCCATTGATCTCTATTGTAACATACAACGATGCAAAAGCGCAAAACATTGCCATATTTCTGCCAAACGATGCATAAAGTTTGCCGGAGGGATGCCTATGAAACGCAGATGGCTGCCAGTTCAATTTGCTTTTTTGCTGGTGATGCTGGCGCTTGTGTGGCGCATGCTGGGTGCGCCGATCCGCTTGGGGGAATGGCAGGCGCTGGATGTGCCGCTTTGGCAGGCACGGGTGCTGCTGCCGGGGCGTATGGAACGGATCTTGCTTGAGTGGTGCTGCCCTTGGATGGGCAGATCTGCTCAGGAGCGTTCCATGCAATGGCGGCAGCAAGAAGATATGGCATTGCTTGGGCAGCGCACATCCCAGCCGGTGGTTTTGCAGGTGTGGAATGCTCAGATGGGCGAAATGCAGGCGATGGAGCTGGAAAACTATGTGTATGGCGTGGTGGCGGCTGAGATGCCCGCCGCATACCATACCGAAGCACTGAAAGCCCAGGCGGTGGCTGCCCGCACCCGTGCTTTATACCAGCGGGAAGGCGCAGGTTGTGCTTTGGCGCAGGGGGCTGACGTGTGCACCCAGAGCGGGCATTGTCAGGCGTTTGTTTCGGCAGAGGAGCTTGCATCGCGATGGGGCAACGAATACAGCCTGTATCATCAGCGGGTGGCGCAGGCGGTAAGCAGTACGGCGGGTGAGCGCCTTACATGGGAGGGAAAACCCATCTTGGTAATGTATCACGCCATCAGCGGGGGACGTACCGAAGATGTGCAGGCAGTGTTTGCCCAGCCGGTGCCATATTTGGTCAGCGTGGAAAGTAATGGCGAAGAGAATGTGCGAGGGTTTCGGCAGGATACTGTTTTTTCGCTCGCTGAGGCGGCGCAGCTTTTGGATGCAGCCTTTCCACAGCTTGGGGTAACAGCAGATGCCTTGCAAAAAACGCTGGTGATCGCCGCTCATACCGCCACCGGGCGTGTGGACAGCCTTCTTTTGTGCAATGAAGAAGTGGAAGCCACAGCCTTTCGGGCTGCGTTGGGGCTTCGCAGCACATGGTTCACCTTTACCATGGATGGGGAGACGATCACCTTTCATCAAACCGGCTATGGTCATGGGGTGGGTATGAGTCAGGCAGGAGCGAATAGCATGGCGGCACACGGCAGCCGATACGATGAGATCCTGCTACATTACTATCCCGGTGTTGCACTGGAAAAATAGCTTGATCGGATAAAACCGCTGGTTTCGGGTAAGCTTTCCATGGGAGGGATTGCCATGCAGAAAGCAACCTTTTGGAGCAAAATGCGAAAAGCGTACCAGCGCTACGATCGGATGATGGAAAAACAAGGCTTCTATATCGTGCTGGGCGTTTGTGTGTTGATCATCGTGGTAAGCGCGGTGGTCACCTTTTCTCAGCGCAGGGAGGCGCAGACCCCAGTGGTGGTGGAACGGGTGGAACCCGCAGGCGGCAACCAAGAGGCACAAACCTTGCAGGAGGCGCTTATTGCCAGCCAAGGTGCACAGCGTACAGCAGTACCAACGGTGCCGCCCCTTGCGTTTATGCAGCCGGTTAGCGGAGTGACCATCCGTTTTTACTCGGTGGATGAACCCCAGTATTTTGAACAGTCCCATGCGTGGCAGGTACATTGCGGTATCGATCTGCAAACGGACTATGGCACGCCGGTAAAGGCCAGCGCAGCAGGCCAGGTGCTGCGGGTGGGACAGGATGGCGAAATGGGCCTGTGCGTGGAGCTTAGCCATGCAGATGGCTACAGTACCTACTATGCCGGTCTTTCCAGTGCAGATTATATCCGTGCAGGCGATCCGGTGCACCAAGGGCAGGTGATCGCCCACACCGGCAATGGGGTTTTGGCAGAAGCAGGGGATGCCCCGCATTTGCATTTTGAAGTGCGCCGCCATGGGGCAGCGATCGATCCGCTGCTGGCTTTTTTGGGGATCGATGAGTAAACAGAAAGAGGCTGTATCAGGGGAATGGCTGTAAAGGAAAGGGTTAGCCTCTACGGTATATCGTGATTATTGTGTGTTTATGTCAAATGAAGCTTTTAACAATCGCAAGCCATACAAAAAACGCATGACTTGCGAGTTTCTATGTTGGTGTGATAGAATCAAATCGACAAACCGGAATTTGTGAAGGAGAAATACAATGATTATAGATTGTTATGATATTGAAACAGAGCCAATCATTAGTCTCAAGGACTTTTACGGTGAGCAAAAGCACATTGTTGACACTTGTTTGATTATTTTCTCAAAGGAAATACATAAGCACTTATTGGAAACATATGAATGCGAGCAAATCGCTGAGTTTACCGCATGCAACGGCAATGTCCCTATTTATCAGATGACTTACAAAGGGATGAATGTTGCTTTTTATTTAACGCATATTGGCTCCACAATGGCGTCCTGCATGTGCTATGAAGCGAATTGGCTGATAGGTGCAACAAAGTTTATCATGTTTGGTTCCTGTGGAAGTTTGGACAGAGAAAAAACAGAAGGTAAATTTATTCTTCCAACAGAGAGCTATCGGGGAGAAGGTTGTTCTTACTATTTTGCAGAGCCATCGGACTATATAAGGATAAGAAACAGCCACAAACTTGCAAAAATCTTTGCTGAATTAGGTGCTCCTTGTGTGCTTGGAAAAGTATGGACAACTGACTCTATGATTAGGGAAACAAAAGGATTGGTTGCAAAGCGAAAAACAGAAGGTTGTATTGCAGTCGAAATGGAAGTTTCTGGTGTCCAAGCTGCATGTGATTTTTACGGATTAGAATTATACGATTTCCTTGAAGCGGGAGATGTTTTAGAAGCAAGTGGATATGAAGTTGAAGGACTTCATAATGCCAATCACAGTTTTGGCAAACTGTATATCGCATTGGAAATTGCATTGCGTGTGTAAATTCCAGTTTGTCGTACACATTTGTAGAGCGCAATTATACGCACGGTATTCGTGCATTGCGTTTGTTCATCCATATTAGAAAAGACAAGCATCCGGCATTGTTCACCGAATGCTTGTCTTTTCTTGTTGCGGAATAAATCTATCCTTAAGAATCCCCCGCCTACAAGGGAGGCTTTTGCCGTGGCCACCAGAGCAACGCCATTGTGTAATGAGCGCTAATGGGACAGCTCCTTCCTTTACCGGATGGGGAAAGAGGCTTCGTGAATACGTCCATCATCTCTCAAAAGCAGCGTGCCCGCTGGCAGGGCTTGCCCATCGGCGGTAGGAACAACGATGTCCCGGCTGGCATGCAGGTGATAAGTGGTTTCGCCAAAACGGTACCGCAGGTGGATCTCATCCCAGCTTTTGGGCAGTACCGGTCTAAAACGCAAATGGTTGCCTGTTTTCTGAAAACCCAGCAGCTGTTCTGTAACTGTGTACAGAAACCACGAAGCCCCTGATGTGCCCCATGTTTTGCTGCCCCGGCCGCGCTGGGCGGGATGAATGTTGAGAAAATCGGCCATCACATACGGTTCTGCCCGGTAGCGACGTGCCAATTGCTGGGTGGAAGCATGGTACAGCGGCAGAAGTTCCAGCGCCAGTTCCCAGGCCCGATCATCCTGCCCCAATTGATGCAGCGCAGCGATCGCCCATACCACAGCAGTCGTGTATTGTCCCCCGTTCTCACCAATGCCGGGCGGGAGAACCGCTTCGGGCGATGGCTGATCGTCAAAGGGCGGTGCGAATCGAAGGAGCGCACTTGCATCCTTGCGGCGCAGCATGCGCCATACGTTTTCCATAGCGATCTGGCAACGATCTCTGGATACGCCGCACAACACAGCCCAGCATTGCGGCAGTAAGTCGATGCGGCATTCTTCACAGGCAGCGCTGCCCAGTGCTTTGCCATCTATGCCCCAGCCGCGCAGGTACCAGCTGCCGTCCCATGCGGTCTCATCAAGCTGTTTTAGCAGCTGCTGGCGCTGGTTGAGCAACTTGTTGCGGGTCTGCGGCTCGCACAACGGCGAAAAACGGCGCAGTACTTCGCAGAGAAACATTCCCAGCCACACGCTTTCGCTATCTTCGCCGTTGATGGCACCGGTTGCGGCAGAGGCCATGGGGATGCCGTGCAAACCTTGCTGCGTGCAGTAGATCGCCCGCAAGCAATGCTCCTGCAAGGTGGATGTTTCAGCGGCGATCTTTGGGGTCAGGTATCGTTCGTTTTCCTCCTCGTTGGGCAGATCACCTTGTAAATAAGAGATCTGTTCTTTGAGTACAGCGCTGTCGCCGGTGGCTGTTACGTAGAGGGCGGTCAGATAGGGGAGAAGAAGCGGATCGCCGCTTAGGCGCGTCCTCAGACCGTTTCCCTCCGGTTCCCAGCATTGCATCACATCGCCTTCCACAAATTGATGGGCAGCGCAATCCAGCAGTTGCCGGCGCACCTGTGCAGGTTCGGTGTGCAACAGGCACAGCATATCCTCAAGCTGGCTGTGAAAGAACACCTGGTCGTTTCCGGAACCGCTATGTCCAAACAGGCGGGCCGTGCGTGCCTGTAGGGGCAGCCATCGGCTCAGCAATAGGCTTAGCCCGGCATCTGGCAAATCGAATAAAAGAGCGGACAAACGATGCTCCCATGCTTGCTTTGCCCTGTGCAGACGCTTGCTTACGCCGCCTGCTCGTAGCCGTTGAAAGGTGCGTACCAGCTCGCTGCGTTTGGCTGCATAGGCCAGAGCGCAGGTGATGGTTTTGCTTTCTCCGGGTTTGAGCTGCACGGTGGTCAATAGCATAGCGGCGTTGCCTCCGGTGGAGGAAGGGAGCTCGGCACTGCTGAGGGCAGCAGGGGCAATGCCCCAAAGTCCCCCAAAAGCACCAACGCTATAGCTTGAAAGGATCGCCGCTTCGGGATCGATGGTGCATAGACCGCATACACCTTTCATCTGCGGGTTTTCCATGCATAAACCGCCCCCAAGGCGAGTGGTACGGCATAGTTGCTGTGCGGCTGGGTCGCTGCCTACAGTAAGAATGAAGCTGTGGCAAAAGGTAAGGATCCTTTCCACGCTATCTTCGTTCTTCAGGTGGATGATCCGCAGCCCAACACTGTTTCGTAGATCGGTAAAGCAATGCATTCGACCAAGAATACCATAGCCGGAGCATTCGTATATCGTTTCGCCGGGGGCATGGGTAATGCGTACAGCAAGCCCCATGCCAAGCGGATGGCGAGTGAGCGACCAAAGCAGACGGTTGCTTTCATCCCGCAAGTAGAAGTTTTCTTCGCCTGCTGGGTATACGGTACTTCTGGGCAGACGGGTGAGGGAGCCTTGGTTGCTTGTGGTGGAAAATAGCAAACCGTTTTCTCCGGCAAACGTGCCAAAATGCTCGTTGCAAAGCGGATTGCACCATGGTGCAGGTGTCTGCCGCCCCGGGGGGAGCGTGATCACATAATTGCCTTCCTCCTGGGTAAAGCCGCCGTAGCCGTTGCATAGCAGCAGATCACCTATGGCGGGCAAGGCAAGCTTCCATGCCTTGGAGGCTTTCTGGCGGTAAACGGGCCGTGCTTGGGCGGGTTGGCAAAGCTGCTCAAGCTGCTGGGCTACACTGCCTTCGTTGCTCATCAGGGCAAGGCGCGCGGCGGCCATTACAAGACAGCGCTGGGCTTGTGTGGGATGGTCGATCAGGTGTACGCCGCCGCTTTCATGCAGCAAGTTGCGGCTATGGCAACGGTCGATGGTTTCGCTAAGCGAAGAAAGCAAATTTGCATCTTCACAGCAGAGAAAGACCAGATCAAATGGTAGGCCGCTCATGTGGCAGAAGGCATGCAGCTTGAGAAGCAGGGCTGCTTGCGGTAACGCTTCGTCTTCGTGGCATTCCAGCACCAGAATGGGTAGTTTGCTGGTAAGCCCCATCTCTTGCAGTGCTTCCAATGGTAGCGTATTGCCGCTGACCCATCTGGTCTGTGACGGCTGACCGGTATAGGTCAGCAGACCGCATAAGGGGGGCAGCAATGCTTGTTCCTCTGGGGTGAGATGTAGCGTTTGGGCGGTGACCAATGCTTGGGTCAGAGCGGCATCGTACCAGCTGAGTACGCTGTCGGGCGGGTCGCAGCGGAGCAGAAAGGCAGAGGGGTTTTCATTTGGCTTTGGTGCACCTGTAACAAATACGAAGCGGGCTTTACCGCTGGGCTGCAGCACAAACTGCCCACGCAGGCTCAGGCAAGGCTCTGCCATGGGTCCTGTAGCATCGGCCAGACTGCTGAGCGGCATCTCCAGTTCTCTGGGAGCGTATAGGGTCCTTTCCCGCCCCAGAAAGGCGTTTTGATCTGTTTGGATGTGAAATACACTGAAGGCAGCATCCGAAGTGAGAATGTGCCATAGCTGGTCAGGTTCCTTGTGTGGGTGCAGGGGCCTGCGCCATGCACAAACCCCGTAATTGCCCAGCTTTTTGCTTTCCAGATAGCATGTACAGTTTGCAGGCGCTGCTTCCACTTCGCTTTGCGTTAGTAGACTGGGTTCCAGATAGCTGCATACCTCTATCATCCGTTGGTTTTCTGACAGATTCTCCACAGTTAAGGCGTGCACCGCCATGCCGCTGAGCGGATCCAGAAAGATGCGCAGCGAAGAGGAGAGCTGATCACGCACAAGCTGGAATACTGCTTGGGCTGTTTCAAAAACTGCATCAGCGGCTGGTTCAGCCGCCTGCCAATACTGCCCGGTTTGGCTGTCTTTCAAATAAAACCGGATCCCGGACGGTATGTGGCAGCTGGGCTGAAAACGGGTGAGCATCCTTTCGCCCTTGCGCAGGTAGCCGCCACCCTGCGCATCAATAAGCAGGGTGGCATCTGCCCCGTGCAACACATGGGCCTGAATGGGAAATTGCAGCTTGGGCACAGGATGGGCGGCAAACATCTCCGGCGGCGTTTCGCTGGGGCTTTGCCTGCGCAATGGTTTGGTCACCACGCCGGATAGGTGCATCATGGGTTCTTCCAACAATAAACGGTAAGCCTGCACCTTGGGCAGATGAAAGAAAAGACCAGCCAAAGCATGATCGCATAGAAAATTGCAAATGGCGCATAAAATGATCCCTTGATGATGCGCCATATGGCTGTGTACAAGCTGCATGGGCTGTGCATCGCCGATACGCACTGGGTCAAAATCGGCAGCTTCAAACAACCCCAGCGGCCCTTCCATGCCAAGGCTTTGCATGTGCAGCAGATTGGCGAAGGCGGCTTTGGGCTCCAAGGTGATCGCCAGAAGGGTGGCGTAGGGTGCGATCACGCTGCTTTCTATTTTGGCATCCAGTGCCAGCCGATCAAGGCCAAAGGCTTTGTATCGATAGTACAAATGATGGTCAAAGGCATAGTAACTGCTGTCGCTTACGCCGCTTACCCCTTGCAGGGCGTGGTCAAATTGCAAACGAAGGGCGCTGTGGGCGGCTTCGGTAAGCAAGGAGCCATCTGCCGGAGGGTGGAACAGAAAGGAACACAGGTACTCAAAAAGAGAACCACTGGCGGTGAGCAGGGTTTGTCCGTGCCGGGTATGCACTCGGGTACGCCCGAGCCGAAACCAATGGTGCAAAGGCACTTGCCCGGTAATGACTGCATAAAAGGAACTCAGCAACCCATCTCCCGCTAACAAATGGTGCCGGTCTTCGCTTACCTGCTCATTCTCCAAGTTGAACCCTCGGTAAAACAGCATTGCTTCTTTGTCGAACAACGGTTCAAACTGCATGGCTTCAGCCAGTGCATCCAACCGAGATGCCAAGTCGTGGTCGTATTCCGGCAGACGGTGCAGCAGGCAGCGCATGCCTTGTGCAGCTGTGGTCAGGCATACAGCCAGCGTACCGCTGGCAGCAGTGGATACGTACTGCGGCGAAATGGGCAACAGGGTTCTGGTATCGTAGCGGTCAAGGAAATGTCCCCTCCATTTGGGAAGCTGCTCCATAGCTTCTATCACCGGGCGAATGCGATGCGCTATTTCGTCGGCAGATAGCAGTTCCAGCCGTTCACTGGCTAGCAAGGCGCACAAATAGTACCCCATTGCCAGCGGTGTGGTATGGTGCAATATGCCTTTGTTGGGCTCGATCTGTACGCTTTCCGGCGGCAAAGCGTGATCCTCCGGCGTAATGGCTGTTTCAAAGAAAAGGAGCGTGCTTTTGGCTAACCGGATAAGCACCTCCCGCATATAGCCAGTGGGGCGCAGGGGAGGGGTAAGCGGTTTTTCTGTAGCGGGCATCCAGAATGGTGCGGAGGCCCAAAGGGCAGCCAGTGCAATACCCGCCAGCCGAAGCGCCCCCGGCAGGATGCACAGAAGCGCTAAACTGCCTCCGGCAGCCATGCACATATAGAAAAAGCGCATATCCGGCTTGGGTGCCAGCCGGGAAAGCTCCGTTGCGGCTTTGCCTTCCAAAAGCCGCTGACGGGAGATAAAGAGCCGGTATAGTGCACGGGCGATGGCATCCAATTGGCGCATGGCAACGGCTGGCAAAAGGCAAATATGTACAAGCAGTGCAATGGGATCGTACCGGTTTTGATAGGGGATGGGCAGGTAAGGCGCACCCAAACAGAAACATAACAGCCAAGGCTGATGACAAAGAATGCACAGCACCACAGCAAACCACTGCAGCGGATAAAGAAGGGTCGCCCCCAGTGCATGGCGAATGCGGCGCTTATCGCATCTGAGCAGGGCGTTGCGTTCCAGCCGGTGCCGTTTGGGCGTAAAGGATAGCACGTAGGGCGCAAGTTGCCATACGGCTTTGGTATGTTGGTGCAGGTTTTCCAAAAAAAGTCCGATGCTTTCCGGGCTACCCTCAAAAACATCGATATCTTCTGCATAGGCACAACCGCCCAACAAGCCTTCCAATGGTGCATGGCATAGCGCAGCTTCGGTGATCATCTGCCCATCGGTCGCTTTGAGCATTGCTTTTGGGTCGATAATGCCTTTGCCCAAAAATGTTTTTTGCCCGAACCAGTCTTTATACACAAGACGTTCATCAGCGGTAAAAAGACGGGCAAACATGGTTTGCGCCAAGGCTGTACCGATACGGGGCTGGACAGCAGAAACGCCTCTGAGGCGGTCGCCCAGTACGCACCGCTGCTGCAGTGGGTGCAGCATGGTACCTACGAGGCGCAGAGCCTCGCCGGGAGGCAGAAAGGTAACCTCATCCAGCGTGATGAGGTAACGGTAACGCCCGGCTAGTTTATCCGGTTGAATGGAGGCGTAGGCAAAGTGATCTTCGACGCTCATTCCTTCCATGAGGCGCATCACTGTCTCCAGCGCACCGCGCCTGCGTTCTCGGCAGAGATGTACATGGTCGGGCAAGTGGTACACCCGTTCCCGTTGGAAATAATAGAATGTGCCGCTATGGCCTGTCTTCAGGGAACGGATGGCGGCAGCAGCGGCCGATACAGTCTCCTCATCGTTGGCAAGACTGCCGGCCATGCTGTCTTGAAAATCGCCCAAGAGCAGAAAGTGCAGGTTGGGGTCTGGGTTGGCTTTTTGCACGATGGATAGTAGCCGCACCATTTTGAGGGCGTGCGAAGGGTCTGTGAGCACCACCGGGCAGACGACCAATGTGCGGGCGCTTTCCGGCAGTGTTTCAAGCGCTATGCGGGGAAGCAGCTTGGGGATGGCCTCGCCCATGACCAGCGGCTTTGCCAAGCGTAGAACAGCGGCGCTGAGCACAAGCCCGGCAGGGAGCCATAGCACTGGCATTACGCCTGATAGGATCTGCAAAGCAATGCAAAGTGCCAGCAAAGTGAAAAACAACACACGCCAGCTTGTATCGCTGCAGATATCAAAGCGCATGCATAGACGGATCCTCGGCTTTAGCTGCAATGTTTTCAGCAGCAGCGCAAAGCCGTCCTCCAGCAGATAGTAGCCGATGTGCGAACGAACGTCTTCTGCCGGATACCCTTTTGCTAATTGCAAAACCGTTTCACATACCATCGTTTCGCTGATGTGGCTCAACCGGCCGATCTCGCCAGCACGCAAACGATAGTGAGCACGGCTGGGGCCATCCATGGCAGCATAGATCGTGTCTTGCAAAAATAGTTGGTGGCATTGGCTCTCTTCCTCCAAGAACTGTTGCCATGGTAAGCTATCCAATTGTTTCAGCGATTCTATCGCATTGCCAGCCCAACGTACACGCTCGCTTTGACGGCTACGCTCTTCTTCTATTGTGTGCTCGTTCCATTGGCTCGTCATGAATGGCAGTTGCTGCATCCATAACGAAACTTCGCCCTCTGGCGCTTTGCGTATACATTGTGCCAACCGGGATAGATACATGTGATGGTGACGATACTTTTGAAACAGTTTGGCAGCTTGCTTTTCTCTATGCGCTTGCAGGTGTGCAATGGTTTGGTCGGCAATGGAACGGATGCGCTGCTCAGCAGTGCATTCGCGGGCGATGTCGCTAAGCAGCGAGAGCAGTGCGGCACGCAGGGCGGGCACCAATGCATCCAGCTCCCGGACGGTAAAACAGGCTTTCTGCTGCCATGCGTGGATGGCTCGCTTGAGCTGTTTAGCGGTCAAGGTGGCATTGTTGTGGGCAAAGAAAGCACGGGCAAAACAGCCGATGCGGCTCTCTCCATCCTCAAAAGCGGGCAAGGGCGGTGCTTTTTTGAGCTGCTGGCAGGTAGCAGCTGCGGCTTCTTGCAGCAAACGACCGTTTTCGTACAGCACAAGAGAAGCTGGCAGCAATTCGCTTTGCTGCAATGTGCTTAGATGGCGCAAAGGAACCACTAAGCTTTGCTCAAAACGAAAGAGCTTATGAAGCTTTATAGGCGCACGCATCAGCGGGCGGGCAGCCAAAGTTTGCAAATAATCGGGAAGCGTTTCCTCCAATGGTGCGTTGCGGCTTTGGTGCAACGGTCTTGGATGGCGAAGCCGCATCACAAGCAAAAGGATCGCCGCCGCCACAGGAAGAATCCACAGCATCACATCATCCCTCCAAACCCATGATGTGCCTATTGTGCGCCGTTTGCCATCGGGTTATGAGAGAAGCTGCTGAGGATGAAAAAAACAATGACCCCTCCCTGCAAGCTGTACCCCAATGGGCACGGCTTGCAGGGAGGGGTCATCGTTACGGAGCCAACAAGTATTCCTTGGCGTTTTGATACTTATTCTGCCAGAACAGCAGCTTCTCTTTGCTAATGGAGGAACCTACGCAGCGGGTCTGGTCGGCGTTGTGCTGGATATCTCCTAACTTTACCGTTTTGGCAATGGGGTTTTGCTTGATGCGCTGCAGGTATTCGAAATAGTCTGCGCCGTCTGCATGGGTCAACAACCCCACAGCCTCTACCACCGGCGTAGGAAACTCTTTCGCCAGAGCATCCAAAGTAACAGCGGTATCCTCTACTACATCGTGGAGCAAAGCCACGGTGCAGGTGGTCTCATCCGGCATTTGCTCCGCTATATGGTAGGGGTGAAAGATGTAGGGCACGCCGTTGTAGTCCAATTGACCTTCGTGGGCTGCATAGGCGAGTTTTAAGGCTTTGATGGTCATCTCTGTATAAATCATGCGTTTTCTACCTTGAGTGCCACTGTCTGCATCAAGTTGTGGATCGCATCTACAATGGCAGGCAGTTCCGGCGAAATGGTGCAGACATGGGGCACGCCGGTAAGCCATAGCTTTTGCCGCTTTTCGCTGCTTACATGCTCAAGGATATAGTCGGCGCTGCCTTCCCAGATCGTTTCGTCGTTTTCGCTCTGCACGCACAGGATGGGGCAGGTAATGTTGAACAGATCCATTTTGGCCTGCTTCATCAAGCGGTGCAGGTCTGCCCCTTTGGCGGTGGGAAAACCTGCATAGCCAAAGTCGTAGGCCTTGTCCAGACATTTATGGTATTCACCGCCGCCGCCCCAAGCAATGCGCTTGATGAAGGGTGCGGCGATCCCGCTTAAGCCCAGCAGCTTGTTTTTGACATCCACCGGTGCTGAGATGGGCACACAGGCATCGATCTGCATCTGCTCTGCTACCAGCAGCGATAATACACCGCCCATGCTCAAGCCGCAGACGGTTACCGTCTTGCACTGGGCTTTCAGATCCAAGGTGGCTTGCTTGGCGGCCTGCAGCCATTGCTGCCATGTGCTTTTGGCCATATCCGCTTCGCTGCTGGCGTGGCCGGGCAGGTTGATGCTGGCAACGGTATAGCCCTTCTGTGCCAGCTGGTCGGCTAATTTGCGCATGTGCGCAGCGCTGCCGGTAAAACCGTGCATAAGCAATATGCCGCTTTCACTGCCTTTGTGGAAAAACGGTCTGCATACCTCTCTGTCAAAAACGGATGCTTGCTCCATAACGGTTCTCCTTTTCTGAGATGCTTGTGATCAATATATCGAAAAATGGGCAGCGTTATGCGTTCAATTCTTCGATGTCGCTTTCTTTGCCGATCACCAGCAGCACATCCTCCGCTTCCAGCTGCAAGTCGGCAGAGGGGGAGACCATGTAGCTGCCATTGCGGTGCACCGCCAGAATGCTGATGCCGTACTTGCGGCGTACATTCAAGCCGATCAATGTGTTGCCGGCCCATTTGGCAGGGGTGCGGATCTCCACGATCTGGAAATCATCGCTCAGCTGCATCAGATCCAGCACACCGGGAGAGATGATGGACTTGGCGACGCGCTCGCCCATATCCCGTTCGGGGAATACCACGCGATCGACACCGATCTTGCGCAGCACCTTGGCGTGCAATTCGTCGTTGGCTTTGGCGATCAGTTGCGGTATGCCCATCTCCTTCAGCAGTACGCAGATAAGGATGCTATCCCGCACGTTTTCACCAATGGAGACCACAGCGCCGTCGAAGCTGTCCACATCCAATGTAGCCAAGGCGGCCTCATCGGTAGCATCCAGCTGCACAGCTTCGGTAACGTAGGGGGCCAGCGACTGTACCAACTCTTCGTTTGCATCAACAGCCATTACCTGCTGCCCCTGTTCGCAGAGGCTGCGGGCCAGACTGGAACCGAAACGACCGAGACCGAAAACCAGAAAAGACTTGGATTTCATATAACTTCTTCCTTTCTTAACCGATCATGATGTTTTCTTCGGGATAATGGATGCGGTTTTTAACGGCGTTGCTGAGCCGTTTGGCCAGCGCAAAGCCCAGCGTTAGCGGGCCTACACGCCCCAAATACATCAGCAGCATCAAAATGAGCTGCGAAGGCACAGACAGGCTGCCGGAACCAATGGCGGAAAGCCCGGTCGTGGTAACAGCGGAAGTGACCTCGAACAACAGGTCGATAAGCTGGAAGCCCTTGCTGTGCTCAATGGCGGCAATGATGCAAGTACAGCCGATGATGGCGCTGAGCACGATGAAGACGATGGTCACGGCACGGGTGACCACATCCCGTGCAACGCGCTTTTTGAAAAGCGTGTACTCTTCTCTGCCGCTTACGACCGTGGCCATGAGCAGGATCAGCATAGAAACGGTGGTGGTCTTCACGCCGCCGCCGGTAGAGGCGGGGGAAGCGCCGATAAACATCAGCACGCAGGATAGCAGCTTGGAACTATCGGTCAGCGAAAGCTGGTCTACAGCGCAGAAACCGGCTGTGCGGCAGGTGGTGGATTGGAACAAACTGTTGAGCAGCTTGTTGCCAAGAGTCATCCCGCCGAGGGTATCAGGATTGTTCCACTCCAGCACCCCAAAACACACAGCGCCGCCCAGCAAAAGAATGCCGGTAGCAGTGAGAACCAACTTGGTATGCAGGGTCAGCTTGGTATGGGTAAAGGGCTTGTTGATCAGCTCCACAAACACCACAAAGCCCATGCTGCCGCAAATGATCAGTCCGGTAAGGGTGGCGATAATGAGCGGGTCGTTCTGAAGGGGCACCACGCTGGTAAAGTTGCCCAGCAGATCGAAGCCTGCATTGCAGAAGGCGCTGATGGAATGGAAAAAACCAAACCAGATGCCTTTGCCGACCCCGTACATGGGAATGAAGCGGATCATCAACAGGCAGGCTCCCAGCGTTTCGATGGCAATGACCAGTGCAGTGGTCCACTTGGTAAGCCGAATGAGCCCGGACAGCCCGGACTGATTCATGCTGTCGCGAATGAGCACGCGGCTGCGCAGGGAAATACGCCGCCCCAGCGCCACCATGCCCAGTGTGGCGAAGATCATAAACCCAAGACCGCCCATCTGGATCAGCACGATGATCACGCCGTGACCGAAGTTGGAATAGCCAAGCCCGATGTCTACGATGTTCAGACCGGTCACGCACACGGCGGAGGTGGCTGTAAAGGCAGCGCCCAACAAGCCCACCGACTTGCCACTGGCAGAGCAGACCGGCAACGTGAGCAGCAGCGTGCCTACCATGATCGCAATGAGAAAGCCAAGGGAAAGCACCTGCTCCGGCTGAAAATGCCGTTTGGTGCTTAGTGGTTTGTGTTCCGTATGGTTCACAGAATCCCTCCCGCATCATAATACGCTGACACGATAAGCCAAAGAGCGGAAAAAACACGTTGGTATTTTTGCAACAGAGGGCATTCTTTGCTGCAAAGGAATAATAGCGCTCCTGTGCCTTTGGCGTTAATCAACGAACCTATTATAATCTTTTTTTGCTGGTTTGTACAGCAGCGCCCTCTTGCTTGCGGCTGCAAATGGTGTATACTTGGGATCGGGAATACAGCCATGCAGCGTGCCGCTGGGATGGCTCGTACAATGGAAAGGCGGTGGCTGATAATGAGCATGACCGAAAACATGGAATGCTGGCCTCGGGAGAAAACAGACTTGTACGCCCTTTTGTATAAACAACTATCAGCCCTTCTGGAAGGAGAGAGGCATCCGCTGCCCGATCTGAGCAATGCAGCTGCCCTTTTGTGGCAGGCCATGCCGGATATCAACTGGGTGGGGTTTTATCTTTGCGCTGGTCACGAAGAACTGCTGCTGGGGCCTTTTCAGGGCAAGCCGGCGTGCATCCGCATTCCTTTTGCCAAAGGCGTATGCGGCGCAGCGGCACGGCAAGTTAGAACCCAGCTGGTGAAGGACGTGCATCTGTTTCCCGGGCATATCGCCTGCGACAGCGCTTCCAACAGCGAATTGGTGATCCCTTTGGTAAAGAACGGGACGTTGCTGGGCGTGTTGGATATCGACAGCCCCTCCGTAGGCCGCTTCAATGAGGCAGATCAGGCCGGGCTGGAGCCGGTGGCCGCCTTGCTGGCTGATGCCTGCGATTGGAGCCTTTGGCGGGTATAGCATCGCTGCGCTGCTTTGTGCGGCAGGAAAACAGATGAAAATCTTGCATCTTGCAGCTTCTCAGGGTATAATGTTTCCGTCCTGCGATTCGTGTCAGGCAGAGTAGCTGCAAGCGCGTCAAGTGTTCATGAACGGGGAGTTGTCATGAAACGAAGCCACATCGGCGCGGTGCTTGCGGCGCATCCCGCTGTCTTGGTGCTGCCTCCTGCGAGTCGACTACTAATGACAGGAGGCATTTTCTTATGCAAAAAAACAAGGAAACGTTTCGTGTGGAGACCATTACATTCACAGCGCTGCTGGTAGCACTGCAATTGGTGCTGGGCAACATTCTGCAGGTGCCGCTGATGGAAAAACAGTACAACTTCGGCTTTTTGCCCATTGCGATCGCCGGTGCGCTGCTGGGCGCCCCTGCGGCCATGATCGTAGGCGGCTTGGGCGATTTTCTGGGGGCTCATCTGTTTCCTCAGGGCGCATACTTTCCTGGCTTTACGCTGACCAATATCTTGGTGGGTCTGGTGTGCGGTCTTGTGCTGTACCGCCGCAAGCCCTCCATTGTGCGGGTGGTTATTGCGGTGGTGGTATCGCTGGTGTGCATCAACTGGCCGCTCAATTCCCTCTGGCTGAAGGTGATGTATTCCCAGTCCAGCCGCAGCTATATGGGCTGGCTGCTCATGCGCGGCCCCAACTACTTTATTGAGGTGCCTGCCAACATCGTGCTGGTGTTCCTGTGCCTCAAGGGCTTGAGCAAGGTGGATCTGCCCGCCTACATGCTGCCCAAGAACTGATAGAAGGAGCAACTATGCGAGTCAGCAAAAAAGCCATACTGGCAGAGCTTGCGCAGGTTTACCCCGATGCGGGGCCGGAGCTGAACTTTTCCAACCCCTACGAAACACTGGTAGCGGTCATGCTATCTGCCCAGTGTACGGATAAGCAGGTCAACAAGGTGACTCCCGCCTTGTTTGCGCGCTACCCGGATGTGGAGGCGATGGCGGCTGCTTCGGTGGAGGATGTGTACCCTATGGTGAAAAGCTGCGGCTTTAAAACCAAGGCCAGCAACATCGTGGAGGCTTGCCGCCTGATCCTTCACCGCCATGGCGGGCAAGTGCCCGGCACCATGCAGGAGCTGACAGCGCTCCCCGGTGTGGGGCAGAAAACTGCCAATGTGGTGCTTGCCAACGCCTTTGGTGTGCCCACCATCGCAGTGGATACCCATGTGTTTCGGGTGAGCAACCGCTTGGGGCTGGCTAATGCCAGCAACGTGGAAAAGACCGAGGAGCAGCTCAAGGTCGCCATTCCCAAAAAGGATTGGGTGGCTGCTCACCATTGGCTCATTTTTCATGGGCGCAGGGTGTGCCATTCCCAACGCCCTGCCTGCGAAGGCTGCACCCTGAACGCGCTTTGTAAAGCCTATGACGCAGCGAAAAAGACCGGCACGCAGGTGCTGTCTCCCAAGACAAAGAAGGAGAAGGCTGCTCCCAAGGCGGCAAAAAAGCCCGCTGTCAAGCCCGCTGAGGCATAACGACCCGCAAGGGTGATAGAGGATCGTAGAAGAAGGAGAAATGTATGGCATCTTTTGTTGACAGAGTTCAAATTACTGTAAAGGCTGGTAACGGCGGCAACGGCTGTGTATCGTTCCACCGGGAAAAATTTGTGCAAAATGGCGGGCCGGACGGCGGCGATGGCGGTCGCGGCGGCAATATCGTGCTGTATGCAGACCCCAATATGCATACCTTGCTGGATTTCCGCTTTCATAGCAAGTATCTGGCCGAGAATGGCGGCGATGGCAGCGCCAACCGCTGCCATGGCAAGCGGGGACAGGATCTGACCATCAAAGTACCCGTGGGCACCGTATTCCTTCGGGAGAGCGACGGCGCTGTGGTGGCAGATATGAGCGAACCCGGACAGACCAAGGTGCTGCTGAACGGCGGCCGGGGCGGCTTTGGCAATATGCATTTTGCCACCCCCACCCGTCAGGCTCCTAACTTTGCCAAGCCCGGCATCAAAACCGAGCCCCATGTGTTCCGCTTGGAGCTGAAAACCATTGCAGATGTAGGTCTGGTAGGCTTCCCCAACGTGGGTAAGAGCACCATATTGGCAACTTTGACCGCTGCCAAGCCCAAGATCGCCAATTACCACTTTACCACCCTCACCCCCAATCTGGGCATTGTAAAGCGTTACGGCACCGACTTTGTACTGGCAGACATTCCCGGTCTGGTGGAAGGCGCCAGCGAGGGCGTGGGTCTGGGACACGACTTTTTGCGCCATGTGGAGCGCACCCGTCTGCTTTTGCATGTGGTGGATGCTTCCGGCAGCGAAGGCCGCGACCCGCTGGAGGATTTCCGCATCATCAATGAGGAATTGCGCAAGTACGGCGAGCCGGAAGGTCGCCCCCAGCTGGTGCTGCTCAACAAATGCGATCTGATCGCCGACCCGGCCGAGATCGATGCTTTGGAAGATGAATTCGAAAAGCTGGGCTATGAGACATACCCTGTCAGCGCGGCCATGGTCAAGGGCTTTGATGCGGTGCTGGATCGTGTGATCAATCTGCTGCCTGAACTGCCCCCGCCCCGTGTCTTTGCAGAGGAAGAGGTGGAGGTCGCTGCCATCATTGATGATAGCTACACCATCCGTCGGGAAAACGACAACTTCTATGTGGAAGGCGCGGCGATGCAGCATTTCATCGACAGCGTCAATTTCGATGATGAGGAAAGCCTCAACTGGTTCCACCGCACCCTGCGGGATCGCGGCATCATCGATGCCCTTAGGCAAAAAGGCGCAGGCGAAGGCAGCACCATCTGTATCGGCGATATGGAATTCGACTTTGTGGAATAAGGAGAAAAACAATGACCAGCAAGCAAAGAGCCAAGCTTCGCAGCATGGCCAATACCATGGATACCATTCTTTATGTAGGCAAGGAAGGCGTTACTGACGGTACCGTAAAGGAAGCCTACGATGCTTTGGAGGCTCGTGAGCTCATCAAGTGTGCTGTGCAGCAGAACTGCGAGCTTACCGCCCGGGAAGCGCTGGACGAGCTGTGCAGCCGTTTGGGCGCCGAGCCGGTGCAATGCATCGGTCGCCGGTTCGTGATGTACCGGGAAAGCCGCAACAACAAGCGGATCACCCTTGATTGATCATGCCTCAGGATATTACTTTGCCGATGGTGGCAGCTGCTTTGATGGAGCTGCGCTCGCCCATCGCTATGTATGAGACCGATCTTCATGCCTGCGTAGGGCAGCGGTTGCAAGCAGCCGGTCTGCCCTTTGAGCATGAGGCCAATATTGCCAAGGGCTGCCGGATCGATTTTCTGGTGGGCACCATCGGTATCGAAATTAAAAAAGGCAAGCCGTCTGCGGCTACGCTGGCTGCGCAGTTACAGCGCTACGCAGCTTGCGGGGCGGTGGACGGCTTGGTCGTTATTACCGAGCGCAGCGTGCGTCTGCCAAAGGCGATATTGGGTAAGCCCATAAGGCTGATATCCCTGAGCCAGCTCTGGGGAGTGGCGTTGCCGTAAAACCGGCGCCTGAATGAGTGAAGAAAAGAAAGGAGCGTGACCTATGTACGATGATTATGCGGTCATCCCGCCGTACTTGATGGATACCGATGGGGCACAGGTGGCCTCGGAGCAGCACCGCCGTACCTATGGCACGCTCAGCTACAACGCCAAGCGCAAATGCTGGACGGTGAAAGGCGACCCCACAGTTACCGAGCTTTGCAAGCGGCTGTTTCCCGGCTCCGATACCGGCAAGAGGGGAGAAGCCCGCTTCACTGCACATAAGCGCATTGTGGGCGAACTGAACTGGCTGATGCTGCGCTATCCGCTTCTTGTGCGTTCGCAGGATTGGGAGCGCTGGCAAAATGCAGTTGCCGAAGCTCGTGATTATGTGATCAAACGGGAATTATCCCTGCGGTTGCCGGAGAAAGTAGAGCCAAACCCCACTGCATTTTTGGGTGCCCTTACCGACTTTCAGAAGGAAGGCTTGGGTTTTCTTCTGCGCTCGGAACGCTGCCTTCTGGCCGATGAGATGGGTCTTGGTAAAACGGTACAGGCATTGGCTATGCTCAGCCAGACGGGCGAATACCCTGCGATCGTTGTGGCCCCGCCCCATTTGCTGCGCAACTGGGAGAAGGAGATCGACCGTTTTGTACAGAAGCCTGATGGAGAAAAGCTTACCGTGCATGTGATAAAGGGCCTCAAACCCTACACGCTGCCCAAAGCAGATATCTATCTGATGCACTATCTTTTATTGAGAGGCTGGAAGGAGTACTTGCCGGAGGCGGGTATTCCCACTGTGATTTTCGATGAGGTGCAGGAGCTGCGCCACAGCGGAACGGAAAAATACTCCGCCGCCAGCCTGCTGGCCGAAAGGGCTAACCGGGTGGTGGGGCTCAGCGGCACGCCCATCTACAATCAAGGGGCAGAGATCTGGAATGTGGTGAATATTCTGGATTTTCATTGCCTTGGCGATTATGAGAGCTTTACCCGGGAATGGTGCTATGGCTACGGCAACCGCATTGTAGCCAAGCCGGAATTGTTAGGCGAACGCCTTCGCTCCGACGGTTTGATGCTGCGCCGTACCAAGCAGGAGGTACTCAAAGAGCTGCCCCCCAAGCGCCGCTTGGTAATGGCGGTAGATAGCGACGAGGGCGTTTACCGCAAGCTGATGCAGCCGGTAAATGAGATAATGGCAAAGCTGCGGCAGGAGGATATCACCGCATCTCAGCGTGCCCTGTGGACGATGGAGATCGAGCAGGGAGAGCGGCAGGCGGCTGGCATCGCCAAAGCGCCGTCGGTGGCGCAGTTTGTACGTGCTTTGGTGGAAGGCGGCGAAAAAGTGCTGCTGTTTGCCCACCATCATCAAGTGATGGATATCTACAAAAAAGAGCTGCACAGTTTCTCGCCTGCCTTTATTACCGGCAGAGAAACACCCGCCATGAAAGAGCGCTCCGTAGAACGCTTCATGACGGGCAAAACGAATTTGTGCTGTATTTCGCTGCGGGCAGCCTCCGGTCTTAACCTGCAAAGGGCCAGCTGCGTGGTGTTCGGCGAGTTGGATTGGTCGCCAGCAGTGCATTCGCAGGCGGAGGATCGTGCCCACCGTATGGGGCAGACGGATTCCATTCTTTGCTATTACCTGGTTTCTGCCGGTGGCAGCGATCAGGAAATGCAGGATGCACTGGGACTGAAGGTGAGCCAGTTTGTCGGCCTGATGGGGGATGCACCGCAGAGCCAAACCGATGCGCTGATAGGGGCACAGGAGGCCCGTCAGTATATCGAAAGACTGGTGCAGCGCCTTATGGCAGAGGCCGGTTAACGGGGCAGAATAACGGTAACGCCCTCTTCGAAATCTTGCGGAGCCAGACAGGGATTTACCCGCAGCAAACTGCCCAAAGGCAGATTAAACCGCATGGCAACGCTTTCAAGCGTTTCGCCTGCCAGCAAGGTATAAGTGGGCGGCAAAACACAGGCGATGTTTTCTGTGGGCACGCAGATGGTCTGCCCTGCTTGCAAGGTATCCAGATCCACAGTCGGGTTGGCGGTTTGCAGGGTGTTGCGGCTCAGCAGGCTTTGCAGCTGAATATCCGCAATGGTCTGCCCTTGCGCTAAAGTCAGATGTTCCTCTATAGGGCAGCTGAGACCGGGAGCAGGGGCGGGCGTGGGCGGGTCGGCATCGACGTTGCCGCTGTTGCCGGGGGTACCGGAACCTTCGCCGATGGAGGGTGCACTGCTATTGCCGGTGTTGGTGTTCCCGACATTGCCGCTGCCTGTGCCAGCGTTGTTCCCTGTGTAATCGCTGTCTGTACCGGCGTTATTGCCAGCATTGTTGTTACCGGTGCTGCCTGTGCCATTAGTGCCTGTGCTGCCGCCGGCAGTGCCATTATCGCCGCCAGGTGTACCGCCTTGCGGCTTGTCATCCTCCTCACGGGGGATGCACAGTACATCGCCTACCATCAGGCGGGCAGGGTGGATATCCCGGTTGGCGGCCAGCAAGTCCCTCAGGGGCACGCCCAGCTTATGGGCGATCAGGTAGAAGCTGTCTCCTCGTTTGACCACATATTCCTCAGCGCAGATGGAACCATTCTGGTTTTGGGTCATAGGTCGTATCTCCTTTCGGATGG
Organism: Candidatus Limiplasma sp.; assembly: GCA_045538465.1. Classification (GTDB taxonomy): domain Bacteria; phylum Bacillota; class Clostridia; order Christensenellales; family Aristaeellaceae; genus Limiplasma. Next base: position 10,363 of record JAZSRK010000094.1, on the reverse strand, counting down.
TTAGTCCCTATACCCTATGACCGCTGATCGTTTTTTAGCCTATCGGCTGCTGTTTCGCAGCTGAAAACTTGCCGCCAAACGCTGAAGGTCGCCGTAGGTGTGGATGTTTTGCCGCTGCTCCTGCACGGCCACCTGCGCATCCGGCGGGAAGGAGTCAAACAACTGCCGGCTTTTGGGATCGTTCTGGATCAGTTCCCGCAATGTGGGATAGATATTCATGTTTATCACCTCACGGGCAGTATGCCCGCCGATGGATCGCCTTATACAGAGAAGATGCACCATGGAAAGGAGCGGATGGGATGCCTCTGGTTCAATACTGCAAGAAATGCAAAATGGATGTACCGCCGGGAGAGACCTGTCTCCACTGCGGCGGCAAGCTGACCAAAACCAGTGAAAAATTGACCTTTGGCATAGCGCATGTGCCGGTAAAGGACTGGTTTTGCTGGAATGAGTTGTTGCGAATTGCACTGCCGCTGCTCTTGGGAGTGGTGGCGGTATCGCTGCTTTTTGAGATGGCGACCGGGGGCAAGGCGGCGGTAGAGCGCCTTTTGCGCAGCGGCTTTCCGGGTGCTATGCTGATCCTTTTGGGCGTTATACTGCTGGTTTTCTATATTATTTTGCGTTTGCAGGGCGGCGAACGTATCCAGTACGAGTTGGATAAGCAGGGTATCCATGTGCGTTATTATCTGCATGAGGCCGCCCCGGTGCAGCTGTACACCCGCTTGGTCACCAAAGATGAATTGGAGATGCTCGCTCAGGATGAGCATGTGCTTCCCGGACTCACCTTGATCCGTTACCGCTGCATCCAGTGGAAGGATATCAAGCGTGTGCATTTCTGGCGGGAAAACGCCGTTATGCTGGTGTACGATCCGGAGTGGTGGCAAGCGCTGTTTGTCAATTGCCCGATCGGGGAGCTGGAAGCTGTGGAAAAAATGGTGCGAAAGATGCTTAAACCCAAAAAGGAGATCAGGGAGATCAAAATTGATGGATAAAGCAAAGCCCGCCTGACAAGGTACTGTTAGGCGGGCTTTACCATGTTACAGTGGATGGACAGATCTGGCGATCGCCTCGTTGGCGATGCGCTCGTTTTAACAGAAGATCATGCAGCTTTTTTCTTTGTTTTGGTCACAACGCCCACCAGCCAGTGCCATACAAGAGCGATGGCAATGGAAAGGAGCATCCACAGCAAGTAGGGCAGGGGTTCATTATATTGCTTCATCTCTTTGCAGATAAACTCGAACCATACATTGAACAGGAAAATTTCGAAAGAGGCCTGCCCCAACCATGTCAAGGGCATAAGGATGAAGCGGGCCGAAGCAAGCTTGCGGAAAAGGAAGCCCAGCGCAGCACAAACCGGCGGAATGATGAGGAAGCCGGGATACCAGTACATGCCGTAATCCAACAGGAGTTCGGTATAGCGGTGCCTGCAAAGCCATAGTATTGCAGCGCCGAGCAGGAAGGAGAGAATATACAGGGCAGCTGCCAGCTTTGGCCGGTCTTTTTTGGTGGAAGGCATGGCAAAACCCATGCCGAGAACAAAAATCGGCAAACGGGAATACATGATCAGCTGGTTATGTGCAACATAGCACAGACCGATAACACCGGCAGCAAACACCAGCAGCATCCACGTGAGCAAAGGCTTTCGTGCATTGGAGAGAAAGCTGTGGATGATGGGCGCGATGACGATGCTGATCAGCAGGAAGGAAAGGTACCAGTTGATGTACCGGGGCGTTTGTGCGATAAAGCCCATCATGGTGAAGGTACCGACGACCGAACGGATAGCCTGCACGGTGGACAGATCCAGCAGGGGAACCATGACGATACACCACAAAAGTGCGATGGAAAGGTAAGTGGGCAGCAGGCGTTTGAAACGCCGGGTGTAGTATTCCTTCAAGGTTTGCGGGCGCTGCAAGGAATAGTACAGCCCAAAGCCAGATAGAAACACAAGAATATCTGTACCCAAATAACCAACTTGGTGAATGGAAGAAATAACGGGGATATGGTCAAGGTTAAATCTGGCATGAAAAAAACAAATCCAGAGAATGGCGATGCCTTTGATCGGATCCCGCCATGCTTTTAGATCGAGCCGTTGTTGCATACGATCCCTCCGCGTAGATTTTGCACTCTTTTGTAAAGAGCATCATTTCATTATTCTCTAACGCATAGCATATATCCTGCCTATCGAAACAGTCCGTTTGCATCTGCATGCATCGCCTAATGAAAGTTTTGAAAGTTTTCTTCGTAAGTTTTCTTGAGAAAAACAGCGATTTTCTGCGCTTTTTTGCTTGACATATGAGTAAGTGTTTGGTAGAATGATTTTTGGCATCAATAGACTCCGCCAGCCCCGGAATCCTATTGACACTCGCAGAAGTTTGCTGACCATCAAACACCTGCAACCATCATTACACAGATTCCTTGAAGGAGGACTTAGCCTTGAATACCTACATGGCCAAGGCCGCGGATGTACAGCGCAAGTGGTATGTCATCGATGCTCAGGATGTTGTTCTGGGCCGTCTGGCAAGCCAGGTTGCCGCCATCCTGCGCGGTAAGAACAAGCCTATCTATACCCCTCATGTGGACACTGGCGACTTCGTTATCATCATTAATGCCGATAAGGTCAAGCTGACCGGTAAGAAGCTGGATCAGAAGATCTATTACCATCACACTGGCTACGTTGGCGGCCTCAAGGAGACCGTCTATCGCCGCCTGATCGCCGAAAAGCCCGAGTTTGCTGTAAAGCACGCTGTGGTAGGCATGCTGCCCAAGGGCCCCCTCGGCCGCAAGATGGCTAAGAAGCTGAAGGTTTATGCCGGTGCCGAGCACGAGCATGCCGCCCAGCAGCCCGAAGTTCTCGAGATTAAGTAAGACGGAAGGAGCGTTTAACAAATGGCGAAGGTTGAATACAATGCCGTTGGCCGCCGTAAGAAGGCTATTGCCCGCGTCCGTCTGGTCGCCGGCGACGGTAAGATTTTGATTAACAAGCGCGAGCTTGACAACTACTTTGGTCTGGAAACCCTCAAGATGACCGTGCGTCAGCCCTTGGAACTCACCAAGGCTGGCGGCGATATGGACATTCTGGTCAACGTGACCGGCGGCGGTCTGTCTGGTCAGGCCGGTGCCATCCGTCACGGCATCAGCCGTGCCCTCATCAAGGCTAATCCCGACCTGCGCGAAGCCCTCAAGAAGGCTGGCTTCCTCACTCGCGATCCTCGTATGAAGGAGCGCAAGAAGTACGGCCTCAAGGCTGCCCGTCGTGCGCCCCAGTTCTCTAAGCGCTAATCAAACCAACATTCCAGTGCTGTTCACGGCACTGGAATGCTTTTATTTACAAGGCTTACAAGCATTCCGTTTTGCTCCGCTTTTCTGTATATTGATCCTACAGGAAGCAAGCAGGGAGCGAGCAGGAAACAGAATTCGCAATAGCATATGGCATCCAAAATGATGGCCTATCAATGGCAGGAAACGATTCAGCAATGGATGGTTGCCTGCCATTTTTGCATGCTGCGAATTTTTATTCCTAACCCTAAATCCGGTTGATTGCATCCACAAGAGCGTTGATGTCAAGATGGGTATAAACCCTTTCGGTGAGCGTCATGGCACCGGAATGGCCTACGATCTTCTTGATCATGGTCTGGTCAACATGGGCTTCTGCCAGCAGGGAAATACAGGTGTGACGGGTGCAGTGGGGCGTCTGCGTGTACCCCAGCTGCTCCATCAGGGGCGTAAAGTAACTGTCGTAGTAGTTCCTGTAATCAAAGTGCTTCTGATCGGGTGTGTGCAGAAGATACTCACAGGTGGAACCTTCATACCATGCCTTATAGAAAGGCAGCACCTTGTCTGCAATAGGAACCTTACGAATGCCATTGTCTGTTTTGCTGGCGATCACATCGAAATACTGTTCATCCAGATGCACCTGCTCCTTGCGCAGATCCAGAAACTCAGAGATACGGCAGCCGTTGTAGATCAGCATCAGAACGATCTGATAGTAAGGATCATCAGCCAGCTCCCAAAGACGCTGAATCTGTTCACCGGTGAATTTGTTCCGATCCCGCTTGTCGGGATTTCTGTCTTTGTAGCGGATGATATCGACAAATTCGGCATAATCCTTGTTGCAGATATCGTGCTTCATGGCGTAATCGTACAGCTGGCTGAACAGGCTTTTCAGCTTTTTCAGTGTGGGGTAGTTCTTGCCACAGGTATCGACCACAAATTGCAGATCGGCAAGTTTGATGTCTTTGAAGGGTTTGTTGTTCAGGGTACTGCAAACCTTGAAGGAGGCTTCGTAGCCGTGTACGTTGGAGACGGAGATCGTCGGAAACTTTTCTTTCGACCAACGCTCGTATACCTCCTGAAAGGTGATCTTTGCCGCTTTGATATCAAAGGGGTTCTGGTTGAATTCAGCCAGCATCTGCAATGCCTCGGCTCTGGTGGCAGCATAACCGATGATGGTGTACTCCTGAATCTGCTTGTCCTTCTCGGGATCGTACCGCCAACCGGCAGTCTTTCGTACCATGTAGGGTCTCCGGCGCTTGCCGGACATCTTTTTGACGCTTCCGTAACCGTTGGGTAGTCTCAAATAGTATCAATCTTCCTTTCGCCCAGGTAGTTTATGAAAAAGGCATCAGCCTTGTTCATCGCTGAAGTCACGCGGATATAGTTCTGCCGGATCGCGATCCATCAGCGTAGCGCCGCGATAACGGAGTCCTTCGTTGGATACCCATTTATCCATGGCCTCGCCCGGATCCCCAACATAGGGCATCAGCGTGAGTTGATTATGATAGTTGTTCAGCATGCTGCAGATATCCCGGTTGTGTTCGCCGGTAATGTCGGTAGCATCAAAATAGATAGAAGCAGACCATTCGCCGTCCCATTGGGGATGCTTTGTGATGATTTTGAACCGCAGTTCTTCTTTTTTACTTAGATCGTGAATGAAGTACAGCACATCTTCAAGGGTTTTCACCTGAATTTTGTCGTTATCAAACCCCAGAAGTGATTTGCTGGAAACCTCCAGAATATCGGCAATGATGTCAAGCTGCGCAATGGAGACCTCTACTTCGCCGGTTTCGTACTTCTGGACGGAACGGAGCGTCTTGTTCAGGCGAGTGGCAAGGGCGGTCTGACTCATTCCCTTGGCTTTGCGGGCATCACGGATCCGGGCGCCGATCAGTGAGGCGTTCACACGCTGATACAGTTCCCGAAGCATGATGGTGTAGGGATCGTCATCGTCCATTTGCGAGTTGGCTTCCAGTCGTAGGTAATCGCGCAGAACGTGGGTTATGGTTACATCGGTAGTGGCTTCATAGTTCTTTGCGTATGTTTTAAACTCCTGTGTAAAGCGCATGAATACGCTATTGTCAACTGTGTCCTCGTAGGGCTTGAACAAAGAAGCAAGATATGGAAAGAGATCGTCGGCACTGTAGATCATTTGATTACTCCTTTCGTTGCCAACAGAGGCAATGGATAGTGGTATAACTGTATTGTATCATGCACATTATAGAAATTCAAGTAGTAGATACGAAAAAATATTTCTAATGAGTTATTGACGAATGCGCTCGATGGTGGTAAGATGTATATGGAAATAATATTTCTAATATACGAAACAGGAGGAATGTCTATGGAAAACAATCGTCTCTATGTCACCCTGCCGCCTTTTACAGGCCGCAACGTACCCATCGCTGAAATCGCCAAAGCCATGCACAAGGACGCGCAGTACGTCCGGCTGGGCATCCAGCAGGGGTTGCTGCACTTCGGGATCGCGCTGAAACGTGGGGATTCCAACGAGTACAACTACTACTGCCCCGATCGGAAGGTGTGGGAGGAAATTGGCTACTTCAACCAAGAATCGGTATGATCCCCGGCTTATCCGCAACAAAAAGAGCCCTCATCCTGGCAGATGAAGACTCTATGCGACAGTCCAACAGCGGCTGCTGTGTACTATCCCTCACACAGATATTGTACTACAGCAGCCGCCTGATTTCAACCGAGTAAGGAGGCAAAATGATCAAAACGATTCCCTATGAGCTTACGAAAAAAGGCGTTTTCTGCTGCTGGCGCTATGAAGACAGGAACGGCAAAAAGACCAAGGTACCCTACACACCCCACACCGGTGAGCGGGCCAAAAGCAACGATCCCCAATCCTTCACCGGCTACCTGACCGCCTGTGAGGCCAGCCGCCGGTATGATGGCGTTGGTCTGGGCATCTTTGACGATATCTGTGCCATCGATCTGGATCACTGCATCGATGGGGAAGGCAACTATGATGAAACCGCTGCCCGGATCATCGAGATGATGCACAGCTATACGGAATTGAGCCCCAGCGGAACCGGCGTGCATATCCTGTTCTGCGCCAAGGACTTCCAGTACGATACAGGCCGCTACTTCATCATGAACCATGAGGCGGGCATTGAAGTGTATGTGGCGGGAGCCACCAGCAAATATGTGACCCTGACCGGCAACCGTTGCAGCAATCATCCCTTCGGGGAACGCTCACAGGAGTTGCGGCAGGTGCTGGAAACGTATATGGTGAGACCCAATAACGCTGCAAGAAATGCAATAAATGCAGTAAATTCCGTTTCGGCTCCGCCGGATGTCCTCCGGCGGGCCATGAACTGCCGGTCTGGCGCAGCGTTCAAGGCGCTCTGGGCTGGCGATACCACCGGTTATTCTTCCCAATCGGAAGCGGATTATGCCCTGTGCAGCCATCTGGCCTTTTGGACGGGCAGGGATGCTGCCCGGATGGACGAGCTGTTCCGTCAGTCCGGACTGATGCGACCCAAGTGGGATCGCAAGCAAAGCGGCTCCACCTATGGGCAGATCACCATCCGAAATGCCATACAGGGCTGCAAGGATACCTATGGGGAGAGACGGCAGCCCATTGTCCCTGCTGCTGTACAACCACCCGAGCCAGTCAATGTCCCCGCATTCTTACCTGTCAGGCCGCTGACACCCCAATGCTGCGAGCTGCCGCCCTTTCCCACGGAAGCCCTGCCGGAGCCTCTCAGAACCTATGTGACCGCTGTGGCGGAACACAGCCAGACAGCGCCGGATATGGCGGCTGTGATCGGTTTGGGGACGCTGGCGGTATGTTTGCAGGGCAAGTATCGGGTGCAGGGCAGCCCCGGCTATTACGAGCCCTTGAGCCTGTATACGGTGGTGATTGCGCCGCCCGGCGAGCGCAAGTCCAGTGTCATGAACGACATGACCCGGTATCTCCAACAGTATGCGGATGAGTTCAATCAGGCACAGAAGACCGCCATCAGCGCCAACCGGCGGGAGCGTGACGCCTTGCAGCGCAGGATCAACTATTTGCAGCGGAAGATGGAGCAGTCCTCCACCGCCGCAGAGGAAGCCCAGCTGAACACCCTGATGGATCAGCTGGACAGCACCCCGGAAATGAAACCGACCCGTTTCTTTGCCGATGATTGCAGCAGCGAAGCCCTCACCAGCCTGATGGCAGAAAACGGCGGCGTGATCTCCGTCATCTCCACCGAGGGCGGCATCTTCGATATGATGAACGGTCGCTACAGCAACAAGGTGAACATCGATGTATGGCTGAAAGGGCATTGCGGCGATCCCATCCATGTGGATCGCAAAACCCGGGAAGCAGAGGCCATTCAGCATCCGGCGCTGTCAGCGGTGCTGAGCATCCAGCCCTGCGTGCTGGAGGAGATCATGACCAATGCTACCATGAGCGGCAGAGGCTTGATCGCCCGGTTCCTCTACTCATCGCCGCCTTCCCGGATCGGCAGCCGTTCCTTCAGAACATCGCCCATCCCGCCGGAAACCGAAGCTGCCTACCGCAGCATGATCTATCAGCTGATGGCGCTGGAACGCCCGGAGGAACCCCGTACCCTGACGCTGGACGAGGAAGCCGCCCGGCAGATCGCCGCGTACTTCCAGCAACACGAGCAGTTTCTGGTGGGGGAGGGGCAGGCCATTTCCGACTGGGCCAGCAAGTACATCGGCGCAGTGCTGCGGATCGCCGGACTGATCCACGCAACGGAGACGGCGCACGCTGACGCAGCACCCATCTCCGGGGATACCATCCGGCGGGCCATTCGGATCGGGCAGTACTTTCTCCAGCATTCTCTCTACGCCTACTCCATGATGGGTACGGATCTGAGCATCCAGAAGGCCCGGTTTGTCCTCGCCAAGCTACGCAAGAAGGGCATTACGGAGATCAAGCGGGCAGAGCTGTTTCAGATGTGCCGGGGCAAGTTCTTCCGCAAGACGGAGGAACTGCTGCCTACATTGGATCTGCTGGCAGATCACGGGTATATCCGCATGGAGGAGCCGGTGAGCTTTGCCGTAGGCCGCCCGCCTGACATGCGGATTTTCGTCAACCCCGATGCAGAATAAAATGCATTTATTGCATTTACTGCATTCAGCATTGTGAATCGGGATACACGATGCTGAGCCGGTCATGCGGGTCAAGCCTGCATGACCGGCGGGAGGCTCCCGCAGGAGCCGCATTCCCCCTGGTCGAGCGCAAGGCACCTTTTGATACGCAGTGTCGAAAGTGCTTTTGCGTTACTTTTGACAAAAGTAACAAAACCCGCCGCCAAGCGGCGACAAACAAGTTCAAAAAGGAGGTGAGCTATGAAAAGAACCATCAGCGCCATGTCGGGCAAAGGCTCCGTCAACCATAACCGCCGCACCTTTACCGCAGAGAATGTGGATCCAGCCCGCAGTCATCTGAACATTGAATACTGCTACACGCCCATCCAGCAGGCCTATGATCAGCTCTTCGGGGAAGCGTTGGCAGCCTACAATGCCAAGCAGAAGCGCAAGGACAGGTGCATCGACAATTACTATGAAAAGATCCGTCAAAGCAGGCAGGAAAAGCCCTTCTATGAGGTGATTTTTCAGATCGGGAACAAGGATGATATGGGATCTGCCACCGAGAATGGGCAGCTGGCTGCCGCGGTGCTGGACGAGTTCCTCAAGAACTTCATCAGCCGGAACCCGCAGCTCCATGTGTACTCTGCTCATCTGCATATGGATGAGGCCACGCCCCACCTGCATATCGACTTCATTCCCTTCACGACCGGCAGCACCCGTGGGTTGTCCACCCGGGTATCGCTGAAACAGGCTCTGGCAGATCAGGGCATCAAGGGTGAGGGGCGTTCCCTGACCGAGCGCGATCTCTGGGTGCAGCGGGAAAAGGAAGCGCTTGCAGCAATCATGCTGGAGCACGGCATCGAATGGGAAAAGAAAGGGGAACACCGGGAGCATCTGAGCGTGCTGGAATACAAAAAGGAACAGCGCACGCAGGAACTGGCAGAAGTGGAACAGGCCTTGGAGAGGGCAAGGCAGCAGAAGGTTTCCGTCCGGGAGGTGGCACAGATCGAGGCCAAACCCCTCCCGCTGACTTCCAAGATGATCGTGGAGCGCGAGGATTATGAGAAACTGGTATCAGCAGCCCAGAAGTATGTTGTTAAGGAGCAGAAGGAAGGCAAGCTCAGAAAGCTGCTGAGGGAAGCGAAAGCCACCATTGCCGATCTGAAGGAAAAGCTGGCGGTAGCCACCAAGGAGCTGACAGCTCTGAAATCGGTCAAGGGCAGGCTGCACGCCGCTGACTTGGAGGAAGAAAACAGCCGCTTGAAAGAAAAGCTCCGCGGCTATGAGGATACCATCGAACGCAATCATCTGTGGGATCTTTTTGGTGCATGGAAGAAGAACGCCCCCAGGAAGGAACAAGTCCTGTAGGGCGCAGAGAAAGGAGCATCGCAATGGAATTGTTTACTTGCTATTTCAACATGGATACTGGCTGCGTGGATGCCTGGTTCCGGGATGGGACGATCCTGTCCATCGACTGCACCAAGTTTGAGCAGGCCGAAGCGGAAGATATGTACCAGCGGTCGGAACTGGATTACCTGATTTACAACGATCCGGAGGCCTATGTGGAGCTGGTACTGAATGGGGATCCCAAGGCGTATCTACGGGCGGTGACGGAGTATAAGGGGTTGGAGGAGTAAGGGAAGCGCCCACCGATTTGTTCGGTGGGCGCTTTGCTTCGTGAATATGCGTTTGTTCAAGATAGCATATGGTTGTTTCTGCCTTTCCATTATTGTAAATAAAAACGATAACTTCCCACCTTGCCATCCCCATACACAATGCCGTATAATAGTTGTATCGCTTACCTTTTTGATGAAATAACGGAGGTACTTGCCCCATGACTGATATGGAAAAGCGCACCGCTGCCCGGGAGTTTGCCGCCTATTGGCAGAACCGTGGCGATGAAAAGCAGGAAACCCAGACCTTCTGGCTTACTTTGCTGCAAAAGGTACTGGGCGTGGAGGATGCGGACAAGCTCATTTCTTTTGAGGTGCCGGTCAAACTGGGGCATGTAAGCTTTATTGAT
>JAZSRK010000105.1:0-26604 GCA_045538465.1 Candidatus Limiplasma sp. | reverse complement strand
CCACATTGATGCCCTCAGGGCAGCAGTCCCATTCCGGCTTGGGAATACCCAGCGGCTCAAACAGGCGGGGCATCAGGTAATCCCGCACCGTCATGCCGGTAACCCGCTGCACCATGCAGCTGACCAGATAGGTGCCGTGGCTGTTGTAGTGGAAATGGGTGCCCGGCTCATGGATGCACTCGCAGGCCAGCACCGCTTTGGCCCAGTCCTCGCCGCCCACTTCGTCGCTCTTGGGGTCAAGGCCGGAGCCCATCATCAACAGATGGGACAGCGTCACCTGCCCAAGCCACTCCGAGGGGTTCTCCGGCGCTTTGTCGGGCAGGATGTCCAGCACCTTGTCATCCCAGTGGAGCAAGCCTTCCTGCACGGCAAAGCCAGCCGCCGCAGAGGTGAAGGATTTACTCAGGGAAAACAGCATGTGGGGCGTTTGGTTATCATAAGGGGCAAAATTCATGGTGGCGGCCAGCTTGCCGTGGCGCAGCACCATAATAGCATGATGCTCCACCTCCGGAGCATTGGCTACTGCATCCAGATACTTAAGTAGTCCCTTGGAGGAAACCCCTGCCTCCTCCGGAAAATGTACATTGACCCATGGTTCCATAGACGGGCCTCCTATCGTTTGTCAGTTGCTGTATACATTCGGCAAGTTGCTGTTTTTCTCCTGCTTTTGGCGGCACAAGCCCGGGCAACGGCAGTTCAACAGGCAAAACGGAGCGCAGAATTTGCCAAAAGAGAAGCGCAACGTCAAAAATTATGGTAAAATGATAAAGTGGGGTTTTATCCCCCGCAGAAGGAGTGAACCAGCCATGAAAACTGGGCTTGTGATGGAAGGCGGCGCCATGCGCGGACTTTTTACCGCAGGCGTTACCGATGTATTGATGCAAGAGGATCTTACCTTTGATGGGGCTATCGGCGTATCGGCCGGAGCTGCCTTCGGCTGCAATGTCAAATCCAAGCAGATCGGGCGGGCACTTCGCTACAACACTGCCTACTGCAACGATCCCCGCTATTGCAGCTTCCGCTCCCTCCTCAAGACCGGCGACCTGTACGGGGCTGAGTTTTGCTACAGCACCATCCCCTATGAGCTGGATCCCTTTGATGTGGAGGCCTACAACCAAAACCCCATGCCTTTTTATGTGGTCTGCACCGATGTGGAGACCGGCAAGCCGGTGTACCAGAACTGCCCTGTCAGCAACGCGGAAAGCATGCAATGGTTCCGTGCCTCCGCTTCCATGCCGCTGGTATCGCGCATCGTGGAGGTGGGCGGCTACCGCCTATTGGACGGCGGCATCTCCGATTCCATCCCGCTGAAAGCCTTCGAGGCTTTGGGCTACGAGCGCAACTTGATCATCCTGACCCAGCCTGCCGGGTATGTAAAAAAGCCCAACAAGGCGCTGCCCCTGATGCGCCTTGCCCTTGGCAAGTACCCCAAGCTGCTGGATACCATGGCACAGCGCCACGAAGCCTACAACCAACAAGTTGCCTATGCAGAGCAGCAGGAAGCCGCCGGAAATGCGCTCATCCTGCGCCCAGAAGCGCCCCTGCCCATGAGCCGCCTTGAGCATGACCCGGAAAAACTGCGGGTCGCCTACCGGCACGGGCAGCAGGTCGCCCGCAAGCACCTTGACCGCATCCGGGCGTTTATGCAAAAGCCCGCAACGTAAGCTGCCAATGCCCCTCGCAAAAGAAAGGAGCCCTGCCTGTGCGCATCACCGTTCTTGTGGAAAACCAGCCTATTCAAGGCATCCAAGCCGCTCACGGCTTGAGCCTGTATGTGGAGACCGCCGACCGCCGACTTTTATTTGATGTAGGCCCGGATGAAACCATTTTTACCAACGCCCATGCGCTGGGCATCGACCTGACCCAAGTGGATACCGTCATCATCTCCCACGGGCACTACGACCACGGCGGCGCATTGGAAGCTTTTTTGCAGCGCAACACCCATGCCAAGGTCTATATCCAGCGGCAAGCCTTCCGGCTGCACGAAAGCCGCACCTTGCCCCCCTACCGCAACATTGGCCTTGACCCCGCTTTAATGGCGCACCCGCAGGTCACTTTGCTGGATGGGGATACTCAGCTGGATGATACCCTGTACCTGTTTACCGTTACCGACCGCAGCCTGTGCCCCTCCACCGCCAACAGCAACCTGTACGAGGACGGTGGGCCCGACCCCTTCCTGCACGAGCAAAACCTGCTCATCCGGGGCGAAACCAATGTGCTGCTGATGGGCTGCGGGCATAGCGGCGTGGTGAATATCCTCAAAAAAGCCGTCCCCATGCAGCCCAAGGTGTGCATCGGCGGGCTGCACCTGTACAGCCCCGCCAAAAACCAGACCGTCAGCCACGAGCTGATGGACGAGATCGCCGCTCAACTGGCGAACTACCCAGATCTGCGCATCTTCACCGGGCACTGCACCGGTCAGGAGGCCTGCGACTATCTATCTGCCAAACTGCCGGGGCTTTGCTACCTGCACGGCGGCGAGACCCTTACCCTGTAACAAAACACCCAAGGAGGTTGCCCATATGGAACAATACACCCGTTACACCGTGGAACAGACCATGCAGCTGCTATCCATCGACAGCCCCACCGGCTACACCAAAAACGTGACCGATTATCTCTTGGAGACCCTGACCACCTTGGGTTTCTCGCCTGTGCGCAACCGCAAAGGCAGCGTATGCTGCACTTTGGGTGGCGAAGGCAACCCGCTGGCGCTGGCAGCCCATGTGGATACGCTGGGTCTGATGGTGAGCGCCATCAAGCCCAACGGCCGTCTGCGCTTCACCCGTCTGGGCGGGCCTTCCCTGAGCGCTGTCGAGACGGAGAATGTGTCCATCATCACCCGCAGCGGCAAGCGTTATACCGGCGTTATTGCCATGGAGAACGCCTCCGTGCACGTAAACCGAGAGCTGGAAGACACCAAGCGGGACGAAAAGCATTTGGAAGTGCTGCTGGATGAATTGGTCTCCTCCAAGGAAGAGACCGAAGCGCTGGGCATCGCCACCGGCGATATTATCTGCCTGCATCCCCGTGCACACGTGACCCCCAGCGGCTTTATTCGCAGCCGTTTTCTGGATGATAAACTGAGCGCCGGTATGCTGCTGGCTCTTGCCAAAGCTGTCGCCGACAAAGCCGTTATCCTGAGCCGCAAAACCACCATTTTCTTCTCCATCTACGAAGAAGTAGGCCACGGTGCTTCCACTGGTCTGCCGCAGGATACCGAAGACCTGCTGGTGGTGGATATGGGCTGTGTGGGCGAGGGCGTTGGCTGCACCGAAACTCAGGTCTCCATCTGCGCCAAGGATTCCTCCGGCCCCTACGACTATGCCATGACCAGCGAACTGGTCGCTCTGGCCAAGGAACACAAACTGGACTACGCTGTGGATGTGTACCCCGCCTACGGCTCCGATGCTGGCACAGCACTGCGCGCCGGGCACGACATCCGCTATGCCCTTATCGGCGCAGGGGTTTATGCTTCCCACGGCTACGAACGCAGCCACGTAAAGGGAGTAGAAAATACGCTCTCCCTTATTTTCGCCTACACAGCCAACTGATACTGCGCAAACAGGAGGTCATCCATGAGCTGGAACGATGCTTCTACCCAATACGCCCGTGCCCTCAAGCAGGGACAAAAATACCACAACGCCTGTGTGATCCGCGGTCAAAACCCCTACCCCCTCGTGCTGGATGAGGTACTGGGAGAAAGCCCTGTTGCCCGCCGGGTACCCGTCGGCGTGGTGGAGATCCCTATGGAACAGATCGTAGGCACCACTACCACGGGGCGAAAATCTGCTTTTGCTGGCAACTTTATGCCGTTGCTGGATGCATCCAGCGAGTTTGGCAACAAGTGGATCAGCCTGTGTGCCTCCCATCTGGCAGATGGTATTCACGACCCCATCATTTGCTATGAATACATGGGGCAGTTCTTTGTTACAGAAGGCAACAAGCGTGTTAGTGTGCTCAAAAGCTACGAATGCCCCAGCATCCGTGGCAATGTGACCCGTGTGGTGCCGCCCCTCAGCGACGACCCCAAGGTGGTAGCCTACTACGAGTTTATCAACTTTTTCCAGCTGAGCAACCTATATGATGTGTGGCTGCGCCAGCCCGGGCAATACCCAAAGCTGCAGGCTGCGCTGGGGCTCACCGCCGACCATGTATGGACGAAGGAAGAACGTCTCAACTTTCTATACAGCTTTCGCCGCTTCAAAGCATCCTTTGTGCGCCTGAACGCCGAAAAGCTGGATGTGACCCCCGGCGAAGCCTTGATGGCTTGGCTGGAGCTGCATCCCTTTACCTTGCTGGATACCATCGATTCGGCTGAGCTGGACAAGTCGCTGGCCGCCATTTGGGCGGATGTACGGCTGTTGACCCACCATTCCCCCATTCAGATCAGCACCGAAGCCACATCCCAAGAAAAAATCAACTGGACGCGCCTGTTGGGTTTTGGGCGTATCACTCACCTGAACGTGGCTTTCATCCACGCCTTTGCGCCGGAGAAAAGCGGCTGGATCGCCGCCCACGAATTGGGACGTGAGCACTTGAAGGAAACCATGGGCGATACCGTTACCACCATGGTTTACCAATGCCCCTACGAGGATGCTTACACCACCATGGAAAAAGCCGTGGAGGACGGTGCTCAGGTCATTTTTGCCACCACGCCGCCCATGATCGGCGCTTGCCGCCAGATCGCTGCCAAGTACCCTCAGGTGCGGGTGCTCAATTGTTCCCTTTCCATGCCCTATGCGGGGGTTCGTACCTACTACACGCGCATCCACGAGGGCAAGTTCATCACCGGCGCTATTGCGGGTGCCATGGCCAAGGATAGCGGCATCGGCTATGTGGCCAATTATCCCATCATCGGCACCATTGCGGGCATCAACGCCTTTGCTTTGGGCGTGCGCCTGACCAACCCCACCGCCCGTGTAAAGCTGAAATGGTCCTGCGTGCCCGGCAACCCGGTGGAAGAATTGCTAAATGAAGGGGTCACCGTTATCTCTAACCGGGATACCGGCAACACCCAGCCCCATTGGGCATGGGAATGGGGCACCTACCAGCTGACCCCCGATGGCGGTCTGTCGCCTCTGGCCTCGCCCAGATGGCATTGGGGGCGGTTCTACGAGCGGGTCATCCGCAGCATTCTCGCCGGCAACTGGGAGACCCTTGGCGTGGAGCCATCCGGCAAAGCGGTCAACTATTGGTGGGGCATGAGCAGCGGCGTGATCGATGTGGAACTGTACGATCAGCTGCCCAGCGGCATGCTGCAATTGGGCGAAATTCTCAAAAAGGGCCTCACCGATGGCAGTATCGATCCCTTCCGCTGCCGCATCACCGACCAAAACGGTCTGTTGCGCAACGACGGCATCCATGGTTTTTCCTTGGAAGAAATGATGCACATGGACTGGCTGTGCGACTCGCTGGATGGCACGATCCCCGCCTATGAGGAGCTGCTGCCGGCCTCCCAGCCCTTGGTACGCCATCTGGGCGTAAACCGCGATCACCTTCAGCCCGAGACAGAGGAGGAACGTGCCCTGTGAAGATCCTCCTTGTTTCAGATGAAGAATCCAAATACCTGTGGGACTTTTATACCCCCGGCAAACTGGACGGCATCGACCTGATCATTTCCTGCGGCGATCTGGCAGCCGAATATCTTAGTTTTCTGGTTACCATGTGCAATGCTCCAGTGCTGTATATTCACGGCAACCACGATGGCAAGTATCAGGAACATCCCCCGGAAGGCTGCGTATGCATTGAAGATCGCATTGTTACGATCGGCGGGCTGCGCATTTTGGGGCTGGGCGGCAGTCAGCGCTACAGCAACGGCCCGCACCAATACACCGAAGCCGAAATGGCACACCGTGTATGGAAAATGCGCTGGAAGTTGCTCTTGACCGGCGGGGTGGATCTGGTGGTCACCCATGCCCCTGTACGCGGGCTGGGAGATGATGACAGCCGTGTGCACCGCGGGTTTCAGGCGTTTCATAAGCTGCTCAAGCATCACAAACCCCGCTACTGGGCTTACGGGCATATGCACATGAGCTATGGGGCCAGCGTACCGCGGGTGCTTGTACACGGCAACACCAAGCTGATCAACGCCTGCGAACGTTATGTTCTGGAAGTTGAATAATGCATACTATGAAGGAAAGAAGGAGAATGTACCATGTTGATCGCGATCCCCTACCAAAAAGAACAGATCTTTCAGCACTTCGGCCATACTGAGCAATTCATGCTCTATCGCATTGAAGAGGGAAAGATCACCCAGAAGATGCTCATTCCCACCAACGGCAGCGGTCATGGCGCATTGGCCGGTTTGTTGAACCGTTTGCAGGTGGATGCCCTCATTTGCGGCGGCATCGGCGGCGGTGCACAGACGGCGCTTGCTGAAGCAGGCATCAAGCTGTACGCCGGTGTACAGGGCAAAGCAGATGAGGCCGCAGAAGCCTTTGTTGGCGGCACGCTAAACTACGACCCCAACGCCCAGTGCGATCACCACGACCATGAGCATGAGCACGATTGCGGCAGCCATGGCCACACTTGCGGCGACCACGGCTGCGGCGGGCATCATTAAACAAGAAGATAAAAAGAAGCTCCTCGGATGAAAAAAATCATCAAAGGAGCTTCTTTTTCGTATTCCCCTGCATCAGCCTTGCAGCTTGCGCAGGCGTTTGTTGGCATACATCCGTTTATCGCTTTCACGAATGCAGTTATCCAAAGTAGTATCGGTATCCAGCACGGTCGCAAACACACCGGCAGACATGGCCGCTTCGTAAGGCGTGCCGTTTTTCTTGTTCTGCAAGGCAAGATCCTCCATAATGGTCGCCAAAACATTTTGGGCTTCTGCCTCGCTGCACTTGGGCAAAAACAGGAAAAACTCATCGCCGCCGATACGGGCCGATACCGCGCCTTCCCACTCCAGGCGGCGCAGCACCATGGCAACGGTTTGCAGGGCTTTATCGCCAGCGCCGTGACCGTAGGTATCGTTGATGGGCTTCAGATTATCCATATCAAAGGTCATCACCGCTACAGGCTCATGCTGCTGGCAGCGCTGTTCCCATGTAGGCATAATGTTTTCTTCCAACCCCCGGCGGTTGTGTGTGCTGGTGAGGGGGTCGGTGATGCTGGACAATCTGCGCTCCTCATAGAGGCGCTGCAGTTTTTGCTGGTTGAACAAATGCCGCAGTGCATTGGCGATAGTCACATTCCACTGGTGGAAGAACAGGCTGGGGATATGCCCTTCCTCGTAGCGGATCATGCAATAACCAAAGAAACTATCTCTCTGATGCAGCAGGCGCACAAAGAAGGATTGCTGCTCATCGCTATCCCATACCCAGTCGGGCAGCAGCTGATCACGGCTGAAGCATTCCATCGGCATGCCCATATCCTGATGGTCTTTTATGCAGGAAACCAACGCTACATGATCGGTCAATTCCTCCGCGTAGCCGTCCCTCTCGCCGGTACCGGGCTGTTTTTCAAAGCAGCAAAGATAAAAATCCCGCATTTCGGGTACATCTTCCCGCTTGCGCATGATGGTATCGTGCATTTCCTTCATCGTGATGGCAGCATTCATATCGATGGAGAAATACATCTGGGAGGTCTCTCTCAGGCGAATTTTCTGCATCTGCTGAGAATCCAGCAGGATGCGCTCCTGCGCGCTTCTCACATCATCGTCATACGGGCAGCCGCAGCTTCTGCGCAAGATCAGCTTGGACGCCAGACCGACGGTGCGACGGGTCGGATCGATGTGACCGTTTGCATATTCGTCCATTCGCTGAGAAAGCAAAGCGAAGGCCTGCTCGATAATGCCGGGGTAATCCTGCTCCACGGTGGTTACCGGAACAGAGAACGCGTTCTGATCCTCCACATTATCGAAACCGGTAACGCAAATATCTTCGGGGATCCTCAGCCCGCGGTCGGCCAATTCTTCAGATACAGCCTGCGCCATATAGTCGTTGGCGCAAACGATGGCTTCCGGCTTTGGCAAACCTTCTTGGAAGAAATAATCGCAAGCAACATCGCCACCCGAACGCCACATGGTACCATAATGTACGGCATTTTGAGGCAAGGGCAGACCATGCTTCGCCATTTCGTCGTAGTAGCAGCGCAAGCGGGCTTCGCTGTCGGGGTGTCCTGCAAAGCCAGCCAAAAAATGAATGCGCTTGTAGCCATGGTCCTCCATCAGGTGCTTCAGCAGAGGACGAATGGCTTTATCCTCATCGGTAAATACCTGATCGTAGGGGGAGCGATGGTCTCGAATGCTGACGATGGGGCAGGTGACCCGGGTGCGCAAAGCATCGTAGAGCATATCTAAAAAGCCTTCCATCTGATAGGTGTCCGGCGTGATGATCAAACCATCTAATTTCTCCAATGGGGCAAAGGCAAACATCGCCCTTTCCAGCTCATCGTAGTAGTTGGCGCTATTGCGGTGTCCCAACGTTGCAAATACAAGCACGTTAAAATCGTACTTTTTGCCCATACGTTGCACTTCGCGGTATACGGTGTTTTCAAAGAAAAAACCGGTGCGGTTTATTAAAACGCCGATGGTTTTCCGCTTTTTGGCAAGCATGATGATCCTCCTTTCCCGTTCCTATCATTCTTCGGTTACATGTGTAACCGAAATGTTGGTTTCAAACGTATACATAGTATACCATCTTTTAAGAGATTTGCAACCTTTCATGTGCTATTTTACCAATTTGTAAATGTTGTGACATCTCAAAATCTCATTTTCCCTTGTACAGCAACGCTTTTACCAAATGTGACCATTTGTAAATATTCGTCCCTTCGCAAACACTCTTTTGCCCTTCTAGATGGTTTTTTTGCCCGTCCATCCCATTGACAACCCCTGCACAAAGCGGTAAGGTAGGATGTAACCATTTCAAGGAGGTTTTCCCATGAAGAAAGCTCTGGTCTCTGTAACCGGCGTGGACCGCCCCGGCATTATCGCCAAGGTATCCACTGCACTGTATGAAATGAATGTAAACGTGCTGGAAATTTCCCAGACCATTCTGGATGGCTATTTTACCATGCTGATGATCGTGGACATGTCTGGCTGCACCGCCGCCTTTGAAGACGTGATCCAAAAGCTGAACGTGGTTGGCGAAGAACTGGGCGAAGTGGTACAGATCCAGCGTGCAGATATCTTCGATGCCATGCATCGGATTTGAGGTGGCGGCATGATCGAGGTAAATGAGATCCTGCAAACCATGCAGATGATCCACGAACAGCATTTTGACATCCGTACCATCACCATGGGCATCAGCCTGCTGGATTGCAAGAAAAACACCGATGCCGAAACCGCTGAGTGCGTGTTTGAAAAAGTGACCCGCTGCGCCGGGCGCTTGGTGGCCGTAGGCGAAGAACTGGAAGCTGAGCTGGGCGTGCCCATCGTTAACAAACGCATCAGCGTTACCCCGGTAAGCATGATCTGCGGGAGCGACCCCCTGCTGATCGGTCAGGCGCTGGATAAGGCTGCCAAGACCGTAGGCGTTAACTTTATCGGCGGCTTTGGTGCCCTGATGCACAAGGGCTCCACCCGTGCCGAGGAATGCCTGCTGGAAGCCATGCCCGAGGTATTCGCCAAGACCGAGCGGCTTTGCGGCAGCGTGAACGTGGGCTCCACCCGCAGCGGCATCAACATGGATGCCGTGCGCAAGATGGGTCACGTCATCAAGAAAACCGCCGAATTGACCGCCGATACTGACGGCTTTGGCTGCGCCAAGATCGTTGTGTTTGCCAATGCCGTGGAGGATAACCCCTTCATGGCAGGCGCTTTCCATGGCGTAGGCGAGCCGGAATGCGTTATCAACGTAGGCGTCAGCGGCCCCGGCTGTGTGCAGCGCGCTCTGATGGATGTACATGGTCAGCCCTTTGATGTGGTGGCTGAGACCATCAAGCGCACCGCTTTCAAGATCACCCGTGTGGGCGAATTGGTGGCGCAGGAAGCCGCCAAGCGCTTGGGCGGGCCCTTCGGCATCGTGGATCTGTCTCTGGCTCCCACCCCTGCCCGGGGCGACAGCGTGGCCTACATCCTGCAGGAGATGGGTCTGGAAATGACCGGCGCTCCCGGCACCACCGCTGCTTTGGCCATGCTCAACGATATGGTCAAGAAGGGCGGCGTGATGGCCTCCAGCCACGTGGGCGGCCTCAGCGGCGCTTTCATCCCCGTCAGCGAGGATATCGGTATGATCGAGGCGGCACAGGCCTGCTGCCTGACCATCGAAAAGATGGAAGCCATGACCTGCGTTTGCTCCGTGGGTCTGGATATGATCGCCATCCCCGGCGATACCAGCGCCAACACCATCGCAGGCATCATTGCGGATGAAGCTGCCATCGGCATGGTCAACAACAAGACCACCGCCGTGCGTGTCATCCCCGTGCCCGGCAAGAAGCCCGGCGATACCGTCAACTTCGGCGGCCTGTTCGGCTTTGCGCCCATTATGCAGGTGAATACTGCGAAGAACGACGAATTCGTAGAGCGCGGCGGACATATTCCCGCACCGCTGCATAGCTTGAGAAACTAATACCAAAAAGGCAGCGAGATGCATTTCAGCGTCTCGCTGCCTTTTTGTGTTTTTTCTCAGCCACCAATTCAAATAACCGTCATCCGATACCCGCAGCTATACACTTCCCCTGCCCCCAAGGTAATGTGATAGGGCTTATCCTCAAAACGCCCGGTATCATTCTCCAACGGCGGCAAACCCTGCCACGGCTCAATGCACAGGTAGGGCGCGCACTTATGGGGCATGGTCCACACAGCCAGATTCTCCATCTCCGGAAAATCCACCCGGATGCCGTGGCCGTGCTCCTTGTGGCGCAACTCCACGCTGCGGCTGTTCACATCGATAAACACATAGGTATCCAGCCGGTCGAAATCTTCGTAGCGCAGCGCCAGCGTCCGGTGATCTGCGCCCAGATCGGCAATAATGGCATCGCCCAGCGTCAGGTTGGGGTTCACCAGCAGATGGCGGCCGCTTTCCTCTTTGGCAAACACAAGCTGATAGTCGGTAAACGATTCCCCCTCCGCCATGGGGCAGGTGAAGCCCGGATGCCCGCCAATGACAAAGGGCATCTGGCGTCCGGTGTGGTTTTCTACCACAAAGCGGGTCTCAAAGCCGCCCTCCACAAAGCGATGGGTCACGCTCAGGGCAAAATCGAAGGGATAGCACTTCTTAGTGTTTTCGTTCTCTTTCAGGGTCAGGGTGACATAGTCATCTCCCTGATCGGTCACCTCAAACACTTCGTACTTGGCAAAGCCATGCTTAGGCACTCTGCATTCCACTCCATCAATGGTGATCACGCCGTTTTTCAGCATATTGATGGTGGGAAACAGCACCGGGGCGGTGCTCTTCCAAACTGCCGGGTCGCCGCTCCAGATGCGCTCCACCCCATCCGCACTGCGGAAGCGGCGCATCTCCGCCCCCAGTTCTGCGATCTCCATTCTTGCGCCTTCGTGATCCAAAACGATCATGTTCGTCTGCTCCTTTCGTATGTAAACCGAGGCATCCCTCAGTCCATTTTCATTCATAGGGATAATCATTCGCCCATCCCCAGCGTTTTTCCTGCCGGGAATAAGGCAACTCCATCTGTGCATACTAACCTCATCATACCGCAAGGAGGTATTGTATGAATCCCTTTGAACAACACGCGCCCAAGCTGGAAAGCTGCCTGATGGACTGGCGGGACATGACGCCCCTCTCCTATGACAAGCATACCGTCGACCCCTACACCCGCACCCGTGTGATCCTGATGAATGGTACAGAGTTTGAGAATGTATGGTTCTCGCACCAGCTGAGCCGCAATTGCCAAAACGGCGATGTGCGCCGGGCAATAGCCTTGCTGCGCCGTTCGGAACAACAGCAGCAAAAGCTGATCGCCGCCCTCAAGCCTGCCGACGAAACCTTGTTGGAGCACACCATCGGCTACGAGCAGCTGGCGGTGGATCTGACCGCCCAACTGGCCAAACAGGAGCCCGACCCCTATGTGAAAGCCGCCTTGGACTTTGCCCTGCTGGAGGACTTTGACCACCTGTACCGCTATGCAGACATGCTGGAATCGGAAAACGGACAGCGAGCCGAAAGCCTTGTGGGCGGCTATACGGAGATCATGCCCGGACGGCCCACCATCGCCCATCACCGCCACCCCTACGATTCCATCAAGAAGCCCATCAATGCCAAAACCGCCGATCTGCAAACCAAGCTGTGCGTGGGCATCATCACCGCTGCCGAGCAGCAGACCATGAACTATTATATGAATGTGTGCGCCGCCTATCCCAACGATGCAGGGCGTGCGCTGTACCGGGAGATCGGCATGGTGGAGGAGCAGCATGTTTCCCACTACGGCAGCCTGATGGATCCTGCCTGCACATGGCTGGAAAACCTGCTGATGCACCAGTATACTGAGTGCTACCTTTACTACAGCTGCATGGAGACCGAGACCGAGCCCCACATCAAGAAGATCTGGGAGCGGCTGTTTGAGCAGGAGCTGGCGCACTTAGAAAAAGCCGTGCAGCTGCTGTATAAGGAGGAACACAAAGATTACCAGCAGGTGGTGGGCGAAGGTACCTTCCCCAAGCCCCTCAGCCTGTGCAGCAACATCCCCTATGTGCGCTCCATTCTGCAAGGCACCGTAGATCTGACCGCCTGCCGGGAGAGTTATGCCCGGGTGGGGGCGCTGGAGCCGGAGACCGACTTCTTCCGCTACCAACACCACATCAATCACGATATGGATAGCATCTCCAGCCATTTGGTCATCGACCGGCACATTCAGCGTTTCGGCGAGGATTACCGCTTTGAAACAGCCCCCAACCCCATCTCTGCCCTGCGCAACCGCCAAGAGGATAACACCGCTGTTGGACGGGAGGCCGTACAGCGGGAACCTGCTCCGGTGATGTGATATCCCCCCTTGACCTTGCCCTGCCGGGAGGCTATAATACAGGCACAGGTTCAAAAAAATCCATTTGTACCAAAGATAAGGAGTGAGCTTCATGCTGGCAAAGACCCCGCCCATGGGCTGGAACAGCTGGGATTGCTACGGCGCAGCCGTTACCGAGGATATCGTGCGCCAGAATGCGGATTATATGGCCAAGCACCTAAAGCAGTACGGCTGGGAATATGTTGTGGTGGATATCGAGTGGTTCCAACCCACTGCCTCCAGCCACGAATACGAGCCCTTCTCCACCTGCACCATGGACGAGTACGGCCGCTTGCTGCCTGCGGTCAATCGCTTCCCCAGTGCCGCCAACGGCCGAGGCTTTGAGCCGCTGGCAGAGTATGTACATTCGCTGGGGCTCAAGTTTGGCATCCACATCATGCGGGGCATTCCCCGGATGGCCGCCCATCGTCACCTGCCCATTCTGGGCACGGATATCACCTGCGCCCAGCTGGCCAACCCCAACTCCATCTGCGCATGGAACCCGGATATGTACGGCGTAAAGCAGGATCACCCGCTGGCGCAGAACTACTACGACAGCATCTTCCAGCTCTATGCCCAGTGGGGCGTAGACTATGTAAAATGCGACGACATCGCCCGGGAATACCCCCATTGCCAGCGGGAGATCGAGCTGATCTCAAACGCCAGCCGCTCTTGCGGGCGGGATATCGTCCTTAGCCTCTCCCCCGGCCCTGCTCCGCTGGAATATGCCGAGCACCTGAAAACCTACGCCAATCTGTGGCGCATCACCGACGATTTCTGGGATGAGTGGCGGCTGCTCAAGGGTATGTTCGAGCGTGCGGAGAAGTGGTGCATCCACGCCGCGCCCGGTCACTGGCCGGATGCGGATATGCTGCCCGTAGGCGCGCTCCGTCAGGATTACGACGAAAACGATTGGACAAAGTTTACCGAGGCCGAGCAGCGCACCATGATGACCCTCTGGTGCATGATGCGCGCCCCATTGATGATCGGCGCAGAGATGACCAAGCTGGACGACTTTACCCTGAAGCTTTTGACCAATGCGCCCCTGCTCAACATTGAAAAAGAAAGTTTCTGCGGTCACCCCCTCTACACCATGGACGACAAAGCCGCATGGATCGCTCCCCGCAAGGACGGCAAGGGCGTGTATCTGGCGCTTTTCAACCTGAGCGACGAGGAAGCCGAGCTATCCCTCACCCTTGAAGAGGCCGAACTGCCCGATGGGCTGGCTGCCACCGAGCTGTGGAGCGGCAGCGCTTACACCGTAAGCAATGGTGCACTCACCGCCAAGCTGCCTGCTCACGATGCAGCGGTGTGGTATGTGCGATAACGGGTCGCTAAAGGCTGCTTAGAGCCCCTGTCCTTTATGGCAGGGGCTCTGTAGCTGCTGGCAATGCGCTGATCCGCTTTGTTTACAGCGAAGCTTTCGGTTTAGGGGATCACTTTTCCAGTACTTTTCACCCCTGAATCGGCAAACGAATTTTTCTTTTCAAATCCCTTGACAATCCTTTGTCCCTATGCTATGATTATATGCGTCGCCGATGAGGTGGCACACAAATCGGTGCTTTGGCTCAGTTGGTAGTCCATACTGGCTGATGTACATAACACTTCTCCGGTTGGTGTTATGAAAACGGGCACTAAACAAATCGGAAAGCCATTCGGTGCTTTGGCTCAGTTGGTAGAGCACATCGTTCACATCGATGGGGTCACTGGTTCGAGTCCAGTAAGCACCACCAAAAGGAAGAGATCATCCGGAAGGGCGGTCTCTTCTTTTGTTATTTCTTTGTTGACTACCAGGAGATTTTATAGTATACATTAATTGTACTTATACGCGTTATTCCCACAGTTGCGCTACCGTCTCTAAAGGGAATGTAAAAAACAAATGAACGCGAGCGGAGGACAGTATAAATGAAAAAAGCAGCGTTTCTGTTCATGATGTGCATTATCATGGCGGTGTTGTCCGGCTGTACGGCAAATATATCGTCTCAAAGTGAAAAGTCCACAGTTCCCGTGGCGTCTTCTGAAAACACAGCACCTGTGGCAACCGCTTCTCCAACGCCGGAACCCAGCGATTTTGTCTGCTCTGTGCTGGAAAATGGCGCAGGGGTAGAGATCACGAAATACACCGGTTCAGATCAAGCTCTTGAAATTCCAGAAACAATCAACGGATCTCCAGTTGTAAGGATTGCAGATTGTGCATTTGTTTCCAATCCGGCTCTGGTGTCTGTGTCAATCCCCAAAACAGTTGCTCATATGGCATCAACCCTTTTCTGAACTGCAAAAATCTTTCCAGCATCAGCGTATCACCCGATAACAGCGCCTTTGAAGCGATCGACGGAGTGCTCTACAGCAGGGATGACAAGACCCTGATCAGCTATCCGGCTGCAAAGGCACAGGACGAATTCGTCATTCCTCAGGGCGTAAAAGCTATTGGCTCAGACGCTTGCTACGGCTGCCCTATGAGTGCCGTTACCTTCCCGGATACCCTCGTCAGCATAGGCGACAGAGCATTTGCTCATTCTGCGAATCTCAGAACAATCCATATGCCCGGAAGTGTCAAGCACATCGGGAACAGCGCATTTGGCGTCTGTCAAAAACTTCAGAGTTTCGCCATTCCGGAAGGCGTGGAATCTATTGGCGATTGGGCATTCACCAATTCTCTGGCAATGGACTGGATTTCCCTGCCCAGCACCCTGCAGCATATGGGAAAAAATCCATTCTACGACTGCCACAGACTGTATGAAATCATCGTCAGCGAAAACAATCCTTATTTTGAAACGATTGATAGGGTTCTGGTAAATAAAACAGATCATACATTGATATGCTATCCCAAAGATGATTCTTTTGCCAAAGAGTATTCGGTACCGCAGGGCATCGTAACAATTGGTGAAAAAGCTTTCTTCAGCTGCAATTGGGGCACTTCCCTGAAAAAAGTAACACTACCGGACAGCGTTGTCACCATTGAAGCACATGCATTTGCATACAGCAGCATAGAAGAGATCAATCTTCCCCAGAGTATATCTTTTATCGGCGAGAACGCATTCTACAAGTGCTATCCTTTGAGCGTCAAAGTAGCCGAGGGCTCTTATGCCGAGCGTTACTTCATTGAAAACGGACCTGATTATGTTGTTGTACAAACCTCTCCTCAATGATGCCTGCCAGCAAGTATGTAAGCGGCAGCGCAAGAGTGAAAAGCACAGGAACATAAGATCGAATTAAAGTGCGCTATGTGCTTCGCCCGCTATGGTAGAGCACATCGTTCACATCGATGGGGTCACTGGTTCGAGTAAAGTCCGCACCACCACAAATCCTCAATCTTCGGATGGAGGATTTTTTTATTTTGTATGCCTCCCTGCATCCCTGTCCGCACTCCCCTTGTCACATTTCTTGACTCGCCATACCTACAGTGATATAATGGCTTCAAAAAAAACGTAGTGTCTTCGCAGTACATGAAGCGCCTGCCGGAGCACTAACCACATCGCCCAAGAGGAAGGAAGTATGAAGTATGGATGCTTTTGTTATTGGTCTTATCATCGCTGTCCTCGCCCCCATCATTGCCAAGCACGTTGCCAAAAACAATGTAGCAAAGCAGGACCATGCCACCAGAAACCAGGTGCTGAACGCCGCTGACCAGACAAATGTCCAGGCAGGCAGCCAGACCCTCGACACCACCCTGTGGGACAAGTATACCGCCATGTGTAAGGACGGCGAGACCCTGCAGGTGGTCTGCCCCGGCTACAAGACCGAGTATTACGCCATGACCGACAAGGGACTGATCATAGACAACAAAAAAGGTGTGCAGTCCATTCCATTCAGCACCATCACCAGCATTGACTGCTGGCGCATGGGCGGCGGAACGGCCTCCTCTCCTTCCGAATGCCATACCATCACTATCTACGCCGACAAAAAGTACTACATCGGCCGCTACTCGAGCCAGTTTGAACAGATCGCAGCCGAACTGATGAAGCGGTTTTGATGATGCAGGGCGCGGGTGATGAATACGTCGTGGTTTCAGAAGGTGTGACGTGTATTGGCTCTTGTGCTTTTTCTGGGTACACGGGCCTGTCCTCTGTCGTGATTCCGGACAATGTGACCAATATCGGTGAATATGCTTTCAAAGACGTCCCGCATATCATCTAGAACAGTCCGGCGCGGTCGAAGAACAAATGGGGTGCAACGCACCGAAGCAGAAAACAAGATCGAGTCAAATTGCGTTATGTACTTTGCCCACTATGGTAGAGCACATCGTTCACATCGATGGGGTCACTGGTTCGAGTCCAGTAAGCACCACCACAATCCTCAAACCGAATGGTTTGAGGATTTTTCTTTTATCCAAAGGGAAATTGCAGCCTGTGTTGAATATGTGTTCATAAAAGGAGGGATGCTCCGATGGCGAAGCTCTATATCGTTGAAGGATTGCCCTGTTCCGGCAAAAGCACAGCGGCAAGATATATTGCGGGCACGCTTGAAAACAGCAATCAGACCGTTCTCTTTTATGACGAAGGCACAGGAGAGCATCCTGCGGATTACGAATTTCACGCGTATATCCTCCGGTCCGAATTGTCGGCGTTTTCTGCTGAGGAGCAGGAAGAGATCATGCGCCATGCGCAGATGAAGTCAGACGGCATCGTTCTGCCTTTGTCCGCTTTCTCCGGAAGCCTTTTTGATAAGCTCCTGCAGCATAAGATATACGATTTCCTTCCGTGGGAAACAGAAAAGCCGCTCATGCTGGACAAATGGCGTACATTTGTTAAACAGGCTGATGTAAACGCCGTGTATGTGTTCAACTGCGTATTTCTTCAGAATCCCATGTGCGAAACCATGATGCGATTCAATCTTTCCTATGAAGAAAGCCTCGCCTACATTCGAGAGATAGCAGAGATCATTGCGCCCCTTGACCCCTGCGTGGTCTATCTGAAAAGCGACGATATCGCCGAACGAATTGAATACACCGCAAAAGAGCGCGAAGGCTGGCTCGACGCGGTCATCGATTATCATATCAACGGCAGCTATGGCAAAAGCATCAACGCACAGGGCTTTGAGGGCTATATCAGCTGCCTTGAAGAAAGGCAGAAAAGAGAACTACACATTCTGACACATCTGCCGATTCAAAGCATTGTGGTTGACAATGCGCACAGGGATTACATAAAAGCGTATGAGAAGATCAACGCGCATATTTCGCTCTTTCATCCGGCTGACCCGAAGCTTCCAAGGCTCTAATCAGAGAGTTAATAAGGAATGATATGTACTCCAACCACTACGGTAGAGCACATCGTTCACATCGATGGGGTCACTGGTTCGAGTCCAGTAAGCACCACCAAAAGAAAAGTTCATCCGAATGGTGGTCTTTTCTTTTGATATTTGTCTATCGAAGTCGGAACCAGTGTGTCCCGTCGATGTGCCCCGCATATCGATGGGGCGCGGAGATGCGCGACAGCCCAGTGGGCTGTTCGCCAAAGGCGAAAGCGAATCGAAAGCAGGCCACTATCGCGAAGCTGACCGAGCGCAGCGAGACCACTGGTTCGAGTCAGGTAAGAGTTTTCATGTATTGATGTGGCGATACTATATTGGTTTTTCGCTGGCAAAAAAGACCCTCGTACAATACACATGCTTGATTTATAACAACACGATCCAGTTGCTTCAGGCACCAGAGGAGGCAGCGTATGATAGAGTACCTTCAAATAACCGAAAACGATCATGCTACTTTTCACCGCCTGCTAAATGCCTATTATCGCGAAGGCGAAGACGAGAATACACCGCAAGAAGAGCTTGATTCCTTTATCCGGCTCCTGTTTGAAAAAGTCGTCACCCACGAAATAGATGGTACCTTTGCAAAGCATGATAACACGTACATCGGCTTTTGTCTTTGGGCGATCGATAGCGAGAGCTTTGCATTCAGCCAAATACCGGGCTTTGGCACGATCTTGGAGATCGGATTGATACCCTCCTATCGCGCAGCTGGCTTTGGCAAAAATATGGTAACGTATATTGAAGATCGTTTGCAAAGCAAGAATATAGACCAATGCTATGTGTCTGCCTATGGCCCGGCGCAACGCTTTTGGGAACGTTGCGGCTATGTACAAAATGGGCAAACCGCCAGTAACGGTCTGCCCATAATGATAAAGAAGATAGATCGAGCCAGTTAAAACTGCCTCCGCACAAGCACTTTGCCCAAAGACCAAACACCTTCATTATCAGCCAGCGTCCATAGGTGCTGGCTTTTTGTTTTCCTTTTCGCCCTTGCCCAAAGGTACCAAACGAAGCGCTGCCACTGCAAGCAGACAAATGGCTGCCTCCGCCACCGGCTGCGCTAGCCAGATGCCCGTATCGGGCAGCAGATGGGATAGAAGGAGCAACAGCGGAATACGCAGCGCAAACACACCGCCGATCTGCAAGAGGATGGCATACAGCGGTTTGCGCTTTGCCTGAAACAGAGCGGATACGATCATGGGTACGCCTGTAAAAGGCAGGCAGAAGAGCAGATACAGCATGGCGGGTCGGGCGATCTCAAGCACATCTGCCTCGTTGATAAACAACCCGGGCATGCCGGTATAAAACAAGCTGCCCGCAGCCAAAGCAAACATGCCCCATACAACATTAAACCCCATTGCCAGCCGGATGAAGCTGCGCACACGGCTACTTTTCCCGTTGGCATCGTTGTAGCTGATAAGGGGCTGCATGCCCTGCACAACGCCGGATTGGGGCATAACAAAAAACGACTGGATACGGGATACGACGCTGAAAGCCGACAGCGCCGCTGCACCGCCGGTGGCCAGAAAGATACCGTTGATAACGCCAGAGGAAATGCTTCCGCTTACCTGACTGAGCAATGCCGGGGAACCCTGCATCACCACATCTCCCATCAAGCGGAGATCCGGCTTGAAATGCCGACGCCGGATGGCATATGCATCCCGCTTGGAAAAGAAGAAATAGTAGATGCTCATACCGCAGGAAAGCATCTGCGTTAGCACCGTGGATAGGGCTGCGCCCTTTACGCCCCAGTGGAACACCATCAGGAACAACGCATCGGTCACAATATTCAGCGAAACGGGGATCATCCAGATCAGCAAAGCATAGCGGGCATTGCCCTCCGCGCGGATCAAGGAGGAAAAACCCGTGGAAAACACCGTGCCGCAAAGAATGATCTTCAGGTAATCCCGGGTATAGGGGGTCAGCTGCGGGTCGGTGCCCATCAGCTTTAGAATGGGTTCAAGAAAGGTGAGCCCCAGCACCATGAACGCAAATGCAGCGCTCCAGAAGGTAAGAAAGGTATTGGCGGCTGTGCGGGCTGCGCCCTCGGTATCTCCTGCGCCAAGGGCACGGGAGATCAGCACTGATGCGCCGGTGCCTACGGTAGTGCTCAAGGCGGTAAGCAGCATTAAAAGGGGTGTTGCCAACGCAATGCCCCCGGCTGCAAACGCACCGATGCTCTGTGCCACAAAATAGGTGTCTGCCAGCGTATAAAAGCTGTTGAGCACCAGCGACACAGTGGTATGCATAGCCATGGAAAACAACAGTTTCCCCACCGGTGCTTCCCCCAAGGCTTTGGGGCTGAAATTAGCCATTATGCAAGCACCTCAAATGCCATATCATACATATCACGGGCATCTACGGTATTGCGGATGTACACGGGGTTATCCGGCTCGTAACGCACGTATTTTTCCACTTCCTCGATCAGGGCCAGATAGCATACAGCCACCGCATAGCGGATGCATTCTTCCCGGCTTGCGCTTACAGGCTCGGCTGCGGTGCGGTTGTAGATGTTGATCTGCTCCTGCTTTTCGTGGAGGGGCGTTTTCTGCCCTTTGCCCAAGGTGATAAAATCTGCAATGGGGTCGCCATAGAAGCTGCGCTCCGGGTCGATCCAGCAGAGCTTGCCGTCGGCATACAAAACATTGGAGTCCCACAGGTCAAAGTTGACCATACGGCAAGGCACCTTCTCCAAGATCGCCTGATGCTTGTCGATCAGCTGGAGGAATTTTTCACCGTCCGGCGTGGTCTTGCCCAGCTCCTCGCAATCCCGGATCAATTTCTCCGTCATGGAGCGGATAGCCGCATACCAAGTGGGCTGCAGCCCCACCTGCACATAACCGAACTGCTCGCCCTTCACTCGATGGATGGCAGTGAGCATTTCGATCTTCATCTCCTGCACCTGCCGGTACTGCTCATCGTTCAGGCCGCATTTGTACAGGGGTTGGGCATCCAGCAGGGTCATAATAAAGCAATCGGAGGCGATATCCTGATGGGTAAAATCGGCAGCGATGACCTGCGGGATCGTAATGTCCGTATGCTTGCTGATCTCGCCATACCAGTACACTTCCGATCTCATCATGCCGTGCTCGTAGTTGAGCACATCGGCGGTATCCGGCGGGGCAATTTTGAGGGCATAGCTGCTGCCCTTAGTGACTACCTTGAACACAGCGTTAAATTCGCCGTCGCCCAAAGGGGCGATCTCCGTAATGCCTTCGATGCCGTGGCGTGCAAATAAAGCGATGATCTCCTCGTTGGTAGCCTGATACTTGGTTTTGCTGATAGCCATAGGTGTTTCTCCTTTTATCATATGTTGCTATGCGGGTCTCGTCTGCCGCATAAGGTTTCCAAAGTGCAGTGCACTCAGCCTTGCTGTGCCAGCAAAGCCTGTACTTCCGCCAATGTGGGCGGGTTCAGGGGCAGCGGAAAGCGGCTGATGGCAATGGCGGAACAGGCGCTGGCAAAGCGGACCATCTCATCATCGGTAAAGCCGTTGAGCAAGGCATAGATGCATCCCGCCTTGAAGGTGTCTCCAGCGCCAAGGGTGCTCTTTACTTCCACCGAAAACGGCTTCATACGCTTCATGGGCTGTCCTTTGCGCCCGTAGAGCATGTCCTTTTCGCCGCTGGTGATGATCACCAGCCCGTCGGTGCTATCGGCCAGCAAGCGGAACAGTTCTTCCATGCCGATGCCCTCTTGCAAGTAGCCGCTGCTGCATTCCTTAGATACTACATTTACCGCAGCGTGCCGGTGCAGGTAGGTATCATGCCGGCAATCGATGGTCACATAGGGTTTTTTATATTGTACGCAAAGCTCGGCGGCGGCTTGGGTGGCCTCCACAAAGTACGGGTCGATGGCTGCAACGGTGCAGGCCGCGATATCCGGCTCCTTGGGCATGTTCCAGCGCTGCTTGGCTCCCGGTGCATACAAGGCTTGGAACATCCCCATGGGCGTGCGCACCAGACCGCTGACGATCACATAATCCATCAAGCCGCGGTACAGCGGGTCGAAATACAGGGAGGATAGATCCACCGGCTTGTCCATGTAGAATTCTTTCAGCAGCGGAGCTACCTCGGTGCCGATGTGGGTACCATCCAGCTTGACGCTTACGCCCAGCGAGGCCAGCACCGTAGCGGCTGTGCCTGTTTCACCGCCGGGTAAGAAATATTTGGCTTCTATTTCGGAATACTCGTCCGGCTTGAGAAAATCCCCGGCGAGCTTAAAGGAATGGGTACCCAAAACCTGTCCGTGCATATAAACTTGATACGGCACGTTATCTCCTCCTTGGCTGTGCTTACACAAGATGGTCATTTATTTGGATGCATGTAGTCCTCTACGCTGCCCATAGGGCTGATGCCATCGCCGGGAACGATCCCTGTGCGCTCATCCTTTGGCATATGTAAGGTTATGAGCAGGCTGCGGCAGAGGGTGCCCAGCCTTTCCGCGATCTCCTGCTGGGTAAATTGCACGGCTTCGCTGGCGCACATGGCGGCAATGCCGTGGGCATACGGCCACATATTCTCATACAGCCAATCTGCCTGTGCCGCTTCCAG
Source organism: Candidatus Limiplasma sp. (assembly GCA_045538465.1). Taxonomy (GTDB): domain Bacteria; phylum Bacillota; class Clostridia; order Christensenellales; family Aristaeellaceae; genus Limiplasma. The sequence continues at coordinate 3,904 of JAZSRK010000105.1, read as the reverse complement.
ATGAAAGGTGTCCCTTACCGCCTGACGCACCACGGCCAGATGCCCTTCCTGATCCAGATAATCGATCAGGCTTTGCTGGCGGCTCTTGCGCATAAACAACAGCCGGAACAAGCTGGGTTCCTCCGTGGCAAAGCGGATGTATTCCATGGCAAAACCCTTGAAGGCAGGCTTCATGGCAAGGCCGCGCTCTGCATAGGCATTGTAGAGCTGCCTGGCCTGCAGGGCAGCGGCGGTGCGCAGTTCCTCCAGCGTATTAAAATAGGTAAATACCGGTCGGGTGGAGGTACCCAGCCGCCGGGCGATCTCCTGAGCGGTGATGGCTTTCACGCTGCTATCGCGGATGATATCCACTGCGGTTTCCACGATCTCTGCCTGTGTAAACTTCGGCTTGGGAGCCATTGGGATCATCCTTTCCCATCAATAATGTACAATATTTAATGCGCAATATTTATTGTGCATTGAGTATATCATGCTGCAATATGCCTGTCAACAAAATAAAAACAGCGTGCCTACATTTTCAGCACGCTTTCATTGCCCATTGGCTATGCCTCAAATCTTACTCCCGCACATGCCCTTCATTCATAAATACATGGTCGCCTGCAAAAACCAGCGTACCATCCGCGCGCAGACCAACGCACCAATCGTTGCCGCCCTCAATAGCGATCACGTTTTGCCAGTGAGAGGTATCAAACGGGCGGCCATCGGTCAGAGAAACGCATAGCACGGTACCATCCTGCGCAAGCCCCAACACAAAGCGCTCATTGATCAGCACATCGCTCAGCAGGTTCCAGCCGCTGAGAAGATCAGCCAGAAACGCTGGCTCTGCAACGACCGTACCATCCGTCTTGAGGCCGATATGGAGAAACATGCCCGTTTTCGTGCTGGCATTCCACAGCACTTCTGAACGGATGAGCCGGATCTCTGCATCATCTATCCAAGAAGGTTCTTCCTCATAGGGCATGCGGGCTTCCAGAAGCGCTGCCTGCTCACGTCCGTTGGGGATGCGCTGCCCGTTTACAGAAGAGATCAATTCATCATTGGCTGTAACAACAAAGTATTCGTTACTGCCCATCTCCGGTACGCCAACGTGCACAAGGCGGCCATACGGTGCACACCAGCCTCTTGGCGTTACCCAGCAAGAGCCATCCATGGCCACAATGGGGCGACCAGCGGTCTCGGCGGTGCCATCGCTGCGCAAAGCGATCAAGCCGCTGTCGCTGCCGGCGATACCGATAATGTGATGCCATACCGCCTCACCGGCATTGATAAAGGAGGCCTTCATCCAGCCGGAATAATCGTAGTTTGCATGGTCAATGTTTAGCCCGGCTCTTATCTCGTACCAAAGCACACCATCGCCATCTGTGCGGCTGTCGTTGATCCATACGCAGGTATCCTTGGGCAGACGGACGAGCACTTTGCCGCCAATGCCCCTGCGCAGAGCCACATCCGTATCATTCACAAAACCAAAACCCAGCGTTTCTGCCATTGCAGTGCAAAGGCTCAGGCACATCAGCACCACAATACACAGCGCAGCAAGCAAGCGTTTCATGGTTTCTTTCCTCCTACGACCCATTTTTGCCAAGCAGTGGATCTTTGCAATACAACGACGGAAGGGCGATTTTTCATCCCAACAAAAACGGTATGTGTTTATCCCCGCAGTGCTGCGCAGGCCGCTGCCAAAATAGCTGTACTGCCGCCGCCCTGCGCAAAATCTGGCTTACCGCCGCCCTTGCCGCCCAGCGGACGGGCACTGTCTCGCAGCAAAGCGCCCATATCCATTGCTACATCCTGCGAGCGGGCGAATACATAAATGGCTTGATCGCCGCTCTGTGCACCCAGCAGCGCGATCACACCGGGCTGTTCTGTCAGCTTGGAAGCTGCTTCCCGCAGCAAAAGCGCATCCGCTTCCACAAAGCAGGCCGCCAAGCGCGCGCCGCAGGGCAACCGTTCTGCATCGTGCAAAATGCGGGGCAGCTGACCAATGACTGCCTCGCGCTTATATTCCGTCAGGCGCAGCTCGGCAGCGTGTAATTTTTCTTTCAATGCCTCAACGGCATCCGGTACCTGCTCCAAACCGGTGGATAGCAGCTGGGCTGCGCTGTGCAGGGCGGCTCGGCTACGGGCATAATCGTCAAACGCTCGCTGGCCCGCCAGAAAGGCCACCCTCATTTTGCCCCGCGCAGGCGTGGCCGAGATGATCTTTACCAGCCCGATCTCCCCGGCGTTGGCTGGATGGGTGCCGCCGCAAGCCACCATTTCATCATCGCCAATGGCCACGATGCGTACATGCTCGCTAACGGTCGGCTTTTTGCGCAGGGGCAGTTTCTCAAGCTCCTCCTCTTGCGGAAACCAGCAGCGAATAGGCACATTACGCTGGATATGCTCATTCACATCCAATTCGATGGTCTGCACTTGCTCGTCGGTCATGCGGGTAACGCCTTCGGGCATCGCCACATCGATGGTGGATACATCACTGCTGATGTGCAGCCCGATGGTCACACCGCCCATTTGGCGGTGCAGCGCCCCAGCGATCATATGATCGCCTGCATGCTGCTGCATATGGTCGAAACGGCGCGCCCAGTCAATATCGCCATGGACGGCTTCACCCTCTGCAAACGGGGCTGTTACGGTATGCCATACCAGCCCGTCCTCCACATTCACATCCACCACCGGCACCCCATTCAGCGTACCTGTATCAAAAGGCTGACCGCCGGAGGTAGGGTAAAAAGCGCTGCGATCCAGCAGCACATCGTACTGTTCGCCATTGGCACGGCAGGCCAACACCTGCGCATCGAATTGGGTAAGATAAGCATTATCGTAATATAGCCGCTGCGTCATATTGCATCACACTCCAAAAAATATGATACCGTATTTGCAGGCGTTTTTGCAAGATGTAAAGCGCGCCCCTCTCTTTTCACACCGCAAAAGCCGTGGTATACTATTATAAGCAGCCGGGATGCCTGCATAGCATACGGCTTTCCCCTGTAACCAATGCCCAAAGGCTTGCTCCATGAGCCCACGAAGGAAGGAAGAAAGAATGAAAAAGAGGTTTTTTGCACTCCTCATGCTCCTGTGCATGCTGCTGCCGCTGGAGGGTCTGGCTGTGCGCTACGGACAGGTAGTGCGCATTACCAACAGCGGCTCCCTGAATGTGCGCTCCGGCCCCGGCACCGAACACAGCCCCATCGGCGAAGCACAGCCTCAGAACATCTATCCCTATCTGGGCACGGAGAACGGCTGGCACCATATTCGCTATACCGGCAACATCGACGGCTATGTTTCCGGCAACAAAAGCACTGTGGAGCCCGGCATCGTGCCTGATGATATCGGCAACGGCCCGTTCGTCAACGCCGTGGTGCGCATTACCAACCGCTACTCCCTCAACATCCGCAGCGGCCCGGCCAAGGCATATGATGTGATCGGCATCGCCTATCCAGATGAGATCTATCCCTACCTCGGCCCGGATGATGGCTGGTACCACATTCGCTTAAGCAATGGTCAGGATGGATATGTGGCTGCCAACCGTACCGCTGTAGAAGTGATCGGCGGTATGCCCGTTACCCCACAGCCCACCGCCCGACCCACCGCCACCCCCATGCCTGTGCTTACCCCCATTCCCATGCCCACCAGCTACATTCCTTCCTACGATCCGGATGGCATTTGCAATTTTTGCGGCGGTAACGGCATGTGCCAAACCTGCAACGGTATGGGGCTGGTGTATGGCGCCATCGAAAACCGCTACATCACCTGCCCTTCCTGCCTTGGCTACGGCTATTGCTGGCTTTGCCGCAGGTAGGAGCAGGCTGCTCGCCATTTTACATGCAAAAAGAGCCGATGTTTCGAATACATTCGGCTCTCAAGTCGTCGAAAAACTCGCCTATGGCGACTTTTTCGACGAGGCTTG
>JAZSRK010000069.1:0-10278 GCA_045538465.1 Candidatus Limiplasma sp. | reverse complement strand
AATCGCCGCAGGCGAGTTTTTCGACGACCTGAAGCCTGTGCAAACGCAACAGGCTTGTGTTTTATAAGCAGTTAATAAACCCCTTTGCCCCCATGAAATGGGGGCAATCCGGAGGTGCAGGAGGCACTGCCTCCTGCCGGGGATGCAAGGGGCAGCGCCCCTTGCCCGCCGGAGGCAAATCACCCCCAAAAAGGAGGACGACCCTATGAAGATCATTCTTGGCGGCGCAATGGGCCGCTTGTGCCGGGAAATCGCGGCAGAGGCCGTAAGCCACGGCGATGAGATCGTGTACGGAATGGACATTGCCTATACCGATCAGGGGATGGATTTTCCCATGGCAAACAGTTATGAGCAGATCGACTGCGAAGCGGATGTGCTGGTGGATTGCTCCCGTCCGGACGGACTGAGCGATCTGCTTCGCTTCATCAAGGCAAAGAAAATACCTGCGGTCATTTGCACCACAGGCTTTACAGAGGCAGAACTTGCGCAGATCAGCGAAGCGGCGAAGGAACTGCCCATTTTGCGCAGCGGCAACATGAGCCTAGGCATCAATGTGCTGGAGCACTTGGTGGCGCAGGCTGCCCGCGTTTTGGGCGATGGCTATGATGTGGAGATCATCGAGCGCCACCACCGTATGAAGGTGGACAGCCCCAGCGGCACGGCGCTGATGCTGTACGAAGCCGTCAAAAAAGGCACAGGCGCAGAAAAAACACCTGTGCATGGTCGGTATGGGCGCAATGAGAAGCGTACCTCGCAGGAGGTAGGCATTCATGCGGTGCGCGGCGGTACGGTAACGGGCGAGCACGAAGTGGCCTTCTACGGCATGGGCGAGGAGATCATCCTGACCCATCGGGCAGAGAACCGGTCGCTGTTTGCCCGGGGCGCTGTGCGTGCAGCGGCTTTCCTGAAAGATAAGGAGCCGGGGCTGTACAACATGAGCCACGTGGTGGCAGAAATGCTGGGCTGAGCCTGTCAGTGATGGGCCCGGACGTAGGAATCCAGCGCTGCGAGCATTTCTTTCATGGTTTCCAGCTGGGTCTCGGTAAAGACGTTTTCCGGGGTGACCAGCATGGTGCGGTTCAGGCTGGCGGCTAACAAATAATCCACGGAAACATCCAGCTCGTTGGCAAGTGCCACCAAGGTCTCTAAACTGGCTTGGCGATCGCCCCGCTCCATGTGACCAATAAAGGATGGGCTTACGCCGATGGCTTTGGCTAGTTCGCCTTGGGTCAGGTTGAGTAATCTGCGCTGAATACGGATGCGGCGGCCAATGTCTGCATAATCCATGAAATCACTCCAATACATAATGGTTTGGTCAATGTTGGTTACTATGTTCATAAACGCACGGGAGACGGTCTCGTGCGTTTATATTTTGGGAAAATGCGTAATGACCGCTTTGGCGGCCAGCCCGGTGGCCAGCCCGCTCAGCATGCCAATGATCATCAGGATAGCCATATACATAAGCAGACCGGGTGTCTGCAGTATGATCATGGCCAGCCCGACCTGGCCCATATTGTGCAAAAGCCCGCCTGCCATACTAACGCTTACCGGGTTCAGCTGCGGGGAACGGCTAAGAAGCACCATGCCCAATAGGCTCAACACACCGCCTGCGGCTGCGTACATCATAGAGGATGGATTGCCGAAAAGAAAACCGCTCAGCAAGATCTTCATCACAATCAGCAAAATGGCGCTGGGAATATCCAGCATGTACAGGGCAAATAGCAAAACGCCATTGCTCAGCCCCAGTTTTACACCGGGTAGCCCGGGCACAGGCAAGCGGCTTTCCACAAAGCCAAGGATCAACGTAAGGCAGAGCAAAAGCCCCATCACCGCAATGCGCTGGGTCTTTTGGCGGGTTTGTTTCATGGACTGGTTTCCTCCAGAATGATGATGTGATTCGTTTGTTCATCAGGCTTCAGTTCCACGATCAGCTTGTGGGGAAGGCAGATGATCTGTCCGCCCAGAGGACGGAAAAGCATGGCATCTTTGGAAACTGTGCCTTGATTGATGCAATCTTGCGTGGAACAATCCGAGCTTTTCATATGAATGCTTGTGGGTGTAACGTGGAGGATGTTGTAGCTGCCATCCGGTTGGGTGAAGGTATATTCGCCGGTGGTGAGCAGCGGAACGGAAGGATAGTTGAAACCGTCTGCATTGATGAGGAGAAAATAGGTGTCAGACGGTACATTCCAAACTTGCGGATTTTGCGGGTCGGGTATGATGAGCCCTTCTGTTGCGGTAATGGTGATGGGAGTGGGCCCGCTATCTGGGCGGGTGAATGGATCGGAAAACAGGATGCCGGCAGCAGCGACCAAAACCACCAAAATGCCGAGGATCAAAAGCAATTTCAGATTGGCATTGCGCATGGCGGCCTCCTTTTTCAAATACGAAAATCTTGTATACGACGGATAGGTCTATCATACTTCACATGCACGGCGGTGTCAAGAAAGACCGCCGTGCAGGGGTAGAGAATGAAAAAAACGTTATAAAGAAAAGAAAAACGGAACTTCGTAAAACTTTTGTCACAGTCTTGTAAAACATAATGGTTTTCGTTATAATATAACATGGTTGCATTTGTTGCTGCACAACTTCCATCATTGTTAATGATAGTAAGGAGCGTTCCTATGCTCAATCCACGTCAGGTTATCTCTGCACTGAAACAGAATATCGGTAAAGTGATCGTCGGTAAGGACGAGGTGATCGAGCTTTTGCTCATCGCCATGCTCTGCAAGGGCCATGTGCTTATTGAGGATGTGCCCGGCACGGGTAAGACCACCATGGTAGGCGCATTGGCAAAATCGCTGGATTGCAGCTTTAACCGCATCCAGTTTACGCCGGATGTTGTGCCCTCCGATGTGACGGGTTTTACCATGGTCAACATGAAGACCGGCGAATTGGAGTTTAAGCCCGGCGCCATTATGTGCCAGATCGCGCTGGCTGACGAGATCAACCGTACCTCGCCCAAGACCCAGTCGGCCCTTCTGGAAGTCATGGAAGAGTATCAGGTAACGGTGGATGGCGTCACCCATCCGCTGCCCAAGCCCTTCTTGGTGTTGGCTACCCAGAACCCCACCGAGTTCGTAGGTACCTACCCCTTGCCGGAAGCCCAGATGGACCGTTTCTTCATCCGCATTTCCATGGGTTACCCCACGCTGGAGGAGGAAATGGCGGTTTTGGAGCGCTTCAGCGGTACGGTAAAGCCTCAGGCTGGTCTTACCCCGGTCTGTTCTGCCAAGGATGTTATCGAAATGCAGAACATGATCGGCAACGTGTATTGCTCCAAGGAAGTACGGCACTACATCGCCTCCATTGCCGCCATGACCCGTACACACCCCAGCCTGCAGCTGGGCGTAAGTACCCGTGGTTCCATTGCGCTCATCAAGGGCGCTCAGGCCTGCGCCTTGCTGAATGACCGCGACTATGTACTGCCGGAGGATGTGCAGCGTATGGTGCTGCCGGTGCTGGCTCACCGCATCCAGCCCAGCGCCGAAGCCAAGATGAAGAACATCTCTGCCGAGCGCATTTTGATCGCTGTGGTGGAAAACGTGCCCGTGCCCCTGCGCTTGGGCTGATGCGATCGGCTGCTTTTTGACGGCTTGTAATGTCCGCTTGCATCTTTTGTTGCTACCGAAACCTGCCCGATGCGGGCAGCCCCGTCTTATACCAATATACCGAAAGGAGCAGATGCCGTTATGCGTAATACCAACCTGATCATGGGCGTCTGCTTCGGCTTTTTTATGCTGTGCGCCCTATCCATGGGCAACAGGATGTATCTGCTCATCGCCGTGCTTATTTTGCTGGCGTGGGCGTTCGCTTTTGCCAGTATGCGCATGGCAGAAAAGAGCGTTAAGGTAGAGACCGATCTTTCCAGCCGCAAGGTGAACCGGGGCGAGGTAGTCAGTATGGAGATCGGCGTGAGCCATAGGAGCCTTTTGCCCATTGCACCGGTGGCGCTGCATATGCGTGCCACCAGCAACACACCGGAAGGCACCATTCATTTGACCCAGCTGGGCAAGCGCAAACAGCGTGTTACCCATAAATTTGCCGCCGACCATGTAGGGGCGATGTTTCCCGGCGTGGAAAGCTATACTGTTGCCGATGTGTTTGGCTTTTTTAAGCGCCAGCACACACCGGCCGCCGAGGGGCCGGAGCTGATGGTGTTGCCAGTGCCCTTCGAGGTGGAACCGCTCACTTTCGCCGCCGGCGATATGGGCGTGGAAACCATGAAGCGAGCCATGGAAGACCCCTTCAGTCCCAGCGATTTTCGCAATTATCAGCAGGGCGACCCGCTTAAGCGCATCCATTGGAAAATGAGTGCCCGTAAGCGGGAGATCATGGTTCGCCAGTTTGAAGAGCCTGCGTTGCCGGATGCGCTCGTTATGCTGGATACTTCGCCGCCGCATATTTCCCGCGGGTACGGGGAGGAGCATAAACCCTTTTTGCAGGATGCGTTGCTGGAGACCGCAGCCTCTGTGGTAGCTTGCCAGATCAAGCAAGATAACTCGGTGCGCTTGCCGCTGGTGGGCGACCGCCCTATGGAATATTCCAGCCACATGGGGCTGCCGGTATTGCTGGATGAATTGGCCCGGTGTACCTTTAACGAGACGGAACGTTTTGAGCGGGTGCTGATGATGCAGATGCAGGATCTGCGCAAGACCGGTGCTGTGGTCATCATCACAACGCGTCTGACGGCTCCTGTAGCCGATCTGATCGTGCGTATGAAGCGGCTTGGGCCCAATGTGCGGTTGTACTTTGTTACCTATAAAGCAGAGGATCCTGAGCGGGCAGCGTTGGCTGTGCGTATGCAGCAAGCCGGTGTGGAAGTGAACTACGTAACGCCGCAAGGTGGTTGATCGATCTCAATTTGTTTCATTTTATTGTGGAAGGAGGCGAAAGCAGATTGCGCAGTAAGTTGTTTTCCTATGAACGTCTGAGCCGTCTGATGGTCAGCCTCCTTTTGTGTTTGGGTGTGCTGTGGCCGCTGCTGTGGGCGGTGGAGATCCAAGGCGCTTTTGTTGCAGCTACATTGGCAGCGGCAGCGGTCATCGTGCTGTGTACCCTTTCCGGCGTTGACCGAAAGATCCGTTTGGCCATTGCTTCGTTAAGTGTGCTGTTTCTTGTGGTGCAGCTTTTTTTGCCGAGGCTTGGCGTTATCGGGCAAGTGGTGGAGGCGGTAAAGGCCTTTGCTTTGTACCTGAACGATTTTAGCTGCGCTGCATCCCTGTATCGGTTTCCGCTGGCGCTTACGCTGGCGGTGCTGGCGGCTGTGGTCAGTTATCTGTTTTCCCATAAGGGAGCAGGGTTTATTCCGGCTACGGTGCTGCTGGTGCTGGTGCTGTTTGGGCTTTGGAGCCTAGGCAAGCATAATTTCTTCTGGTTCGCTGCGCCGGGTCTTGTGGCGCTTTTGATGATCATCTCCCAGACCAGTCACGACAAGATCAACCTTTTTGAGGTGCTGCCCATGGCAGCAGTGGTGGTCGCATTGTCTATGCTGCTTACCCCGGCGGGCAAAACGGTCATAGAGCCGCTGCATAAAGCGGCCATGCAGCTGAAGGAGACCATTTCGGATTACTTGTTCTTTACGGAGCCCCGCAATGTGTTTACCCTTGGCAGCTATGGCTATTATCCCATGGGTCAGGGCAAGCTGGGCGGCCCTGCACAGCCCAGCGAGCAGCCGGTCATGATGGTAAAGACAGAGCAAAAGACCTTGCTCCGTGGCGTAATGAAGGATCAGTACACCGGCCGCAATTGGCAAGATACCTCGTCCGGCCGCCGTCTTTTGTATGTAAACCCGGGCTGGCGATCCCTGCGGGTGGCTGCTTTCTTGGAAAACATGCCCGCCCAGGCGGTGCAGGGCGCATCCACTTTGCTAGATAGCAAGGCTATCAACATTCAGATGCAGAATAAAGCGGCCAGCACTTTGTTTACGCCGGTCTTTTTGCGCGATGTCAGCCCCCAAGGCAGTTTGGTGCCCTATTTTAACGAGGGCAGCGAGCTTTTTGTAACGCGCGATCTGCAGCAGGGTGACCGATACTCGGTGTTCGCCCCTGTACTGGAGGGCGGCGATGCGGCGCTGGGTGCACTGGTAAATGCGGCCTCCGGTCAAAGCGACCAGTATTATATGGAGGTTTATTCCCGTTATACCCAGCTGCCCGGGCACTTGGAACAGACCCTTTATTACGATCTGGAAAACATCGTTGCGGGTTCTGCTACGCCTTATGACAAAGCTTGTGCCATCAAGCGCCACTTGCAGCGCTACTATCGCTATACCCTTACCCCGGAGGAACCGCCGGAGAATCAAGACTTTGTTACCTATTTCCTCTATGTGGGCAAGGAAGGCTACTGTACCTATTTTGCTTCGGCCATGACGGTTCTGTGCCGTATGGCCGGTCTGCCTGCCCGCTATGTGGAAGGATTTGTGGCAGAGCCGTCTCCTGATGGCATCGCCTATGTGACAGGGCTCAATGCCCACGCATGGACAGAGGTCTATTTTGAGGGTTTTGGCTGGGTGCCCTTTGATGCCACCCCCTTCCAGCAGGAGATGGATCATCAGGAGAATGAGCCGGATCAGCCCGATCCTACCCCTACGCCCACACCCACGCCTACGCCGGAACCCACCCCCAGCCCGACCCCGACCCACGACCCCAACAACAACGAGCCTACCCCTTCGCCAACACCTCAGCATGACCAGAACACCCCCGAACCGCCGCAGCAAACGCCCGATCCAGACCATCAACCGCCGCAGGAGGATAAGCCCCGCGATTGGAATTGGCTTTGGTGGCTGGTGCTGGCGGCAGCCGTAGCGCTGCTGGTGACCCGCATGGTGCAGCGTACTCCCGCCCGGGTGGCTGCCAAGCAGCCGTCGGTGCAGGATCAGCTGTTTGTGTATGGCAATGCTGCAGCGCAAGTTTTGCGGATGCGCGGCCAGCGTGTGCAGCCGGGCGAGACGCCCATGCTGTTTGCCCGCCGCATGGATAAATTGCAGGCAGGCGGCAATGTGGCCATTACGCCCCTGTGGCGGGCTATGACGCTGAGCAACTACAGCCGCCGCAACCCCACCCAGAAACTTGCCCAGCAAGCGCAGGAGATCTTCCAAGGTCTCTATCGGCCGCAGCCCTTCTATGTAAAGCTCCGTTTCTTGTTTGCAGCGGCATTCAAGAAAGATTTCTACCGTATGCTGGAAACGCAATTGCAGCATGAGGAGCCCAAACGGCTGTACGAGTTGCCCAGTGCAAAGGATGGCAAAGCTAAGCCCAAAAAGCCTTTTGGTAAGAAGCCGCCCGCTGCGCCCAAAGGAGAGGCACAGAAACAACGGCAGCAGCAGGAAGATGCGGAGATCGATCAAACGGTGCAAGACAGCCTTGCCAAGAAGCCGGAACCTGCATCGGTCAGCACCGCAGAGCGAGCGATCCCTGCGCAGAAACGGCCTGAATTGTCTCCGGCAGGGCGACTCGGTGCCAAGCCTGCTGCGCCCGAAGCCCGTCCGTCGGTGCCGCCGCAGCCGCGCAGCCGCCAATATGAGGCTGTTCGCCGCAGCGAAAGGGCAAGCGGTACTGCGACCGTGCCTGCTGCGCCCCAGGCAAGGCCCCTTCCGCCAGTGAATGGCACAACGAATAGAGACTTACCTTCTGCCCAGCAGGAGCCGGTCGCCCGTCGGCGCAGAAGGCAGGAGTAACCTACACAGATCGCAGGGATGAGGACTGGTATCAGCGCACCCTGCGATTTTTTTAGGAGGAATGGAATGGCAAAGCAAAAACTGTTGCGCTGCCCCCTTGTAAAGAAGTTGTTCGCTCCAGAGCTGCAGCCCGCTGTGGAGGAATACCTGAACATGGTAAACCACCGGTTGCGCCTGAGAAAAAAATACATTCGCTCAATGTTGGAAGACCACGCACACGCTTTGCGTTACCTGATGGATAAGGGCGAAACATTGCAGACCGCCATGGATCGCCTCAGCCCGGAAAGACTGGGCGAGTTTTATCAAAAAGAGCGCACGGACTGGTATCCGCTGGATGTGGCCGCCAAGATCTATCCCCTGAGCATGAGCGTTAAGCGGATGATGGTTTTCCGCTTGAGCTGCTACTTGAAGGAGCCGGTGGTGCCGGAGATCTTGCAAATGGCGCTCACATATGTTATGCGCCGCTTTCCCTCCTTTGCGACCACCATCAAATGCGGTTTTTTCTGGCACTATCTGGATTCGGGCATGCGCCGCTATGCGGTAAAGCCCGAAACAGAGCTGCCCTGCGCTGTAATGAAGGTGGGTGCCGTGCATTCCCCTGCCCTTCGAGTGGTGTATTTCGGCAACCGCATCAGTGTAGAATTTTTTCATATCCTCACAGATGGTTCGGGCGGGTGCGTGTTTTTGCGCACGCTGGTGAAGACCTATCTGGAACTTTTAGGCATTCCATTGCCCGATTTTGATGGGGCTTACCGTTTGGAGGATGAGCCTCAGCAGGAGGAATGGGAGGATGCCTTCCCCGTATCGGGCGAAGGGGCAGCGGGTGGTTTTTCCGACCAGCCAGCCCTTCAGATGAAGGGGATGCTGCCGCTGGAGCAGCCCAATCGTGTGCTGCACTACAACCTGAGCACCAAAGCCCTGCTGGAAGCTGCCCACCGCTATGGGGGCACCGTGACCGGCCTGTTACTGGCGATGGTAATGCTTAGCTGCCGGGATGCTTCCCGGATCCATCCGCGCAGCCGCAAGCGTATTCAAATACAGCTGCCTGTGAATATGCGCAAGTTTTACCCCGTCAAGACCCTGCGCAATTTCTCCATGTATACCAGCATCCGGCTGTATCCTTCGCAGGTGACCACCCCGGAGGAGATGATGCCGGAATTGATGCAGCAGATACGCACCGGCACAGCCAAAGAGCCGCTGGAAGCCACCATGCGCCTTAGCTGCAGGCTTGTCAAATGGCTGCGCTTGGTGCCGCTGAGCATCAAACGCCCCATTGCCTACTTTATTTACGGCAAATTGGGGGATGGGGTATTTACCACCACCTTGAGCAATTTGGGCGTGATCGCCCTGCCGGAAGAAATGCAGCCCTATGTAGATAAATTCGACTTTGTGCTGGGGCCGCCGGTGGAAAACCGCGCGATCTGTTCCGCATGCAGCTATGGGGATAAAACCGTACTGACCGTTGTAAAGAACACCCGCCTTACCTTGTTTGAGGATGCGCTGTATCACCACTTAAGGCAAGCCGGACTGGAACCCTACATGGAAGGGAGCAGCTGAAATGGAAGTGCATGTAACCTATCCTGTTGTAAAAAAGAAAAACTTCTTTCGGCGAAACGCCCATGATCTTTGGCGAGGCTTGTTCACCATTATTTGCTACACCTGCTTGATCGTGGATATGCTTACTCCCGGCATCCATTGGAGTTTGATCGTCATCGGCGGTCTGTGCGTGCTGTGGGTGGGGCTGTTGTACCGCCCTCAGGTGGAAAATACCATGATCAAAAAAGGCTGCGACGTGCTGGTGGCGGTGTGCTTGTACCTGCTCTTGCTGGAAAGCGTGGTGGGCGGGCACTGGGCGGAATTTGTGGCGCAGATCGTCTATTTTGGTATGATTATTTTGATGGGTGTGTATTTTCTATTCTACTTTCGAATCGAAAAACGCAATTTTCTGCCCTTGTTTGAATTGTTGGTGGCAGGTATGGCTTCTACCCTCATCATGCTCTGCTGCCGCATTCGCCTTTCGTGGCCTATGATCGTGGTGGGCAGCGTGAGCCTTGGCATACAGCTATTGATGCTGATCTTGTATTGGCGGCCTATGCGGCTGGAGTATCAGAAGAAGTTTCATGTGTAGGGTTCGACACCCTAAAGCGGCGTACAACGCCGCTTTCAGACTGTCGAAAATCCCCGGGAGGGATTGGAGGGTCGCAACCCTCCGACTGTGATCCGAAACCAGCGACATGTGCGGTGGTTTCGGAACCCTTGCGTAGCAAGGGATTCCAAGTCGGAGGCCAAGCGGTCTTAGGAAGACAAGACCTGATAACAACTCCTTGGCCCACAGAACGACATGGCTACGATCCGACTTGTGGAGTGGGAGGGTCGCAACCCCCCGACTGTGATCCGAAACCAGCGACATGTGCGGTGGTTTCTGAACCCTTGCGTAGCAAGGGATTCCTATCGCCGTTTGCCGCCCGGCGAGCCGTAGGCGAGTAGGCAAACGGTGCAAGCCTCGTCGAAAAAGTCGCCGCAGGCGAGGTTTTCGACGGCCCGGAAGGGGCGGACAACGCCCCCTTTTTCGTCTGCTTTTTGGAAGGAAACTGCGTTGTTGC
>JAZSRK010000009.1:0-15719 GCA_045538465.1 Candidatus Limiplasma sp. | reverse complement strand
TCCTTTTCCCTTCAGTCATGGGCCCCGGTCTGTAGACTTCCTTTTTCTTGTTCGCCATAAATTCGGCCTCCTTGATAATCTTTATCTTATCATAGAAGGCCGATGCCTTTCAGCTTTTTACAGACTTTTTTTCACAAGCTCCAGCACACTGCCGCCAGCGTGGATACCGGTGGCTCCCCCTATCATAATGGCAGCCCCGTCTTCAGCGTCAACGACGCCGTTCGCCCCGCTTTGTGGATCGATCTGGACTCTGGCATCTTCTAAACTGTCATCATCCACTCTTGCGCCGTAGGCGCAATCTTTTGCTGGCGTAAGCCTGCAAATTTCTTGCCGCTGTAATGCAGCAACTGCGATAACGAAATCCCCCCACGCACAACAAAAACACGCCCCGCAACCGGCTTACCACAGCCGCTTGCGGGGCATTCTCATATCCAATTAACTACTTGTACGACGAATCACTCATCCATCCACACAACAACTCACTTCGCCACGACCTTCACCGGCTCAGAATACTCACTATAAACCCGCTTCCCGCCACTGTTCTTATACGCGCGCACCTTATAGTAATACGTCCGTCCCATATCGTCTTCGGTCAGCTTTACATCCCAGCGCTTAGTGGTCGCTGCTTCATCCACTTTGGTGTAGGTACCGGTCTTGCTGGTGGAGCGATACAGCACATACCCGCTGGAACCTTTTACATAGACGGATAGCTTGGTGTAGCTGGCGTACTCGGTGATGCTCAGTTCCGGCTCCCGTTCTTTGATGGTGGTGGCGGTCACAGCGGTGGAGTTGCTGCCGCTGCTGCCGGAAGAACTGCCGGAGGATCCGCTGCCGCAGACAACGGGCACCTTCAACTCCTCAAGCCCCGGGGCGGTGATGGTCAAAGTGCCTTCACCGGCCTTTTTGCGCTTTACCTCGCCCTCGGCGCTTACAGTGAAAAGGCTGGTGTTGCTGCTTTTGAATTTCAGATCCCCCAGTTCAACTTTGCCGATCTTTACATCGTAACGGTCGTACAGGTTGACGGTAAGGGTGGTGCTTGCCTTGGATTTTAGGTTTACATCGGCGCAGCGCAGCTCGAAGCGCTTGTGGGAGTTGTCGGCGTGGGGGTACATGTCCTCGCTGATCTCCACTTTGATGGTCTTACCCGCACCGGCCTTGGTGGCCTTGCCCGCTTCCTTGCCGTTGTGATCCTCAGGAAAACCCGTCAGCAGCAGCACCCAGTAATACTCGTTTTCGCTGCCCTTGATGTACACGCAGCCAACGCCTGCATGGGTAAAGTCCGGGTCGGTGATGGCATCGTAGGAGGCATCTGCCCATTCCAGATAGGTCTCCTCCGCTTTGGAATACCCGGCGGCGATCAGTTCGGTGGTCACCACGCAGGGAGCAAGGGAGGGATACTCGTCGATGATGGTATCATAATCGGTCATGTTGGGGCGGGCATGGTCGAAGAGAACAAACAGCTCACCAGCCCGCTGGATGGCGGCTTTCTCAAGGTCGCCGGTCATGATCAGCGGGGGCAGCCCCTCCTCGGCGCGTATCTTGTTGATCTCCTTCAGCGCCTCACGGGCACGGTTTTGGTAAGTGTTCAGCGAAACAGAAACCGTCATGGTGGTGTTCGCTTTGGCGGCTGCAAGGGCAATGGGGGCAGCAGATACCAGCAGGCAGCACAGCAGAACGAGTGCCGTCAGCCGTTGCATAAGACGGTTTTGGAACATGCGCAGTCAACTCCTTGGTCAGGTGTAGGTGCTTTACAAAGCAAGGATGTATTCCATCAGCGGCAGCATGGCGCCGCCGATAGCTTCGGTTTTGGTGCGCCCGGATGGCTGCATGCCCATCTTTTCGTAAAAACGGCATGCCCCTGCGTTGCCGACCATCACCCACAGGCAAAGCCCGCTGAGCCCCTGCGCCATGCAGGTCTCCCGGCAAGCTTGCCATAGGCGGGTGCCGTAGCCTTTGCGGGTCTCTCCGGGCAATAGGTATAACCCTACGATCTCGCCGTAGTCCTGCCGGTCATCATCCCGGGCATAAGTGATGTAGGCTGTGCCGATGGTGCGCCCATCCGCAAGGGCGATCAGATGGCTGTCGGGGGCGGCCCGGAGCACGCTCATCCAGCTTTGGGGGCTCAGCTTATCCAAATAGCGCTGCGGTACCAGCCCCATATAAGCATGCCGCCAACTGTCCACATATACTTGGGCAGCGGCGGCAAAATCGTCGCCCGTTGTCATGGGGCGAATGGTCAGCACGTCCAGCCCTCCGCAAAAGCCTTGAGGGCATTGGCAACGGTGTGGATCTCTTCTTCTGTCAGGTAGGGGTGCATGGGCAGGGAAAGCACCCGGTCGCAGGCGGCCAGCGAGGCGGCGTAGTCTGCATCCTCATAGCCATAGGCAGCAAAGGCGGTCTGGCTGTGCATGCCCTTGGGGTAGTACACCATCGTGGGTATGCCCTGTGCCTTCAGAGCTGCTTGTGCAGCATCCCGCATGGCACGGTCTTTTAGCAGCACGGTGTACTGCGCCCAGCTGCTGCGGTAGCCCGGCAGTACCGTGGGGGTGACCACGATGTCCCCCAGCAGCTCGGTATACAGGTCAGCTGCCTTGTCCAGCGCATCCAGTTCGTAGGCACGCAGGGCTTTCAGCTTGGGCAAAAGAATGGCAGCTTGCAGCGTATCCAAGCGGGAGTTGAGACCGCAGCGTACATTGTCGTATTTGTCTACGGGGCTGCGGCCATTGGCACGCAGGGAGCGCAGCAAAGCATCGTCCTCGTCAGAGTCCACAAACACAGCACCGCCGTCGCCATAGCAGCCCAGCGGCTTGGCCGGAAAGAACGAGGTAATGGCAGCATCGCCAAAGGAGCAAGCGGCGCGTCCTTCAATGCTGCCGCCGTAGCCTTGGGCGGCATCTTCCAATACCAACAGACCATGCTTATCGGCAATGGCGCGCACCTTGTCATGCTCGGCAGGCTGACCAAACAAGTCCACCACCACGATCACGCGGGGGCGCAGCTTGCCTTCCTTTTCCACTTTTTCGATCATGGCTTCCAAGGCTTCGGTGCACAGGTTGAAGGTGTCCAGCCGAATATCCACCGGCACGGCGGTTGCGCCCACTGCATCGGCGCAGCCAGCGGAGGCAAAGTAGGTAAAGTCCGGTACAAATACCGCATCACCGGCCTTGATGCCCCACATTTTCAGCGCAAGGATCAAAGCATCGGTGCCGTTGCCGCAGCATACACAGTGCTTGCGCCCTACATCGGCCGCCAGCTTTTCTTCCAGCTCGGCTACCTGCTTGCCCAGAATAAACTGTCCGCTTTCCAAAACGGAGGCCATCCCGGTATCGATCTCTGCCTTCAAAGCTTGATACTGCGCATGCAAATCGTGAAAATTCATATCTTATAGCTCCTTTAGTCCGTCTCCGTCCTTTTCGAAATGCCGTCCGCAGGCAGGGCATACGGGGGCATCGCCCTTGGGCAGCCGCTGCCCGCAGGTGCATACATAGCCGGCCATCCGGGCGGGCACGCCCAGCATGAGGGCGTGGGGCGGTACATCGCAGGTGACCACAGCACCGGCGCCGATCATGGCGCAGCGGCCAATGCGGTGCCCGCATACCACGGTGGCGTTCGCGCCAATGGATGCACCATCCTCCACAGGGGTGGGCACAAAGTTCTCATGCCCCTTGGGGTAGAGCGCACGGGGGGTCAGGTCGTTGGTGAAAACGCAGCTGGGGCCGCAAAAAACGCCGTTGCCCAGCGTAACACCTTCGTAAATGCTCACATTGTTTTGCAGTTTGCAGCCGTCACCAATAACGGTGCGCTTGCCGATATAACAGTTTTGCCCAATGGAGCAGCGCTCGCCGATGCGGCTTTCGCCCTCCACATGGCAAAAATGCCATACCTTGGTGCCTTCGCCCAGCTCTGCGCCTTCATCCACAATGGCAGAGGGGTGCACGTAGGCGCTCATCGGTCAAACCTCCCAACAAAATCCATGGTGGAGCAGTCTTCCAGCGGCAGCTGCACCGGGCGATGCTCAGCAGCGGACTTGTAGATGGACAGCACCATTTCCAGCGCACGCAGACCGGCAGCGCCATCCACGTAGGGGGCGCGGTCGTCCCGGATGGCGGCGATCACGTCGGCATACAAAGGTGTATGACCGAAGCCGTATACGTTGGGCGGGTTTTCGCCGTAGTGCTGCTTGATGAGGGCGGGGTCGCCGCGGCCATCCTTAAAGTCCCACTCTTCGATAATGTTGACGCTCTTGCCGCCCGCCTTTACGGTGCCCTCGGTGCCAAACAGGTAGAGAGTCTCTTCCAGATTGCGGGGGTAGATGTTGGTGGTGCCTTCGATAATGCCGTATGCGCCGCTTGCAAAGCGTACCAGCGCCATGCCCAAGTCCTCTGCCTCAATAAAATCGTGGCACAGGTTGTCGGTATAGGCCATTACTTCGGTCACATCGTCGCCCATCATCCAGCGCAAAAGGTCGATGTTGTGGATGCACTGGTTCATCAGAGCGCCGCCATCCTGCTCCCAAGTGCCGCGCCAAGTGGCCTGCTGGTAATAGGGCAGCCCCCGGTTCCAGCGGATGTGGGCGGTGCCGTGGAGCATCTTGCCAAAACGGTTTTCCTCCACCGCCGAGCGGATCTTCTGGATGGACTTGTTAAAGCGGTTCTGATGGCAGGCGCACAGCTTAACACCGGCCTTCTCGGCGGCGGCAATGAGCGCCTTGGCATCCTTGATGCTGAGGGCAATGGGCTTTTCGATGATCAGGCTGCTGCCAGCGGCGATCACATCCAGACCGATGGCGGCATGCTTGCCGCTTTCGGTGGCAATGGCGCAAAGCTGGGGCTTTTCGTTTGCCAACAGCTCGCGGTAGTCGGCATAGCGGCGCACCTTTGCCCGTTCTTCATCAGGCAGGGGGGCGAGCACTTGCTCCATGCGCTCGGGGATGGGGTCGCACACAGCGCAGAGGGTAAGCTCTGCGCTGTTGTTCATATAGGCGGCAATGTGGTTGGGCGCAATGCGTCCGCAACCGATCAGGGCATAACGAAGGGGGGTGTTCATAGCTTGGTGGCTCCTTCCGGCTTACAGCACCAGCAGATTATCGCGGTTCTGGATGGCCTTCATGGCGTTCTTGGTATCGAAGATCAGCTGGGCGTTATCCGCGACCATCTGGTAATCGACGGTGGTGTGGGCAGTGGTGACCATGACCAGATCGGCAGCCTTGACGATCTCGGGGGTCAGCTCAGTAAGACCCTTTTCCACCACGCCGTGCTCACGGTATTCGGTAATGTAGGGGTCGTAATAGGTCACCTCAGCGCCGCGCTCCTTCAGGTGCTCGATCACGCGGATGGCGGGGGACTCACGGTAGTCGTCGATATCCTGCTTGTAGGCAACGCCCAGCACCAGCACTTTGGCGCCGTTCAAGGCCTTCTTGTGGCCGTTCAGGGCGGCCATGGCACGGTCTACGCAGTATTCGGGCATGCGGTCGTTCACCATCATGCTGCTTTCGATCATCGAGGTATGGAAACCGTACTCACGGGCTTTCCAGCTCAGGTAGTAGGGATCCAGCGGGATGCAGTGGCCGCCCAGACCGGGGCCGGGGTAGAAGGCCTGGAAGCCGTAGGGCTTGGACTTGGCAGCATCCACCACTTCCCAAACATTGATGCCCATCTTATCGCACAGCATGGCCAGCTCGTTGATGAGACCGATGTTTACGTTGCGGTAGGTGTTTTCCAGAATCTTTTCCATTTCGGCAACAGCGGGGCAGGATACCCGGTGCACGGGTGCTTCCAGCACGGCCTCGTACAGGGTAGCAGCGATATCGGTGCATTCGGGGGTGATGCCGCCGACTACCTTGGGGGTGTTCTTGGTCTTGTAGATCAGGTTGCCGGGATCGACGCGCTCAGGGGAGAAGGCCAGATAGAAGTCCACGCCGCACTTGAGACCGGAAGACTCCAGAATGGGCTTGAGCAGTTCCTCCGTGGTGCCGGGGTAGGTGGTGGATTCCAGCACCACCAGCATATCCTTGTGCATATGGGGCAGGATGCTCTCGGTGGAGGCCTTTACATAGCTGATGTCGGGCTGCTGATGGGCATCCAGCGGGGTGGGTACGGCGATGCACACGCAGTCGCAGGAGGCGACGGAGGCAAAATCGGTAGTGGCGCGGAGCATGCCGGCCTTGACGATCTCTTCCAGATCGCTGTCCACTACGTCGCCGATGTAGTTGTGGCCTTCGTTTACCATGGCGACCTTTTGGTCCTGCACATCGAAGCCGATCACTTTGAAGCCGGCCTTGGCCTTTTCCACAGCCAGAGGCAGACCAACATAGCCCAGACCAACAACGCCCAGAGTAACGGTACGATCCAGAATTCTTTGCTTGAGAGTAGACATGTGTATTACACTCCTTTGGTTGAGTAGTATGTATGAAATCCTATTTGGATGGGGTCACAACGTTTCTGTTTGGTGCTGGAAGGCAGCGTAGGCTGCGTTGAGCAGCACCTTGCGCAAGCGGTCGTTTTCCTCCCGGGAAGCGGGGGATTCGTGCCCGTTGCACACCAGCGCTACAAAGAAACCGTCCGAGGGGTTTACGGCGATCAGCGAGCCGCTGGAAGGGTCTTGCAGACCGTAGCCGTCGCTGGGCCACAGGTGCCCCAGATAGGGCTGGGAGCGCTTGGTGATGCGCATGCTGTAGCTCCATGCGGCATTCATGCCGCGGGTACGGTCGGTAGCCGCCAAATGCACAGAACGTTTGGCGAGAAATCTGTCGCCTTCTGAGGCTAGCATTCTCACAAAGCGAGTCAGATCGTCCAAGGTGGTAAAGAGCCCGGCGTGGCCTGCTATGCCGTGCAGGAAGCGGGCGTTGCCATCCAAGGGCAAACCTGCGGCAGATTGTGCGCTTTCGTGAGTGATCTGGGTGGGCGCAATGTTTTCGCCGGAGGGCAGGTAGCCGGTGCCGGTCATGCCCAAGGGGGCAGTCACATAGCGCTTTACCGCATCGTCCAAGGGCATATCCAGCACTTTTTCCATCAGAAAGCCAAGCAGCGTATAGCCCATGGCAGACTGGCGAACTTTTGCGCCGGGCTGGCTTTCCAGCGGGTGAGCCAGAAGTGCGCTCAGCGCATCCTGTGCCCGGTGTGCCTCATGCTCCAAGGAAAAGGAGCCGGGCAAGCCGCTGGTATGGGTCAGCAGGTTTTCCAGCGTGATGTCGCGTTTGTCGCTGGGTACGTCCTTCAAAAAACGACCGATGGGATCGTCGGGGGATACCAGACCAAGCTCCATGGCTTTGAGTACCAAGGGCATGGTGGCCAGCACCTGCGTCAGGGAACCGATATCGTAGCGGGTTTCCGGGGTGACGGTTTTTTTGTTGCTGGGCGTCAGGCAGCCGAAGGTTTTGCTGTACAGCACTTTTCCTTGCTGCCCCGCTGCCAGCCCGCAGCCGGGAAAGCAACCGCTCTCCATTGCATTGGACAATAGCTTGTCCACCGCATTCCACATAGGCGTCCTCCTCACCGGAGCAAAGCTCCTAAAATGCATAATGACACCTTTACCATTATACCACAACCCTCGCTTGCGGGAAAGGCTTTTCTTTCTTGGGGCGAGTGTGGTATACTATCAATATTATACCACTATGATGGGGAGGTGCGCTTTGTTGGCTGCTTTTGTGAATGATCCGACAGGCTTTCTCTGGGGCGCAACGGCTGTGCCGAACGCATTTTTTTGTGAGTATATGCCCTCTGCACCGGAGGGGTACGTAAAGGTATACCTGTACGGTTTGATGGCCGCCCGGGAAGGGCTTGGCGATACCATCCGCATGGTGGAGGATCTGGCCATTGCGCTGGGTATGCCCAGTGCCGAAGTGGAAAAAGCCCTGCGCTACTGGGAACGCTGCCGCCTGATGGAGCGGGTGCGGGACAACCCGCCCCAGTACCGCTATTTGAGCGTTGCACAAGCGGCACTCATGCATCAGCAGGCGCAGCCGGACGAACAATACGAAGCCTTTGCACAGGCGCTGTATAGTCTTTTTGGCGATAAGCGCAAGCTGCACGGCGGCGAGACCGTTCTTGCATACGAATGGGTGGAGCAGCTGGGTCTCAGCCCCGAAGTGGTGCTGATGCTCATCCGGCATATGATCTCCACCCGCGGCATCCAGTTCAGCTTTAAGGAAGCCCAAAAGATAGCTGGCGAGATGAGCAGCGAAAAGATCACCACGCTGGAAGCGGCAGAGATGCTGTTCAGCCGCTCTGAGAGCGCATGGAAGGGTGCCAAAAAGGTGCTCAGCCGCCTTGGCAAGCGCCGCAACCCCAGCGAGGATGAGATCGACCTGTACCTGCGGTGGACGGTGCAATGGGGCTTTGCCCCCAAAGCCATAGAGGCCGCCTGTGTGGAGACCACCAAGGGCGACCCCAGCTTTGCCTATCTGGATAAAATTCTGGAAGGTATTCATCGGCGCAGCGATGGCAAGGCCATAACGGCCGAGAAGGTGGAACGCTTTTTGAAGGGCGAGAAGGACGAAACGGGTCGCGTGCGGGAAATGCTGACGGCGTTTGGTCTCAAGTCGCCGATCGTGGATGAAGGCATGCGCCTTGTGTACCGCTCCCTTTGCGAAGTGGCGCCCCACGAAGTGGTGTTGCTAGCCGCCCGTCAGGTGGGCAAGCGCCGGGGCAGCCATTCGCTGGATCAGGTGAGCGAACTGGTGGAAGCGTGGAACAAACGCGGTCTTCACACCGAAGGGGATGTGGAAGCGTACCTCAAGAGCGTGGCGCAGCAGGATAAGACCCTGCGTTCGCTGTTTACTTTGATGGGCAAGGAAAAAAGCATTACCTGCTCCCAAGCCAACCGCGAACTTTTGCGCAAATGGCAAGAGGATTGGCGTATCAGTGATGCGCTGGTGCAATTGGCGGCAGTGTATGCCCGCAATGTGGAGCACCCCATGGCCTATGTGGATAAGCTGCTTACCAGCTGGCGGGAGAAGGATATTACCACCGTAGCCGAGGCGCAGCAGGAGCATGAGAAGTTTGCCCAAGCTGCCCTGTCGGCTAAGGCAGCGCCCGGCAATGCCAAGCCTGCCACCAAGCGGGTCTTGGCGCAGCAGTACGAGCAGCGGGAATACGACCCTGACGAAGTGAACGATATGAGCCCAGAGGATATCGAGGAGGCGAAGAAGCTGTGACGAGAGAAAGGATCTTGCTGGATCTGCAGCAGGAATACGCCGCCCGTCGAGAAGAAAACATGCGCATTTACGACCAGCGCCGCAGCCAGGCCTGCGAGAAGTGCCCTGGTCTTGCACAGGTTTTGGATGCCCGGCACGCTGCCGTATTGCAAGGCGTGCGCACCAGCCTGCTCAAGCGTTTCCATAAGGAAGGGGAAAATGCGCAGCTACCCAACGCTATGGCAGTTATGAACCAGCGCATTGCCCAGTTGCTGGCAGAAGGCGGCTTGCCTGCCAATGCCTTGGAACCCGTCTACACCTGCTCCCTTTGCAAGGATGAGGGATATGTATACACCCCGTCCCGGCAGATGTGCAGCTGCATGCGCCAAGAGCTGAACCGCCGTATGCTGGGCGAATTGGGGCTGAGCGGCGCAGCGCATACCTTCGAAAACTTCCAAGAGGAGCTTTTCAGCGATGAAGTGGCGCAGGGCGATGCATTGAGCCAGCGCCAGCGGGCATTGCTGGCTCGCAATACTTGTTTGAACTTTGCCGACAGCTTTCCCGATACAGTCACGCCCAATTTGCTTTTATCCGGCAAGAGCGGTCTTGGCAAAACCTTTTTGCTGCACGCCATCGCCCACCGTCTCGTGGAACGGGATGTCATGCCGGTGTACACCAGCGCTTATCATCTGCTGGAGGTGGCCCGCAAGGCCTATTTCGAAAACAACAGCGATCAGCTGGCTGAAATGATGAATGCGCCGGTTCTGCTCATCGACGATCTTGGCACCGAACCGATGCTGCAAAACATCACCATTGAGCAATTGTTCAATCTGCTCAACGAGCGCCAGATGAACCGCCGCCATACGGTCATCAGCACCAATCTGACCATGGCAGAGTTTAAGGAACGCTATACCGAGCGCATCGCCTCCCGCCTGATGGATGAAAGCAGCTGGCGCAGGCTGGTGTTTACCGGCAGCGATGTACGCAAGAAGCTCAAGAGGGATAAAGCATGAATATTCAGATCTATGTAAACAAAAAGAATCCCGATGTGCTCAAGGCAGAGCGCTTCTTTAAGGAACGCCGCATCTCCTACCAACTGGTGGATCTGAAAAAGCACAAGCTGGGCAAGAAGGAATTGGAGCTGTTCATACGGGCAGCTGGCAGCGCCAGAGCGCTGGTGGATCGGGAGGGCAAAAAAGCACTGGAACGCCCCGTGGCGCATATGACCACCGACAGCCTGATCGTAGCCGAACTTCTGAACGACCCGTCAGCATTGCGCAGCCCCATTGTGCGCAACGGTCAAAAAGTGACCGTCGGCGCCGATGAGGAAGCGTGGAAGCAATGGGCGGCTGAGGGCTGACAACTGCAAGGGAGTCAGCGATAAACTGTTTATGTTTGATTAAAGGGAGAGTAACGATGCAAGAGGTTATGGCAACGCCCGGCAGCAAGCACCGGAACATCTGGCGCAGCGGCTGGTTCTATGTGGCGCTGGTACTGGCGCTGGCATTGGCGTTTTCCATGTTTTTATGGGAATGCCGCCTGCCGATAGAGATCGATCTGCAAATTCACGCCAGCTATACCGACACCTTTGATTTTACCGATCTGCACAGCATTACCAGCCGGATCGCCTATCCGCTATGGCATGTGATGGTCGCCATCCTGCGCCAGATGGGCATGCAGGTAGATCTGGCGGCTGCATTGGTATGCACGGTATTTCGTGCGCTTACATTCGTGGGCAGCTATTGGCTGCTGGACCGCATGAGCAGCGGTAAGGTGAAACCCTTCTGGCTGGCGTTGTGCGCACTGTTTGTGTTTGTGGTCACCGGTGTTGACCTGCCTGACCATCCCGGCTTGAGCGTGTACCGTTTTGTAGGCGGCTCCCCCAATGTGTGGCACAACCCCACCCAGCAGGCGGTCATTTCCACTATGATGGTCTGTATACCGTATTTGGTATGGTGCTGGGAAACCTTTGAAAAGAAACTGCCTGAAGCGGGCGATAAGACCATGCTGCCGTGGCTGCAGGTTTTCGGGCTGGCTGCCTTGCTGGTGCTCAACCTGATGTGCAAGCCCACCGTGATGGCAGCCCTTCTGCCGGCAGCTTTCCTGATGTTTTTGTTGGAGCTGTGCCGCAGACCCCGCAACTGGCGCTATTTTATGCAGATCGTGTTGGCGTTTATTCCGGGCGTTATCTGCTTTTTGGTGCAGTACCTGTACTACACCGGCGTTGTAGTGCCCTATACCAGCGGCGTGGATTTTGGCGCAACGGGCGAGACCCTGCTGGCCGCTCTGCGCACCATGGTGATGATGAACGCCTTCCCGCTGATCGCGTTGGTTTGCTGCTGGCGAAAGGAACTCTTCAAGGATAAGCATATTTTGCTGGCCGTGCTGATGGTATTTATCAGCATGCTGGAGGTGGCCTTCTTCCGGGAGACCGGCGAGCGGGCAGGGCATGGCAATTTTGGTTGGGCATCCTTCAGCTCCTCCTATTTCTTCTGGGTGGTCATGCTGGGGCGTTTTGTTGGTATGCTCAAGCAGGAGTGGAAAGCCGCTTGCGTTGCGCGCAAGGCGCTGTGCTGTGCAGCACTGGTGGTGCTGGTGTGGCATTTGGTTTCCACGGTGATGTATTTCGTCTTTATGCTCACTACAAACAGTGCTTTTTGACGAGTTGAAAGCAGCCTTCGGGCTGCTTTCAGACTGTTCCCACTTGTACTTGGCGTTTCACAGGAGGCATTGCCATGACGACGGCAGGACAGATAAAGGTGCTCACGCTGGCTGGACAGATCATTTTGGAAAACGGCGGTGAGACGTACCGGGCAGAGGATACGATCATTCGCATGGCAACGGCGATGGGGCTCAAAGAACCGGAAGCTTTCGGCGTGCCCAGCGGGCTGTTTCTTTCCTTTACGGATGAGCAGGGCGAAAGGCGCACATCGGTTTGCCGTATGCATGGTCGGGATACCGATCTGAACCGGGTGAACGAGGTCAATCGGCTCAGCCGCCAGCTCAACGCTGGTGAGATCACAGCCGACGAACTGCTCACCCAGCTGACGAAGCTATCGGAACCTGCGAAGACTTCCCGCTGGTATGCACCGCTGACGGCAGCACTTACCGCGCTTGGTTTTGCCCTGATGTTTGACGGCTCTTTTTGGGAGATGCTCATCAGTGCTCTTTGCGCTGCTGCGACCCAGATGATCCCGTGGGTGTGGTCTTGGCAGCACGACAATATGGTCAAGCTGGTATTGGGCAGCGCCATTTGTGCACTGCTGCCCATGCTGTTTCATCATTTCACAGGGCTTGGCTTGGTGGATGCCATGGTCGCCGGTGCGCTGATGCCGTTGGTGCCGGGGCTCAGCATGACCAATGCAGTGCTGGATGTGGTTCGTGGGGATATGGTATCCGGCACAGCCCATGGAGCAAGGGCATTGTTAACGGCGGCCTTGGTCGCCGGCGGTGCCTTGATTGGCACGGCGATTTTTGGCTGGATAGGGGGCGTTGTGTAATGCTGGAAGGACTGCTTCGGGCGATCGTTTCCGGCTTTTTGGGTGCCATGGGTTTCGGCGCGTTGCTTCGTGCCCCGAAAAAAGGTATTCTCTGGGGCGCAGTCATTGGCTCCATTGGCTATACTTCCTATTGGCTCATTTTTCATGTAACGGGTTCCGAATTGCCAGCCATGTTTGTGGGTGCGCTGCTGGCTGCTGCTTTGGGGCAGATCGCTGCCCGCAAGCTGCATATGATCTCCACCGTCTTTGTTACTATCGCCATTCTTCCACTGGTGCCGGGCATCGGTTTGTACCATGCCATGAGCGCCATGGGGCAGGGGGAGATGATGCTGGGAGCAAAAACAGCCGTGCATGCCATGAGTTTGATCCTGATGATCGTGATGGGCACTGGTATTGGCTCGGCTTTGTTTTCCAGCCGTAGACCCATCCCAGCAAAGGAGGAGCAGCCGTGACGAATACAGTACCAAGAAAAACAGCCGCTTGGTCGGCTGGAATTTGCAACGCTTCCCTTTTGCTCTATGTGCTGTGGCTCATGCTGCCTGCGGTGCAGACCACCGGCCGTGCGCTATCCGGCGTGGCGGCAGTGGGTTTGTTTGCAGTAGGCGTTTTGCTGGATGCGGATACATGGAAACGAAACCTGCTTGGGCTGTTGTTAAGGGCGGTATGCATTGCAGCCATGCCCTTTTTGGCGTTTTATCTGATGGGGCGCGGTGGTGACAATCTGCCTGCCTTTATTGTGCAGCACGGCATGTTCTGGTTCCCGCTGGTGTACACCGGCTATGCCCGCCACCGGGGGGACGCCCGTCTTTGGCGCGGGTTGAAATGCGTTTTGCTGGCCGCAGTGACCATTACGCTGCTTACCACCATCTTTTGGTTGGTGGAGGGCATGTTCTTCCGCGGCGATCAGGTGTATGCCTACGCCCGCTCTTTGGGCAATGCAGAACCTGGCAACGAGGCCTATTTGAAGGAATTGATGCTCAAGAACATCGGCGGGTACGATTTTGTTTACGCCATGGTGGCTGCTTTGCCGCTGAGCATGCTGGGCATACGGCGTAACCGTGGCTGGAAACGCATGGCCTACATCGTCCTTGCCTGTCTGCAAACGATCATGGTGCTTTTGTCCCAATACACCTATGCCATGCTGTATACGGCGGTCATTCTAGCAATGGAGATCGTGGCGGCCTTGGTTCGCGCTATCTCCCGGGGCAAGCTGGGCGAGGGGGCCTCGCTGCTGCTGGGACTGGTGCCGCTGGTGCTGCTGTGGCTGTTCAGACTGCCGCTGTTGCAGCTGGCTGCCCATTTGTTTGCACAAGCAGGGCTGGAGAATTTCGCTTTTTCGCTGGAACAGTTGACCATTGCATTGCAGGGCGGCGTAACGGACAGCAACTCCCGTTTGGTGCACTATCAAACCGCTTGGGCTGGGGTCACCCGCTCGCCGCTGCTGGGTTCGCTCTTGGGGGGCGAGCAGCTGCTGAGCCGCCACAGCGATGTGCTGGATGTGCTTTCTGGCGTAGGCCTTCTTGGCGGTTTGGCGGTTTGTGTTATGATCTGGCTGATGGGTCGCGGCAGCCTGAAAGGGCTGCGGCATAGTGCAGATCGCGCCCAATTGTGGGTGGTTTGGCTGGCGGTGTTGGTGACTGCCACCTTTGGTACCGTTTGCTATAGCCGGGAGATCATGGCAGTAGCAGCACTGGGCAGTCTGCTGGTGCTGGAGGGGAACACTGATCGACCGGATCAGCCAGCTACTGCTGGCACCGCTATTTCCGGCGATGAGCCGGATGAGAGCATTTAAACGACAGCTTCTATGAAAAAAAGGAAATGAAGTAAGGAACGATACCCATGGATGATATTCATTTGATGCCGCCTACCGAGGCGTATATCGACCAATTGATAGAATACCGTGACCGTTTTATGGAGACCCAAGAGGATTCCGGCGGCTGCGGTGAACTGTTGGAATGTGAAACTGTAGAAGAATGGCTGGCAAAAACCAGAGCTATGACTGACCCTGCTACCTGCCCGGAGAACCGTGTGCCTGCTGATACATACATGGCCATCCGCACCGCAGACGATCGCCTTGTGGGCCTGATCGACCTGCGTCACCACATCGACCATCCCATTTTGGGTCTGTGGGGCGGGCATATCGGCTATTCGGTGCATCCCGATGAGCGCCGCAAGGGCTACGCTACCCGCATGCTGGCGTTGGATCTGGATAACGCCCGCAAGCTGGGCATTCAGCGGGTGATGGTCACCTGCGATGACGACAACATCGCCAGCGAAAAGACTATCGTGAAAAACGGCGGCGTTTATGAGAAGGCTGTGGAAGTGGACGGCCGCATGGTAAAGCGGTTTTGGATCGAACTGTAAGAGCGGGCTTGCGTAAGGCACTTTGCGCCATCTGTTGACGCAGACAGGAAAAGAATGTATACTATTTACAAGCATTTCTGCATTATCAGCAAAGGAGGCCATCCATATGGCTAAGAAAGTCGGTACTTTGATCAAAGAAGCCCGCACCGGCGCAGGTTTCACTCAGGAAGAATTGGCTCGCAAGCTGGCAGGCGTTTCCGCCAGCGACATCAGCAAGGCCGAGCGCGGCGAACTGGAACTGTCTCAGGCGAACCTGAAGAAAATCGCCAAGGCTTGCGGCGTTACGCAGGCTTCCCTGCTCAATGCCGCCAAGGGCACTTCCTCCAAGTCCTCCTCCAAGTCTTCTTCTAAGACCTCTTCTTCCAAGACTTCCGGCAAGAAAACTACTTCCACCGCCAAGAAGACCTCCATGCAGGTGACCGCCACCGAGCGCAAGCTGGTGGAGGCCTATCGCGAGGCCACCAGCGATAACAAGAAGCGCGCCATGAAGGTGCTCAAGGATCAGGACGATTCCATTACGGGCGCTCTGGGCGATGTGCTGGGCGGTCTGTTGGGCTGATCGGCACATAGTGAAAATGATCGTTTGTTTATAAGCAGATCTATAAACAAGGGGCAGTCTCAAAATACAATTTGGAGAGAAGAAAAGGTATGGAATGTTGCTCATCTGGCAACATTCCATACCTTTTCAGGTCGTCGAAAAATTCGCCTGCGGCGACTTTTTC
>JAZSRK010000107.1:0-14634 GCA_045538465.1 Candidatus Limiplasma sp. | reverse complement strand
GATTCCAAAGGGATGAAATCCCTTTGGCAGGGCTTGGGGCAGCGCCCCAAATCGTCCTCCCCATTACCCCAGCTTCTTGGCCATCAGTTCCTGATTGATGGAATACATGAGCGCATTTTCCTTGGTGATTTTGCCGGCTTTGTAGAGCCGCATAATATCAGTATCCATGGTGAACATGCCCTGCGCCGCACCGGCATAGATCACGTTGTCCATCTGGTGCACCTTGCCTTCACGGATCATGTTGGAGATGGCGTTATCCACCAGCATTACCTCGAAAGCAGCCACCAGACCGCCATCGGTAGAGGGGATCAGCTGCTGGCTGACCACGGCCTTGAGCACCAGCGACAGCTGCATGCGTACCTGCGCCTGCTGGCTGGAGGGGAAGGAGTCCACGATACGGTCGATGGTTTTGCTGGCGCCCACCGTGTGCAGGGTGGAAAGCAGCAAGTGACCGGTCTCTGCTGCGGTAAGCGCAGTCTGGATGGTTTCGTAGTCGCGCATTTCGCCCAGCAAAATCACGTCCGGAGCTTGGCGCAGGGCGCTGCGCAGGGCATGGGCGAAATTCTGGGTATCGTTCATGATCTCGCGCTGGGTCACGATGCTCTTCTTATGGGGATGGATAAACTCAATGGGGTCTTCCAGCGTGATGATATGGGCATTGGCTTCGCTGTTGATTCGGTCGATCACACAGCTGAGGGTGGTGCTTTTGCCGCTACCGGCAGGGCCGGTGACCAGCACCATGCCTTGGCGGCGGCTCGCCAGATCCATGACCACTTGAGGAATGCCCAAATTGGCAGGGTTGGGCAGGTCGAAGGGCACGGCACGGAGAACAGCGGCAAAGGTGCCTCTTTGCTTAAACGCATTGCAGCGGAAGCGCCCCACCTGCGCCAGACCGAAGGAAAAGTCGTCGTCGCCTTCCTGTGCCAGACGGTTGATATCACGCCCGCCGGCCATTTCGTAGATCTGCTTGATAAAGGCAGTGCACTCTACCGTACCCTGCTTGCCCTCTGTGAGGGGGACGAACTTTTCGTTCACCTTTGTAGTAATGGGCGAGCCAGGAATGATGTAGATATCCGAGCCGCCCTTGAGCAGGGTATCCCGGAGCATCGTCTTCAAAGTTTCAAAATCTTGCATCATCAATCACCCATTAAGATAAGAAAATTTTCTTCGGAATCTGTAGCGTTTTCCACGATGCGATGACTGGTAATGCGGTAGCGGGCAGGGCCTTCCGTTACTAGCCCTTCCACCAGTACCGCCTGTTCGTACGGGGTTTCAATGGCAAAGGAGAAGGTAATGCCATCCAGCGTTTCTTGCCAAGTGACTCCTTCGGGGCTGTTGGCTTCGTACCAGAGAAGGTCGGCTGCTTGCTGCTTGCCAGCCAGCAGCACTGCATCGATATCGGCTAGTTTGCGCTGCGCCAGATCGGCGGCTACGTAGTAGCTGGAGCCGATATCAGCGTTGCGGCGTGTCATGCTTTCGTTGGAGCGGGCACTGCCAAAGGCGAGCAAAGAAAGCGCCGTCATGGCCAGCACCACCAGGATCATCAGCACCGAAGAGACACCAACGCCTACTCGCTGCTGGGTATCTTGCTTTTTCATACTTCACCCTCCTTTGGTACATAGAGGGATACCGGCAGCGAAAGGATCTCTTTTTCCTCGTGCCGGGCAGTAACGGTAGAGGAGATCAGCGTGCCGGCGGGGGTCTCTTCCCGTACGGAATGAACATAAAGGTCAAAGCCGTTTTCGTCGCAACGGAAATAGGTGCCGTCTTCGCCGTTAAAGTCTAACGTGAGCAGCAATGCATCCGGTTCTTCGCATACGCTGAGCTGTTCGGCGATGTCTTGGCAGGCCATCAGCGCATGGCGAAGCTGTACGCTTTCGTGCGATTTTTCGTGGGCGGAGGCAAACACCCGCACCATAACCACCTGTGAAAGGGAGAAGAACAAAATGACGATCAATAGCTCGATCAGCAGAATGTTGCCCTGATATCTTTTCATTGGGGCACCTCCTGAGAACGCAGCGCAATATGCAAATTCTGCTCAGAACCATCCGGCAGCACAACGACGGCTGTCAAAAGACGGGGGCTTTCCATGGCAAAGCTCAGCTTGAGCACATTGGACAGCGGATCGCCCAGTTCGGGCTTGAAGGGGTCGCCTGCATCGCAGTAATACTCGCGCATTTCGCCATCCACAGCATAAATGCGGGTCTGGTATACGTCTGCGCCCCAAACTTCATTCAGGCATAGGTACTGGATGCCGTTTTCCTCG
Source organism: Candidatus Limiplasma sp. (assembly GCA_045538465.1). Lineage (GTDB taxonomy): Bacteria > Bacillota > Clostridia > Christensenellales > Aristaeellaceae > Limiplasma. The sequence continues at coordinate 12,368 of JAZSRK010000107.1, read as the reverse complement.
TGGATGGAGATCGCATCGGTGCTATCCATGGCATGGGTCTTATTCAGCAAATAGCTCAGCACGATCTGGGCTTCGCTGTTGCCTACAGAAGCTTCGTTAACGCTCTGGTAGGCCCGCATGCCGGTCAAGGTAAGGGTAACAGCCAGCACAGCAAATAGTGCGATCAGGCAAAAGATAAACAGACCGCCAATGGCGTGGTTGGTAACGGCGTTGCTGCTTTTCTGCTGTTTACTCATCCGCCTCACCTCCAATGGTCAGGATCCGGATATCCGGCAGCAGATTGGAGGCAAAGCTGTCCAACTGCACGATATATTTGTTTTCGTCGTAGGATAGACCGTAGTGTTGGCGAAGCTCCTCAACATCATCTGGGTAGCGGCCTTCTACAGCATAGCAAAGAATGGCTGCACGGCGCACAGCGTTTTCCAGCGCTGTCATCTGTTCGCTTTCGCTGGCGTTGTTCACGGTGGATGCACCGTAGAGCAAAGCGCCAAGCATCAGCCCAAATACGAGCAATGTAAGCACTATGCCCTTCCACATGCTGTTCTTTTCCACTTTCACGGTCTTCCCTCCCTTCCGGTTGAAATGGGTCCAAGCTTCTCGCTTAGCCAATGCTGCTCATGATGCTCAAAAGCGGCAGCATAACAGCCATCAGAATAGCGCCGATGATCACGGACATCAATGCGACCAGAGACGGTTCGATGATGGATACCAAGTGGCCGATCTGGGTGTTTACTTCCTCGTCGTAGAGGGCAGCCAGCTTGCTCATGACCCGGTCGGTCTGGCCGGCCCGGAAACCAACGGAGATCATGCGGCAATGCAGCGGCTCAAAAATGCCGGTCTCAGCCACAGCATCGGGGAAAGAGACGCCTTCTTCCATCTTTTCACGGCATTGGGATACACGGTTTTTCAGGCGCTTGTTAGTAAACAGGTTTTCGATCAGCTCCATGCTTTCTTCCAGCGGGAAACCGCTGCGCAGCATCATGCCCAAGGTGGAGGCAAAGCGGGATGCGGAAAGCTTCTGTTCCAAACGGCGCAGGGGCTTGATGGTGTTTTGCAGCCACTGCAGTACCTTCTGGCTGCCATCTAATTTGATCACCAGCAGCAAAAGCAGCACCAGCAAGAGAAGAACGCCCGCTACGATCAGGGTGATCTTGCCAAAGTTGACGGCTACCTTCATCCAACCAGCGCTGGAGTCGGTGGCAAAGCTGCCGTATACATTGTCGAAAATGGGCAAAACCTGTGTGACCAGCACACCGATGATCAGCGCCATCATTACGATGAGCAGCAGGGGGTAAAACAGAGCGCTCTTAATGGAGCGGCGGTTGGCTGCTTCCCGTTCGTAGTACAGGGAAAGTTCCTCCATTACGTTATCCAATTCGCCGGTTTTTTCGCCGATGTCGGTCATGGCGATCAGGTAATCAGGGAACAAGCCTGCTTCTTTGAAACCGGTGGTCAGGCTGCCGGTCTCCATCACGGTAATGCTGAGGGTCTCAAACCCTTTTTCAAAACGAGTTCCCTTATAGTTTTCGCACAAGGCTTCCACGCCGTCGTGTACAGGCAGACCGGCGCGAAGCACCAACGCTACCTGCTCGCACAGAACAGACAATTCTTCGTTGCTTAAACGCAGTTTACGGCTCATGGGGATTCCTCCTCAAACAATGATCTGATAATAGCTTAGTAATAACGTTCTGTGGTATAGCGGCTTATATCCATACACATAATATCGGATGTGATATCGCAGCGGTACCATGTGCCGTCCAGATAAACCAGATTCCATGCGTGATAGATCTTGTCGGCGTAGCCGATCACCAGCTGTGTGGGAATGCCCTGCGTGCGCAGCATGGTGGCCATCAAGGCGGCTAAGTCGAAGCAGATGCCCTTTTGTTCGTAAAGCACATCATCCACCACGGGCAGGTAGCCAGTGCTTACCTTGCGCGCTTTGTCGAAGTCGTAGGTCATGTGGGTGGCCATGTAGCGGTAAATGGCTTGGTACTTCTCCCAATCTGATTCGAGACCGTGGCACAGTTCGATGGATTTGATGACTGCATCCGAGTCGGCGTTATAATTGACGTATTGGTTGGGTATGGTAAAGGGCAGTGTTTCGTCAGCAATGTTCACTTCCAGCGTGGTATCCATGAGGGGTTTATACTTGCGCCCGGAAACCTGCTGGAATACTTCGATCTTATAGTTGCCGTTGCCCAATTGAAGGGGGAATACCTCATATTCGCCGTTGGCGAAAAAATCGTAGGACAAAGAGGCTTTTCCGCAACTGATGCGCACCTTGAGCCCATTATCGTGCGGTGCATGCATCGCCATGATGTAGCCTTGGTCGCAGTTGCTCGTATCCAGTACCAGATCCCCTTCGTAGATAACGTTTTCTCCGCTGGGCAGCGGCAGATGAAAACCCGCCATAGCACACAAAGTGCCCAGCAGCAAGGAAGAAATTATCGTTAATACAAGCAGTAAAGCAGTTCGTTTTCGCTGCTTCAGGAATGCTGTATTCATGGTATTCACCGTCTTCGCCTCCATTGCGTTTCATTGGTTGAATTTCTGGTCCAAACGGTCTTTATTGATCTATTGTACATAGTTTTTGGTTATGCGTCAAGAGTGCGCAGCGATCAGAAATGCCAACGGTGTAACCGAAAGTGTAACATTGGCTGTTGCTTTCCCCGCGGCGGCAGCAGAACACCAAAACAGGCGTTGCCCTGCTAACGTAGCAGAGCAACGCCATAGAATGTTGAATGAACTGGGGGATGAAAGAGGAACGCTTGCCCCAAACGATGAAACCGGATAAGCAGCCATTACGCTGCGCTGTCGTCCAGATCGGTGCGGCGTACCTTCCATAGCACGCAAATGAGGATCATCGCCAGCGCTGTCAGTCCCAAATTCATATAGAAGGGGTAGGCTCTGTCGACCTCTGCAGCCAAACCGGCCAGGTAGCTCAGGGGCGAGGTGGTCAGCATACAAAGCGCATAGAAGTAGCTCAGCATGCGGGCACGGTCTTCCCGGTCGATGTTGATCATCTGCAAAGAGCCGCGCATGGGGTCCAGCATAGAAAGTGCCAGCGCTTCCAGAACGACCGCTACGATCACCAGCCCGTACATACCGACCGGCATCAGGATCATCAGCACTTGCTGGACGATCATCAACAATAGGCCCAGCAGCATCGGGTGCCGGAAGAACCGCACATCCAGACGAGGTGCAATGGTAAAATAGCAAACCAGCATCAGCAGGTTTTTGATGGTGAAGAAGATGGTCAGGTTTTCTGTGGCAATGCCGAGCTTTTCGGTGATCAGCAGAGGCCAGAAAGTGCTGTTGATGTTGAAAATACCGCTATAGCAGGCAACGAAGGCCACCGTTAGCAGAATGCGGGGGGACTTCAGCATGCGCACAAGGACATGGCGGCTATCCCACAGACGGCTGAAAATACTCACATTCTTGCATTCTTCCATGCGCCGCTTGCCCACGGAGGTCTCCTTGCTTAAGAAATAGAGAATGACGAACTTGGAAGTCATCATAATGCAGGTAAAGCCGTAGATAAAGCGCATCGTGGGAACGATGGTAAACTTTTGCACAAAATAGAAAGCGATGGGGGAAACAAAGCCTGCCAGCAGACCGGCGATGGAGGTAAGGGTGTACATGTGCACCAGACGGCTCTCCGGTGCATCCTCGATCATCAAAAGATCCCACGAGGTTTCGGTCACACGCCATGCGCCATTGAATACCGCCGCCGCTGCAAACCAGCGGAAATCTTGCGCCATCATCCACAAAAATGCGGGTATGGTCCAGCTGATGCAGTCGAAAATGCCGGTGCAGGTACGGCGGCCCAGCTTGTCGGTCAAAACGCCGCTAAGCAGTGCCCAAAACATTTGCGATACCAAGAAAATGGTGGAAATGAGACCGATCTGGGTGGGGGTGAGACCCAAGGCTGCCATATAGACGGAAGCAAGGGGTGCGTACAGGTTGTAAGGGATGCCCCACAGGGGTTCCAGATACAAGCAGGGCTTAGCGTTGCCCTCCAAGGTGCACAGGGTGTCGATCACGGCGTTTTTGCGCATTTTGGCAAGCAGGGTCTTCATGGGAAAGTTTCTCCTTTGCGGTATTCGGGGAAGATGATAGCAGATATCGGGGTTTTGTCAAGTGTATAAATCCTGTCTGCTGGTTGCACCGAAACCGGAATAATGCTAAAATAACCCGGAAAAAGGTTTATAAATGTAAGGAGCAGATTTTTCGATGGATATTCGCGAGCAATCCCTTCAGAAGCATTATGAATGGGCTGGTAAGCTGGAAGTGGTCTCCCGGGCCAAGGTGGAGGATAGCCAAGCTTTGTCGTTAGCATATACCCCTGGCGTGGCAGAGCCTTGCATGGCGATCCATGCGGATGTGGACAAGTCCTACGAGCTGACCCGCCGCCACAATCTGGTGGCGGTGGTCACCGACGGCACGGCTGTGCTGGGTCTTGGCGATATCGGTCCAGAAGCCGGTATGCCGGTGATGGAGGGCAAATGCGTACTGTTTAAGGAGTTTGGCGGTGTGGATGCCTTCCCTCTGTGCATCCGCTCCAAGGATGTGGATGAGATCGTGCGCACGGTCTACCTGCTTTCCGGCAGTTTCGGCGGCATCAATTTGGAGGATATCGCAGCCCCCCGCTGCTTTGAGATCGAGCGCAAATTGAAGGAGATCTGCGACATTCCCGTTTTCCACGATGATCAGCACGGCACGGCTGTGGTAACGGCAGCCGCTTTGATCAATGCGCTCAAGCTGGTAGGCAAGAAGATGGAGGATGTCACCTGCGTCATCAACGGTGCTGGCTCTGCGGGCATTGCCATTGCCAAGCATTTGATGCGCCTCGGCGTAGGCGAGCTGATCTTGCTGGGCCGCCACGGCATCGTGGTGGAAGGCCGCGAACATATGACCCCTGCTCAGGAGGAAATGTGCCACATTACCAACAAACGCAAGGTCAAAGGCGGTCTGGCGGAGGCTATGCAGGGCGCAGATGTGTTTATCGGCGTAAGCGTGCCGGGCGTGCTCAAGCCCGAAATGATCGCCACCATGGCGGAAAAACCCATTGTGCTGGCTATGGCTAACCCTGTGCCGGAGATCATGCCGCAGGAAGCCAAGGCGGCTGGTGCGGCGGTGGTGGGTACCGGTCGCAGCGATTATCCTAATCAGATCAATAATGTGCTGGCTTTCCCCGGCATTTTCCGTGGTGCGCTGGATGTGCGCGCCCGGGATATCAACGATGAAATGAAGATGGCGGCTTCTTTGGCCATCGCTTCGCTGGTATCCGCTGAGGAGCTGAACCCGGAATACATCATTCCCAAGGCTTTCGACCCCCGTGTGGGCGAAACCGTTGCCAAAGCTGTTGCCAAGGCGGCTGTAGAAAGCGGCGTGGCTCGCCTGCCCCTGAAAGAAGAGAACGCATGACGCTTCCCGAATTGATGGTGAAAGCCCAGACCCTGCCTGCCGCTTGCACCGAAAGCCCCTTTGGGCTGGAGAGCATCTGCATACGGTTGGGGCCCCATGGTCGTATCTTTGCGCATTTTATGCCCATGCCCGGCTGGGTCAGCTTCAAATGCGAGCCCAATCAGGGCATGGACTGGCGGGATCAGTATCCGGGCACAGTGCGCAGGGGCTGGCATTGCCCGCCGGTGCAGCAACCATACAACAATACCATCACCATGGATGGTACCGTCCCGGACGATGTGCTTTTGCAAATGCTGTTCCATAGCTACGATCAGGCATTGGATAGCCTGACACGCACCGCCCGGGAGGAACTCTTCGGAAAAATGCGTCCCTATGAGCCTGCGCAGGAATCCCTTGTGTTAAGCTGGATCCCTGATGAGACGACCTATCTCCGGTGGTCTGCCGGTACGGTGGGGCAGTGGCCCCTTGCAGCGGGGATGCTGAACGAGAAGGTGTTTGCCTACACCGGCAATCGAGTGTTGCTGTGGCATTGGCAGGGGCAGCCCGCCGGGTTTATCAACCTGTTTCCACAAAAGAACAAGGAAGATGGCTTCCGGTTCGGCTATGTACTGCTGGATCCTGCTTTGCGCGGGCAGGGGCTGGGTAAGCGCATGATAGCCTGTGCCGTCCATTATGCCCGCAAAACCATGAAGGCCACCAGCATGCACCTGTCGGTGTACCAGAACAACCCGGCAGCTATTTCTTGCTATGAGGCCAATGGTTTTCAGCGGGATATGGACAAGCCCTTGCGCATGGATTCCTTTTTTGGTGAAGAATGGCTCTGTCAGGCAATGAAGCGCTGATGGTACCAAAACCATCATGATAACAAACAGCAAAGCTCCCTTTTTCATGCTGCATAGCAGCGAAGGAAAAGGGAGCTTTGCTCATATGTGCAATATGGTTGCAAACAGGCACCTTTGTTCCCTGTACCGCAGCCGAAGGATATGCTATAATCCCCTCAACAATTTGGAAAACAGAAAGGCATGTGATCAGTGTGCTTTCCATTCCCTATTCCTATCGTCACCTGCCCATTGGCGGCGGCGGGTATGTGACTGGTTTTCAGTTTCACCCCACCGATCCCAAGGTGATGTACTGCCGCACGGATATTGGCGGTGTGTATCGCTTTGATTACGATCAGCAGCAGTGGATCAGCCTGATCGACCATGTATCCCATGAGGATCTGCGGGAAACCTGTCCCATCTCCCTTGCACTGGATCCTCGGGAGCCCGCCCGGCTGTATATCGTCAGCGGGCTTTGGAACCCGGACAGCAATGGGCTTTTGACAGTCTCCCACGATCGTGGCAAAACCTTTCAGCGGTATGAGTTGCCAGTGTATGCCCATGGCAACCTGCATGGCCGTGGCGCTGGCGAGCGGCTGATCGTGGATCCACAAGACTCCCGCACCCTTTGGCTGGCAAGCCAGAAGGATGGCCTGTGGGTCAGCCGGGATGAGGGGCGCACTTGGGCGCAGGTGACCGCTATGCCGGAAACCGCCTGCACCTTGGTGGCACGGCGGGATCGGCTGCTGCTGGTGGGCACCGAGGGCATTGCCCAGCGCAAGGACGATCATCGGGGCAACAGCCTGTATGCCTCCTACGATGGCGGCCAAACCTTCGCACCTGTGCCCCAGCCTGCCTATGAAACCGTGGAAGGCAGCAAATTGCACGGTCTGGTGGCGCAGCGCTGTTCCTTTGACGAAAATTATCTATATGTAAGCTTCTCCGCTAACGGCCCGTACAGCCAGAATGTGGAGCGGGGCTATACCTGCGATAGCGGGGATTGCGGCTGCGGGCGCATTGCCCGCTATGCACTCTTGCCGGATGGCTTGGGGCAGCCGGAGGACATCACCCCGGAGAAAGGCCGCTGGGGTTATTCCGCTGTGAACGCAACGGGTGGGCTGCTGATCACCGCTACCATTCATCGCCAGCAGGACGGGGATGTGGTGTACCTGTCCCACGATCAGGGACACAATTGGAAAAAAGTGCTCCATGGGCTTGATACCGGTGTGATGGATTTCCGCCTGTCCTATATGAAGCCTTGCTACAATGGCGGTCAAAACCTGATCCACTGGCTGACGGATGTAAAGCTGGATCCTCATCGCCCCGGCACTGCATGGTTCAACACGGGCACGGGAACCTTCCGTACCCAGAACTTGCTGGATGAGTCTCCTGTATGGCAAGATTGGTGCGATGGTATGGAGGAAACGGTGCACATCAATGTGCATGCGCCAGCTTCCGGGCGGGTGCAGGTGCTGGATATGATCGGCGATCTGGGCGGCTTTGCCCTTACAGATGCGGACAAGCACTGCGAAAATTCCTTCAATGATGGGCAGGGTAACCGCTACATCACCTGCCTCAGCTGCGCTTGGCCGGATAGCGACCCGGATCATATCGTGGTCACCGCACGCGGCAACTGGACAGGGCGCACCAAGGGCGGCCTGATCGTCAGCAGGGATGGAGCACGCACATGGACGAGACTCCCTATGCCCATGGGCTTGAATGAGGAAGTGGATGCGCTGCTGACCAAGATTTCCGGCGTGAATACCAACGCAGGCTGGGTGGCCGTAGGGGCGGATGGCGGCACCTATGTATGGACGCCCTCCGAGCGTATTTTGCTGCATGCCCGCCATGTACTCATCAGCCATGATGGGGGAGAGAGCTTCCATCTGAGCCGGGTGCTGGACTTGGATGGCAACCCTGCCGAAGGCTTGATGAAACCCATCGCTGACCGCAACCTGCCCCATGTGTTCTATGGCTTTGGCGAAGCTGGGCAGCTGTATGTGTCCACCGATGGGGGCGATACCTTCCGGCAGCGCATGGCTCCGGAAGGTTTTCCCCAAGTCAATTTCGGGCTGGTGGACTGCGCTGATCGCACGGAGATCCGTGCCGCTGCCGGGCAACCGGGAGATGTGTATGTGGCCACTGGCGAAGGCGGCTTGTGGAAGCTCCACTATGAGGCGGCCAGCGATACCCTTACCGGCCGCCGCCTGACCGCAGCCGGAGACAGCGTCTTCTGCATGGGGCTGGGTTTGGGTCGCCCCGGCGGCAACTATGCCGCAGAACCCAAAGCTATCTATTTCAACGGCTATGTGAATGGCGAATACGGCTTCTACCGCAGTTTTGACGAGTGTGCCACCTGTCAAAAGCTGAATACGCAGCAGCAGATGTTTGGTCAAATTCATTCCATTGACGGCGACAAACGTGTTTTTGGACGCTTCTTCATTGCCACTGGCTCCACGGGGCTGTTGTATGGCATGGAAGCATAAATTCCATTATTGTGAGAAGCAAAAGCCAGCCGCATCTTCACCCAAAAGGGAGGATGCGGCTGGTTCTATATCATTTACTTGCTTCCTGAAAATGAAGCCTAGTTCGTTAGCAGCTCCATGGCCTTGCTGCGGGCGGCCTTTATTGCCGTGGGCAAGGGCAATTGTGCCAATTCCTCTGCTGTTACCAGCAGTGCTTGATGCTTCCTAAGCCAAGAGGCATCGGGGGCAGCATCGAGGGTGAAATGCAATAGCTGCATCTGCCAAACCCGATGGGTAAACACGTGTTTTGCTTCGCCTAAATACCCTGCAAAGGTACAGGAAAGGCCTTCTTCCTCAAGCAGCGCCTGTACCCGGCTGAGCTCGGTCTCCTCTTCGGTCAGCCAGAACACATACAGGCCTTTCAGCATGCGCTCCTTCCGGGGCAGCACCAGCACCCGGCCTTGGTAGGTCAGCAGACAGACGGCAACTTCCACCCCTTTGGGCGCTTGCTTTTTTTCATGCACCGGTAAGCTGTCCTGATCCCCTTCCCGGCAGGCATCGCAGAGGTTTGCCCAAGGGCATTGTTCGCATTGAGGATGCTGGGGGCTGCACAGGGTCGCACCGAGCTCCATCAGGGCTTGGTTGTAGTCGCCGGGGCGATCCTTGGGGATGCTGTCTGCCACAAGGCTACGGATCTGCCGCTGCACACTGGGGATGCCCACATCCTCCCGGATGCCAAAAAAGCGGGAAGCCACCCGGTATACATTGCCGTCCACGGCAGGCACGGCTTGACCAAAGGCAATGCTGGCGATAGCCCCGGCCGTATAGGGACCGATGCCGGAAAGCTTCAGGATGCTGTCATAGTCCGAAGGGAAAACGCCGCCATGGCTGTCCATGATGGTTTTGGCAGCCTTTTGCAGGTTGCGTGCCCGGCTGTAATACCCCAACCCCTCCCAGAGCTTCAAAACGGTTTCTTCTGGTGCACAGGCCAATGCTTCCACCGTGGGGCAGCGCTCCAAAAAGCGGGCGTAATAGCCCTTGACCGTCTCCACCCGGGTCTGCTGGAGCATGATCTCGCTTAGCCAGATGCGGTAAGGGTCGTTGGTGCTTCGCCAAGGCAGATCTCTCTTGACAGAATCGTACCAGCGCAGCAGCAGGGCAGAGGGCGTTAGATGCATTGCGTTTCCCATCCTTTCGGCTTGCATTGTACCATAGGCAGCAGCAATGCGCCAGTATGATACGAATGGAAAATAAAAACAAGAGAAAATAGAAGAAATCGAGAGCAAAGAAATAATAAACAAAGAAAACTGTACTGTATTACGGTTTATATCGTGCGTTAATGGAAAATTTACAGAATTTTGGCTGGATTTCCGCTTGCACCTATAGCGGAAATAACGTAAACTAACAAAGGTTGTTAGCACTCGCCCAATTCGAGTGCTAACAAATCTGGAAAACGCATATCATATCAAGGAGGATATTGAGAATGAACGTCAAGCCTTTGGGCGACCGCGTGGTCATCAAGAACGTGGAGATGGAAGAAACCACTAAGAGCGGCATTTTGCTTACCGGCGCCGCCAAGGAAAAGCCCCAGATGGCCGAAGTGCTGGCTGTTGGCCCCGGCGGACTGGTGGATGGCAAGGAAGTTACCATGAATGTGAAAGTCGGCGACAAGGTGATCTACTCCAAGTACGCTGGCACCGAAGTGAAGATCGACGGTCAGGAACTGATCATCGTTCGTCAGAACGACATTCTGGCTACCGTAGAATAAGCCGCCCCATAACGGAAACGTAGTTTGTAGGAGGAGAAAAGCATTATGGCAAAGCAGATCAAGTACGGCGAGGATGCTCGCCGCGCGTTGGAAAAGGGCGTTAACGCTCTGGCCGATACCGTCAAGATCACCCTTGGCCCCAAGGGCCGCAACGTGGTGCTGGATAAGAAGTTCGGCGCCCCTCTCATCACCAACGACGGCGTGACCATCGCCAAGGAGATCGAGCTGGAAGATCCCTTTGAGAACATGGGCGCTCAGCTGGTAAAGGAAGTTTCCACCAAGACCAACGATGTTGCCGGCGACGGCACCACCACCGCCACCCTGCTGGCTCAGGCCATCATCCGTGAGGGTCTGCGCAATCTGGCTGCCGGTGCCAACCCCATGGTGCTCAAGCGGGGCATCGAGGCTGGCGTGGCTGCTGCTGTGGAAGGCCTGCAGAAGCTGAGCCAGCCCATCAGCGGCAAGCAGTCCATCGCTCAGGTCGCCAGCATTTCTGCCGGTGATGAAGAGATCGGTCAGCTGATTTCCGAAGCTATGGAGACCGTGGGCAACGACGGCGTTATCACCGTTGAAGAAAGCAAGACCATGAAGACTGAGCTGACCACCGTGGAAGGCATGCAGTTCGACCGCGGCTATGCCAGCGCCTACATGGTTACCGATACCGACAAGATGGAGGCCGTTCTGGATAATCCCTTCATCCTGATCACCGATAAGAAGATCACCAACATTCAGGAGATCCTGCCTGTTTTGGAGCAGGTGGTGCAGTCCGGCCGCAAGCTGCTCATCATCGCTGAGGATATCGAGGGCGAAGCTCTGGCTACCTTGGTCGTCAACAAGCTGCGTGGCACCTTCACCTGCGTTGCTGTCAAGGCTCCCGGCTTTGGCGATCGCCGCAAGGAAATGCTCCGCGACATCGCCATCCTCACCGGCGGTCAGGTCATCAGCGAAGAGCTGGGCCTGGAGCTGAAGGAGACCACCGTGGATATGCTGGGCAGCGCCCGTCAGGTCAAGGTGGACAAGGAAAACACCACCATCGTGGAAGGTGCCGGTGCTGCTGATGAGATCGCTGCTCGCGTTGCCAGCATCCGTGCCCAGATCGAAGAAACCACCAGTGATTACGATCGTGAAAAGCTGCAGGAGCGTCTGGCCAAGCTGGCCGGTGGCGTGGCTGTAGTGCAGGTCGGCGCTGCTACCGAAGTGGAAATGAAGGAGCGCAAGCTGCGCATCGAAGATGCTCTGGCTGCTACCCGTGCTGCTGTGGAAGAAGGCATCGTCCCCGGCGGCGGCATCGCTCTGATGAACGTGATCCCCTCTGTGAAGGCTCTGCTGGATGAGTACACCGGCGATGCCAAGACCGGTGTGGCCATCATTCTGCGCGCTCTGGAAGAGCCCCTGCGTCAGATCAGCAAGAATGCTGGCATCGATGGCAGCGTCATCGTAGAGAACGTAAAGACCAAGGACCAGAACGGCTACGGCTACGACGCTCTCAAGGGCGAGTATGTGGATATGATCGAGCGCGGCATCATCGACCCCACCAAGGTGACCCGTTCTGCTCTGCAGAACGCCGCCAGCGTGTCCGCTCTGGTGCTGACCACCGAATCTCTGGTGGCCGACATTCCCGCTCCCGAACCCGCTGCTCCCGCTAACCCCGGCATGGGCGGCATGTATTGATCCTCGTTTCGTCCAAAAACACGCCTGCGGCGGCTTTTTGGACGAGGCTTGCGCCGGGTGCGTCAGCGTGGTTCCCGCTGGCAGTAAGTTCTGCCCCAACTGCCGTCAGAAGCAGGAAGCTCCTCAGGCTGGTTTCTGCCCTGGGTGCGGCAGCGAAGCTCCTGCTGGCAGCCGCTCGCCCGCCGGCCGGAACGCTGTGCCCCGGATGGTGAGCCCTTC
>JAZSRK010000063.1:0-3711 GCA_045538465.1 Candidatus Limiplasma sp. | reverse complement strand
TCAGCAAAATCACCCATTATTTCAGCAGCAGTGCCATAGTCTCCCTCTGCTGCCAGCGTTGCTGGCATATCGTATGCTGCCTGAATGCATGCCGCATCCCGGGCATCGGCATCCAGATACAGAGGCAAAGAATGGTAGATCTCTGCTGCTTTGATATAGTTTTCGTAAGCTTCGTATGCATTAGCTGCACCATTGGCAGCAGCCTGTGCTTCATACTGGCGAGCAGTATAATATTGCAATCGCCGGGGACTATCCTGATAATCGCCCAAGCTGCCAAAGATGGTCAAACAGGCTTCGAAATTGCCCTTCTCGCCTGCATCGGCTGCCGTGGCATACTGCGCCAGCATGGCAGAATCCTCATGGGTGCCCAACTCTGTATAAATCTGGGCAGCCTCTTCGTACCTGCCCTGTACGATCAGCTGTGCTGCTTTTTCGTATTTACTGATGGCGCAGCTGGTCAGGCTCAGCAGCATTGCTGCCAGTAGCAGCAATGCTACGATCCGTTTTGCAATGCTGGTGTTTTTCATGGAGGATCCTCCTTTGTTGTCGGTTTATGCAGGGCGAGCGTACGTATGCCCTCACCTTTTTACCGAACAAATCCTTGTATCCATACTATAACATATTTTTACAATATTTGCACAGGTTTTTTGCCGGGTAGCCGCAGCATTTACGCTGACAGAGTCCTGTGTAGTATTGGACTTCGACTTGTATAGCAGCCTCGTCCGCTCTGCACCGCCTTATATGCGGTTTCTGTTCGTCAGCTCGGAACTTTGCCTGCGGCTTCCTTCAGATTCCACCTCCCGATGGATACCCTTGCCGTTCGGCTAACACTTCCTGCTACCAAGCGTGTAGTGGACTTTCACCACCAAGTTGTTGCCCATGGCGGGCGTACTATGAGGAAAAATGAGCATCCAGTGATTGTGCCGGATGCTCATTTCAGGAATCCCTTGCTACGCAAGGGTTCCGAAACCAACGGAAGGGTGAGTAAAACGAACCGAGGCGTGAGGACAGCCTGAAAGGCTCCGCAGCGCCGAAGCCCAAAGCCGATGTAATCAGATTTGGGCCGCAATACATGTTGCTGGTTTCGGATCATAGTCGGAGGGTTGCGACCCTCCGACTCCACTCGGGGTTTCTCGACAGTCTGACGAAACCCCGTTCGTGCTGAACGGGGTTTCGCTTGCTTATTTGCTTGTTTGCTTATGCACGGAAAATGCAGCAGGTCATTACGCCATCGGAGATAAAGAACTGATACCGGATGGCATAGGGCAGGGTATTGATCAGCGTCAGGTTGATATCGCCGCCGCCAACAGCCGCATCAAAGCCGCGGGGCACATACTCCATACCCACATCAGCGTGCACCTTGCGGTGGGTGATCAAAATGGGCACCTGAATATTGGTCATATAGAAAGTGGTGTTTACCTGACAGGTACCGCCGCCGAAACCGGTGAGGGCATCCTGACTCATGATGGGAGCCTCGTGGTAACCGGTGGATTTGCGGTAGGGGCCGATGGTGGCGTTCATGTTGAACTCCTGGTTGGGCTGCAGCACCGTGCCGCTGATCATGGCGGCGGCCAGATAAATATTCCAGTTACGACCCTGATACTGCAGCGTGCTGACACCTACTGCATAGTAGGTGGTCATGGCGGCGATCAGGTCGTTGGGCTGCGCTGTTTCCCACGGCACAACATCCATCTCGTAGGCTACGGCATCCTCGTTGATATAGCCCATGGTGCGGTGGTAGGGCGTGCGGTAGCGGCCCAAGGCATCCTTCTCATACACGGCCACGCAGGTACCGGGCACCATGTGGTACTCCTTCAAAAGGGAGTTATCCTCCATGCTGTACACCTCAGCGGTGCGGTTGAGGAAGGCGATCTTGGGCATCACCGTCAGACCGGGGATCTCGCCTGCGTAGGGGTCGATACGATCCCACATGTACAGGGAGGAGCACAGCATGTAGCCTTCCACATTCTTATAGCGCACCAGACACCAGTCGCCGCTTACCGTGCTGATGATCAGCTTGGTGGCGGCAGGCACATGAGCCGCCTTGGTGGACTCGGTGCTGGGCTGCTCGTAAATGTAGTCGCCATGCAGCATCTGCGCTTTGTAGCCCTCGTGGAATTCATCCACATCGGCCACAAAGGGATCGGTGCCGTTCACCGTTGCTACCTGCTCCAACAGATCGTCAGGGTCTACGCCATCCACCTCGCGCATGTTGGTGATATACTGCACCAGCACATAGCCCTCGGTGCGCTCGGTCTGGATCTTGGCCCATTCGTCGCCTACCAACTCCAGCACATACACCGTGGCGTTCTTCTCGATGCTATCAACGCCGCGGGCATTGCGATCCGGCTCAGCGCGCACCTTCAGCGCCACAGTAGCCTTGCCCACATAGGAGATAAGATCCTCCTCCTGGGCTTCTGCCACTGCCAGCACCGGCGAACACGCCAGCAGCGCAGCCAGCAGCAGCGTAAACAACCGCATCATCCAATGGTTATGTTTCTTCATACTGTTCTATTCCTTGTTTTGTTAGAATTGGTATACACCCATTCTTTGGTTAGGCATACATAAACATTATATCCGCTATCTACACGGATTGCAATATGCGGCAGCAAGCCTCATCGTATGTGGTGTGGCGGGCTGATGCCGCTTATACCACACAGCCTTGCTGCCCATGGCTCCTCTGCCTTAAAGCACGCCTTCGGCATGGCGGGTCACATGGCAGCCCACATTTACCGCCACCGGCAAACCGGCGATATGAGTGGGGTATGCTTTGATGCGCACGCTGAGGGCCGTGGTCTTGCCGCCAAAGCCCTGCGGCCCGATGCCCAATGCGTTGATCTCATCCAGCAATTCCTTTTCCAATGCATCGTAGTACGGGTCGGGATGTGCCCCTTGACGCATTTCCACCAGCGCTTCCTTGGCCAAGGCTGCTACTTTTTCAAACGTGCCGCCCACGCCCACGCCCAGCATCATGGGCGGGCAGGGGTTTGCGCCCGCTATTTTGGCGGTCTCCACCACAAAGCGCTTCACGCCCTCCAACCCTTGCGCCGGGGTAAGCATGGCAATGCGGCTCATGTTTTCGCTGCCAAAACCCTTGGGGGATACCACCAGCTTCAACCGGTCGCCCTCCACCAGCCGCACATGCAGCACAGCGGGGGTATTATCACCTGTGTTGCCCCGGCGGATGGGATCGCCCACGATAGATTTGCGCAGGTACCCATCGGTATAGCCGCGGGCCACGCCTTCGTTGACTGCATCGTTCAAGAGCCCGCCAACGATGTGCACATCCTGCCCTACTTCGGCGTACACCACCGCCATGCCCGTATCCTGACAGATGGGCACACCACTGCTGGCGGCGATCTCGGCATTGCGGCAGATGAGGGCTAAGGTCTCCTTGGCAGGAGCAAAGCTTTCTTCTGTTTTGGCAGCATGAAGCAGAGCCTCCACGCCCTCAGGCAGGCAGGTGCAGGCCTTCATGCATAGTTCTCGCACCAGATCGCTGATCTGCTGCGTGTGGATGGTACGGATGGGGTGGGTAGGCATGGATCATTTCCTCCGGGTTGGGCGTCCGGTGCGACCCGCTAGCGCGGGGCGCGCCGTTCGCCCTAGGATGTGGACAATAGTTCCGCGGCTCTTATGGTGGGGGACCCCCTGCCCCCACCGAGCCGCTTGCTTGAGTGCCCGTCCTCGCTTTGCTGCGGGCGGGCACCG
>JAZSRK010000032.1:0-11773 GCA_045538465.1 Candidatus Limiplasma sp. | reverse complement strand
CGGTGGTTTCGGAACCCTTGCGTAGCAAGGGGAATGGTTTAGACTATTCTGCAAAACATTGCTAAAGAGAGGTTACCAAAACCATGATCCATTTTGAATGCGACTATGCCTGCGGGGCGCATCCCGCTGTATTGAAGGCCCTTGTGGAGACCAATCTGGAGCAGCATTGCGGCTATAGCGAAGATGAGCGCTGCGAGACCGCCCGCCAGATGGTTCGGGATCTGTGCCAGTGTCCCGATGCCGCCGTGCATTTTGTGGTGGGCGGCACGCAGGCCAATCTGCTGGTCATCGAGGCGGGGCTGCGCTCCTTTGAGGGCGTGCTCTGCGCAGAAAGCGGCCATATCAACGTACACGAGACCGGCGCTGTGGAAGCCACCGGTCACAAAGTGCTGCCCTTGCCCGCTACCGATGGTAAGATCAGCGCTGCGCAGGTGCGGGAAGCGGTGCTTTTGCAGCGCGGCGACGATTCCCACGAGCATATCGTGCGTCCGGCTATGGTCTACATCAGCCATCCCACGGAGATCGGTACCCTGTACACCAAGCAGGAACTGACCGATCTGTCTGAGACCTGCCACGAGCTGGGGCTTACCCTGTTCGTGGACGGTGCTCGTTTGGGCTACGGTCTCGCAGCGGATCCTACAGTCGATCTGCCCTTCCTTGCCAAGGTATGCGATGCCTTTACCATCGGCGGCACCAAGGTGGGTCTGCTGTTCGGCGAGGCCATCGTCATCACCGGTCAGGCCTACCGGGATTGCTTCCGCTACCATATGAAGCAGCGGGGCGCAATGCTGGCCAAGGGGCGTCTGCTGGGCGTACAGTTTGAGGCTATGCTGAAAGACGGTCTGTACGTGGAGGCTTCCCGCAAAGCGAACCAGCAGGCGCAGACCATCAAGCAGGCTTTTATGGATAAGGGCTACCCCCTGTTTTGCGATACCGTCGCCAACCAGATCTTTTTCGTGCTGCCCAACGAAGCCGTCGCAGCCTTGAAGGAACAGTTCGTTATCACCTACTGGGGCAAGGTGGATGACGCTCACGCCGCAGTGCGTCTGGTCACCTCCGTCTGCACCCGGGATGAGGATGTAGCGGCACTGCTCAGCGCCATTGCTGCCCTGTAATGCGGCCGGACGAAAAAAGAACAGTTTGTTACAAATGCACTACAGCTTGTGTGGGGCTGGCATGCTGCATACAAGCTGTGGAAACATTGAAAAATCGGGAAAAATTACAATGCCATGCGCCGAAAAAATGGTCAAAAAAGTATTGACAACGTAACAAAGTTGTAATATCATAACCATGTGATTATGGGTAGAATGCGTAAGGAGTATACTGCCCCTAAGCATATTTCGGATAAATTTTCGGAGGTCTGCGGTATGGATGTAAGAAATCATCGGAATGCGGCATCCGGCCTGCTGCGCAGGGCGGTGGCGCTGGTGCTGGCGCTGTGCCTTTGCACAGGGCTTGTTCCCGTTGCGCTTAGCGCGGAGAGCGTGGGCAATTCGCCTGCGAACCTTACCCGTTCTAACCAGAAATATTTTATTCAGGTTCCGGCTTCCGGCGCAGTCTTTTTTACCGGCAGTACCTTTGGCACGGGCACGCAGATCACCGTAGCCGCCGGTACCGTATGCCAGCTGGTTACCGATAACTACTATACCGCCAGCGAAGGCGGCGTTACCACCAACTACTACGGCGTTTTCTACAACAATGTGCAGTATCAGGTGCGCTGCAGCGATGTTACCCTGCTCAGCGAAGCCGATCTGAACACCTATATCGAAAACACCATCTGGAAGGCCACCTCCCATACCACCCTCAAACAGACCCTTAACTTGGTGGGCGATGTTCGCGTATATGCTTTGCAGTTGGCGCTTACCAAGCTGGGCTACTATTCCGGCGTGCTGGATGGCGACTACGGCCAGAAGACTGACGATGCTGTTTACAAGTTTCAGCGTGCGGCGGGTCTTTCCCGCGATGGCGATGCAGGCCCCATTACGCAGGCAGCCCTGTATTCCATGCTCACCGGCACCACCCTTACTCCCAGCACCGGCACCGCAGGCGGCTCCACCGGCACCCTTAAGACCAGTGCCTCCGTCAACCTGCGCGCTAAGGCCAGCAAGGAATCCGAACGTCTGGCTATCGTCCCCATCAACAGCAATCTTACGTTCTACGATACTTCCGTCAGCGGCAATGTAACGTGGTACAAGGTCGTTTATAACGACCTGACTGGTTGGATCATGGGCACCTACGTCAAGTCGGTCACCACCACCGGCGGCACAGTGGCAGGCGGCGGCAGCACCGGCGGCACGGCAGCGGTGCTTGGCAACCTCAAGACCATCGATTCCGTCAATATCCGTAAAAGCGCCAGCAAGTCTGCCACCCGTCTGGGCGTTGTGCCTAAGGGCATCTCCCTTAGCTTTACCGACTCCAAGACCGTCGGCAGCGTTACTTGGTACAAGATCACCTACGGCGGCGAGACCGGCTGGATCATGGGCACCTACACCAACCTGAATGCAGGCGGCGGCGGTGTGCCTTCCGGCAGCAACATCGTTACCGGTAAGGTGAATATCACCAAGGCCGGCACAGTCGTGCGCCTTACCCCCGGCGGCAAGCGCAGCGGCACCATGCTGGCCAAAGGCAGCGTTGTGGATATGCTGGATTCGCCCGTTACCAGCGGCAGCTATACTTGGTATAAAGTAAAGCTGGCCAACGGTCTGATCGGTTATGTGCGCGGCGACTGCGCCAATGCCACCACCACCGGCAGCAGCATTGGCGGCACCGGCCCCTCCACCAACAAGAAGTTTGTTCGCCTGCCCGCAGCCACCGAGCTGCGTCCGGCGATGGAATCCAACGCCGGCGCGATCTCTGCACCCGCCGGAACGGTGCTTATGTTTGCCGAAGCCAACACCACCACTTCTGGCGGCACCGAGTTCTGCAGGCTGTATTACGACGGCAAGCCCTACTACGCAGTGTATTCCAGCGTTTCCTCCGGTGTTTTGGATGATACCGCCATGGCTGCCCATGTGCTCAGCCTGTGGAACAGCAACTTCACCGGCCGCTTCGAAGATGATGATACCCTCGTTGGCGATGTATCCGTTTACGCCATGCAGGTAGCTCTGTATGTGCTGGGCTACTACACCGGCGAGCTGGACGGCTCCTACGGCAGCGGCAGCGAAGCAGCTGTGCGCAACTTCCAGCGCAAGCAAAAGAACGTGGAAGTGGACGGCGTGATGGGTCCCCAGACTTGGCCGCTGATGGCAGCACAAGCCAAGCTGGTATCCAACGGCTCCACCACCTACAACCCCGGTGCATCCGGCGGCAGCGGCAACCCCGCCGTGGAGCCTGAGTTTGGCACTGTATACAAGGTACAGAAACCCACTTGGAAAACGGTAGACGAGCAGCTGCTCTTCCCCAAGAGCACCACCGCACAGGTGATGGACGTGGAGACCGGCAAGGTGTTTACCGTATACCGCTGGGCTGGCGGCAACCACGCCGACTGTGTGCCCCTGAGCACCAACGATACCAAGATCATGTGTGAGATCGCCGGTGCGAAGTACCAGAGCCAGTCTCCCACCTCTTCTCAGCTCTCCAAGATCAAGGGCGACTTGAAGAACGATAACGCCAACTACTGCTGGCCCGACTTCAACGGCAACATGGGCGGCACCAACATTGGCTCCGCTTGGGATCGCCGCGCAGCTTGGCTCAACGTGAATGGTACCGTCTACTGCGTTAGTATCTACGGCTACCCGCACGGTTGGATGGATACCGACTCCTCCGGTAACCCGAGGGAATCCTCCTTCACTAAGCTGAAGTTTGAGCAGAAGAACAACTACTACGGCATGCTGTGTATCCACTTTGTGGGCAGTAAGACCCACGGCGGCAATGCCATCAACAGCGAGCATCAGGCAGCGATCGACAGGGCGTACACCGAAGCCAAGAAGCGCTGGGGCACGCTGGTAGAGTAAAACCCTTTAGTGAAACTATTTGCCCGCATACGGTACACCCTACCGTGTGCGGGTTTTTTGCACCTGTGCAACGTTGCGCCTTTGCGGTCATAGCGCTGCCCTCCTTCGCATATGCTTTACGGTGAGACGATTACACCGCAAGGAGGATATGGGATGAGCGATCTGCATTTGTTTGCTGGGGGCAACACCGCACAGGGGTTTTATTCCTGTTTTGAGGATGTGCTGCCCGCCAAGGAGAGAAAACGGATGTTTTATGTAAAGGGCGGCCCGGGCGTTGGCAAGAGCACCATGATGGGCCGGGTGGCTCGCGCTGCCGCAGAAGCGGGGCATCGGGTGGAGTATTACCACTGCTCCTCCGATCCGGATAGTCTGGATGGCATCGCATTGCCCGATCTGGGCTGGGCCATGGTGGATGGTACTGCACCGCATATCTACGACCCGGTCACCCCCGGCGCAAAGGATACCTTGGTATCGCTGGGTGATTGTTTGGATGAATCGGCCATGCGCCCCAAAGCCAAGCAGATCGTAGCTTTGCAGGAAGAGATCTCCCTGCGCTTTCGGCGGTGTTATGGTTTTCTGTCAGCCGCTGGGCAGCTGGGCAGGCTCTGCGCCCCCCAAGAAGGAAAGCAGGAAGCCATGCATGCCTTAGCGCAGGAATGGACGGCTCAACTGCCCAGACGAGGCGGGCATGGCAGTTGCAGGCGCTTGTTTGCCGCTGCCTTTACGCCCAAGGGGCAGGTGGATGTGCTGCCGACAGAGGGTTTGACCGTGCACTGGGTCGAATGCGCTGAGGGCGCTTGTCTTACGCCTCTATGGCAGGAGATCAGCTGGACGGCTTGCTGGCGGGGCCTGCCGGTGGTGCATTTGCTCAATCCCCTTTGGCCGGAGGAACTGGATGGGGTATTGCTGCCCCAGCAGCGGCTGCTCTTTCGCACCTGCTTGCCGGAGACCCACCCGGATGCGGTCGCATGGCAGCAATTATCCGGTGCGAAAAAAAGTTCAGAGCAAGAACAAAGCTACGACCGCAACGCTTTTCAGCTGATGCTGCAGCGGGCACTAGAGCAGCTAAGCTGCGCAAAAGCCCTCCACGACGAGCTGGAAAGCCACTATGCAGGGCATATGGATTTCCTTGCGTGGCAAGAAAAACTGGATGTTGTGCTAAGGGAATTGGCAGAGCAAAACGCCTGAGCACAGCCCATCTAAATGCACCTTCTTCAGGTGCAAAAAACCTTCTTGCACAATGGCAGTCAGTGGGGTGTTCCCCTTTCTTTTCGTCATAAAGTATGGTAAAATGTTATGCGGAGGCACAGCGCATTTGCTGAGCTTCCGCATTCCTTTGTTTTGGAGGCAGAGCATTGGCAAAGGTAGGACTTATCTCCCTTGGGTGCAGCAAAAACCGGGTAGACAGCGAACTGATGCTGGCCATTTTGCGGGATGCAGGGCATACCCTCACCGCTGATGAGCGCAAGGCAGAGATCTTGATCGTGAATACCTGCGGTTTTATCGACCCGGCCAAGCAGGAGAGCATCGATACCCTGCTGGCGCTGGCAGAGTATAAAGAAACCGGCTCGTGCAAACTGCTGGTGGCCACCGGCTGCCTTGTGCAGCGCTACGAGGAGACCCTCCGGGAGGAAATGCCGGAGATCGACCTGTTCCTTGGCGTGGGCGAGTACGACAAGCTGCCCCGTGCCATCGAAGAAGCCATGGCCGGTCAGCGCCCCAGCTACACAAAGCTCAACGAGCAAGTGCTCTGCGGCGACCGGGTGCTCACCACCCCGCCCTATACTGCCTACATCCGCATTGCGGATGGCTGCGATAACCGCTGCACCTACTGCGCCATTCCCCTGATCCGCGGCGGTTTCCGCTCCCGGAATATGGAAGATGTTTTGCAGGAGATCGCCGACTTGGCTGCCCAAGGGGTTCGGGAGCATGTGCTCATCGCACAGGATACCTCCCGCTTTGGCGTGGATACCCACGGCCGCTCCCTCTTGCCGGAGCTGATGACCCGCGCGGCGGATATTCCCGGTGTGGAATGGCTGCGGGTGCTCTACACCTACCCGGACGAGGTGAGCCAAGAGCTGCTGGATGCCATGGCCTCCCGACCCAACATCTGCCGCTATCTGGACTTGCCCTTGCAGCATGCCGACCCGGAACTGCTGAGACGCATGAACCGCCGGGGCGACATCGAAAAGACCCGTCAGCTGCTTAAGAAAGCCCGGGAGATGGGCTTCATCCTGCGCACCACCTTCATTACCGGCTTCCCCGGCGAAACGGAGGAGCAATTTGAAACGCTGATGGACTTTATCGAGGATGTGCGCTTCGACCGGCTGGGCGCTTTTGCCTACTCCCCGGAGGATGAGACCCCCGCAGCGGAGATGCCCGACCAGATCGATGAGGACATCAAGGAAGCCCGTCTCGACCGGCTAATGACCGCCCAGCAAGCCATCTCGCTGGAGCGCAACGAAGCCCGTGTGGGCGAAGAGACCCTTGTGCTGGTGGAAAACGTCCGTGGGGATGGCACCGGCACAGGCCGCAGCTGGGCAGAAGCGCCGGAGACCGATGGCGTGATCCTCGTCACCGGCGTGGATGAGAACGACATTGGCAATTTCGTTCGGGTAAAGATCACCGAAGCACAAACCTACGATCTTTTGGGGGTGAAGCTATGAATTGGCCCAATCGACTGTCCCTGATGCGCATCGGCAGCGTGCCTGTCATCACTTTGCTTTTGATGCTGGATAACCTGCCTTGGGCACGCTATGCGGCGCTGTTCCTGTTTATTTTCGCTTCCATCACCGATTTTGTGGATGGTCACATCGCCCGCAAGTACAACTTGGTAACCAATTTTGGCAAGTTTATCGACCCTGTGGCGGACAAGCTGTTGGTGCTTTCCACCATGGTAATGCTCTCTTGGCACAAGCTGCTGCCTGCTTGGATCGTGGTGGCGGTGCTGTTCCGTGAGCTGGCGGTGGATGGTCTGCGGTTGGTGGCCGTGGAGCAGGGCAAAGTGATCGCCGCCGGCAAGCTTGGCAAGATCAAGACCACTTGCCAGATGGTCATGCTCATTGCCCATCTGGTCATTTTTGCTCAGTTCCCGCTGGTAAAGATCTTGGCGGGTTGGCTGCAGATCCCCAGCCAGATCGCTGTTTTGGTAATGACCATTTGGAGCGGCGTGGATTACTTCGTGCGCAACAAAGAGGTGCTCCATGGCTGATTTGAAGACCATCAGCCAGCAGGTGGTAACCACTTTTCTCAGCAAAGGCCTGACCCTTGGCACCGCCGAAAGCCTTACCGGCGGCATGATCGCCGCTTCGGTAGCCGGGGTATCCGGCGCATCGGCTGTGCTGATGGGCGGTATCGTCAGCTACGATGCCCGTGTGAAGCATGATCTGCTGGGGGTTTCCCAAGAGATCATCGACACCGTGGGCGTGGTCAGCCAGCCCTGTGCACAGCAGATGGCGCAGGGAGCCAGAGCTGCCCTCAAGGTAGATGTGGCCGTCAGTGCCACCGGCATCGCAGGCCCCACCGGCGGTACACCGGAAACCCCTGTGGGTACCGTGTTTATCGGCGTTGCATGGGCGGGCAGCACGCGTGTGGATGAATGCCACTTTAGCGGCGACCGCCAGTCCGTCAGGGAGCAGGCAGCGGCGCATGCGCTCAGCATGGCGCTGGAGGCTATCGGCTGATGTTCCGCAAAAAGCTCAAGGAAACATGGTGGGAGCATTCCGAGGAAACGCCCGTAGAAACCATGGAAAGCCCCGCCCAAGACCCCAAGAAGAAGCCCCGCAAAAAATTCCGCAGCAAGCACAAAGGCGACTGGTGGGATGTATTGGGCGGCGCTTTAGAGATCGTCATCGATCTCATCGGCGATTTGTTTGATTGATCAAGCACGCCGCTAAAGTTTATCGCATACCATACCAAAATTTACGATAGAAGGAGAAAGCACCATGGCAGCCAAGAAAGAAACCAAAAAAGAAACCGCCAAGGAAGCCGCAAAGGCAGAGGCCTTGCGCGAGGAAAAAATGAAAGCGCTGGAAAGCGCACTGGCTCAGCTGAACAAAACCTACGGCAAGGGCGCCGTTATGAAGTTTGCCGATGCTGCCGCCGACCAGAACCTGCAAGTGATTTCCACCGGCTGCTTGGAGCTTGACCTTGCTCTGGGCGTGGGCGGTCTGCCCCGTGGCCGTGTGGTGGAGATTTACGGCCCGGAAAGCAGCGGTAAAACCACCGTTGCTCTCCACGCTGTAGCCGAAGCCCAGAAGCTGGGCGGCGTGGCAGCCTTCATCGATGCCGAGCACGCCTTGGATCCCGTCTATGCCCGCAAGCTGGGTGTGGATGTGGACAATCTCTATATCGCTCAGCCCGATACCGGCGAGCAGGCTTTGGAGATCTGCGAAGCCCTCGTGCGCTCCGGCGCTGTGGATATCGTAGTCATCGACTCCGTTGCCGCTCTGGTGCCCCGTGCCGAGATCGAGGGCGAGATGGGTGACAGTTTCGTGGGCTTGCAGGCCCGTCTCATGTCTCAGGCGCTGCGCAAGCTGACCGGCGTTATCGCCAAGACCAACGCTGTGGCCATCTTCATCAACCAGCTGCGCGAAAAAGTGGGCGTGATGTACGGCAACCCGGAGACCACCACCGGCGGCCGTGCCCTCAAGTTCTACGCCAGCGTCCGTCTGGATGTGCGCCGCGGTGAGCAGCTGAAAAACGGCTCCGAAGTGGTGGGCAACCGCACCAAGGTGAAGGTGGTCAAGAACAAGGTGGCCCCGCCCTTCCGTGTGGCTGAGTTCGACATCATCTACGGCGAAGGTATCTCCACCGAAGGCACCCTGTTGGATATGGCCGTGGAGCGTGACATCATCCACAAGAGCGGCGCATGGTTCAGCTATGAGGATCAGCGCATCGGTCAGGGCCGCGAAAACGCCCGCCTGTTCCTCAAGAACAACCCCGACATCGCTAAGAAGATCGATCAGGTCATCCGCGAGGAAGCTGCCGCCGATCTGGCTGCCAAGCTGCAGGGCGCACCCGTATCCGTCAGCGAGGATGAGGAAGACCCCGATCTGGCACTGCTGGACGAAGAATAAGTTATCACAGGGGCTCGCCCCCTTATGATCTGGCACGGCGGGCGATCGGGAGGATCATTCCCCGCCCGCTGCACCAAAGGCGCCCCCGTTGCATACCCTGCCAGCAGGCAGCGCAACATAGGGGCAGGATACACGGATTTTGAAGAAGAAAGAGGTTATGGAACAATGCAACAGTATCGTGTAGGTATCGTTGGCGCAACCGGTATGGTGGGTCAGCGCTTCATGCTTCTCCTGAAGGATCACCCCTGGTTTAACGTGGTATGCGTCGCCGCATCCGCTTCCAGCGCCGGCAAGCGCTACGAGGATGCAGTGGCTGGCCGCTGGGCTTTCCCCGCTGAGCCCATCCCCGAAAAGGTGAAGGACCTGATCGTGCTGGATGGCGCCGATGTGGAAGCTGTCGCCGCTCAGGTAGATTTCATCTTCTGCGCTGTCAGCCTCAACAAGGATGAGACCAAGGCCCTCGAAGAACGCTACGCCAAGGCTGGCGTGCCCGTTGTTTCCAACAACAGCGCCCACCGCCACACCCCCGATGTGCCCATGCTCATTCCCGAGATCAACGGCAAGCATGCCGAGATCATCGCTGCCCAGCGCAAGCGTCTGGGTACCGAGACCGGCCTCATCTCTGTCAAGCCCAATTGCAGCATCCAGAGCTACGTGCCCGCCCTGTGGCCCCTCATGGATTTTGAGCCCGAGATCGTGATGGTATGCACCTATCAGGCCATCAGCGGCGCTGGCAAGACCTTCGAGCGCTGGCCCGAGATGGTGGATAACGTCATCCCCTACATCGGTGGCGAGGACGAGAAGAGCGAGCGTGAGCCCCTCAAGATCTTCGGCCGTATCGAGGGCGACCAGATCGTGGATACCGATATGCCCAAGATCAGCGCTCAGTGCCTGCGTGTAGCCTGCTCCGATGGTCATATGGCTGCCGTTAGCGTCAAGTTTAAGAAGAAGCCCACCATGGAACAGATCCTGGAACGCTGGCAGAACTGCGATGCCAATACCGCTACCGCCGGTCTGGGTCTGCCTTCTTCCCCCGAAAAGTTCCTCACCTATTTCGACGATCCCTCCCGTCCCCAGACCCGTCTGGATCGCGACATCCACAACGGTATGGGTATCTCCATCGGCCGTCTCCGTGAGGATCCCGTTCTGGACTACAAGTTCGTCTGCCTCAGCCACAACACCGTTCGTGGCGCAGCCGGCGGCGGCGTGCTGGGCGCCGAGTATCTGTGCAAGATGGGATACATTACGCACAGGGTCTGAGACCCTGTACCCACTCACCTGCGCCGTGAAACGGCGCAGGGGGTTGGATGCTGGCAAAGTTGTTGACTAAAGCAACTGCCGGGGCACAACGGGTGCCCCGGCTCGCTTGGGCGATTTGGGGAGTCCCCAAAGGCTCCTTCGCTTTAGCGAGGGCGCAACGCGTTAAGAAAATGTGCCAGTGGCACATTTTTAGTGGGAGCGGGGAGCAGGCTCTGCCTGCGACCGGCCCGAAGGCTGTCAGGCGCAGCCTGACTGAGGGTGCCCCCAACATTCGACAATCAATTACCACTGCTGGCACTCCCTTGCAATATCCCCATCCCTTCAAACCCTCGCAATTTCAGGAGGTTTACTATGGCAAACACGCCTTTGTTCCGTGGCGCAGCCTGTGCGCTGGTCACGCCCTTTACCAATGGTCAGGTGAATGTGGCCGAGCTGCGCAAGCTGGTCAACTGGCAGATCGAGCAGGGCACCGCTGCCTTGGTGGCTTGCGGCACCACCGGCGAACCTGCCACCATGACCATGGAGGAGAAGGAACTGGTCATCCGCGAAGTGGTGGAGACCGCAGCCGGACGTGTACCGGTTATTTGCGGCACCGGTTCCAACAACACCATGGCGGTCATCGAGACCGAGAAGCGTTTCCGCGATCTGGGCTGTGCTGCTCAGCTGGTGGTTACGCCCTACTATAACCGCACCACGCAGGAAGGCCTCTACCGCCACTTTATGACCATTGCGGAGAACACCGAGCTGCCCATGATCCTCTACAACGTGCCCAGCCGCACCAATGTGGATATTTCCGCAGCTACCCTGCGCCGTCTGGCAGCATGCGACCGCTTTATTGCTTTGAAGGAAAGCTCTGCCCAGATCAACGCTGTTATGGCGAAGATGGAAGCCATCGAAGGCAAAATGGCGCTCTACAGCGGCAGCGATGATATGGTCTATCCCTTCCTGACCATTGGCGGCGACGGCGTTATTTCCGTCGTAAGCGACGTGGTACCGGCTGAAATGGCAAAGCTTTGCAGCCTGTACTTTGAAGGCAAGCAGCAGGAAGCGCTCAAGCAGCAGATCCGTTTGCTGCCTTTGAACAATGCCTTGTTCCACGAGGTAAGCCCCATTCCTTGCAAGTACGCCATGGAAAAGCTGGGTCTGTGCAGCGGCGAATTGCGCCTGCCTCTGGTGGAAGCCAGCGAGGAGACCCGCAAGATGATGGACGCTGCTTTGGCAGGCCTCGGCCTCTGATTTCTTGTACTTAAAGAACCAATACAAGCCTGTGCAAACGCAACAGGCTTCAGACTGTCGAAAAACCCCGGGTGGAGTCGGAGGGCCGCAGCCCTCCGACTGAGATCCGAAACCAGCGGCGTGTACGGTGGTTTCGGAACCCTTGCGTAGCAAGGGATTCCTATCGCCGTTTGCCGCCCGGCGAGCCGTAGGCGAGTAGGCAAACGGTGCAAGCCTCGTCGAAAAAATCGCCGCAGGCGAGTTTTT
>JAZSRK010000147.1:0-10735 GCA_045538465.1 Candidatus Limiplasma sp. | reverse complement strand
GGCTGCCATCGTCTGCCTGATGAGCGGGCCCTTCACCCAGCGGGGCATGCCTGCGCTGTTTGCGCCCTCCTTCCGGGCTGAGGCAGCCCTGCGAGCGGGCGCGGACATGGTGCTGGAATTGCCCTGCGCCTTTGCGGTGCGGGATGCGGAGCACTTCGCCCTCGGCGGCGTGAGCATTCTCAGCCAGCCGGGCTTTGTGACCCACCTCAGCTTCGGCGTGGAGGACGCGGGCGTTGATCTGGCCGCCGCTGCCCGGCTGATGGAAAAGCCCACCGAGGCCTTTACCCGTGTTTTGCGGGAGGAGCTGGGCAAGGGCGTATCCTTTGCGGCGGCGCAGGGAGCCGCGCTGGCGGCGTGTGTGCCATGTGAGGCGACGTTGCCCATAAGCGGTGCGGATGCCCGGCAAACCGCCCGAGACCTCTGGCAGCAGCCCAACCTGATCCTTGCGCTGTGCTACCAGCGGGCCATCTTGCGGATAGGCAGCCAGTTGCAACCCTTGCCGGTGCAGCGGGTCGGCGGTTATCACGATGCAGCGCTGCCGGATGGTGCAGAGAATGCCTATCCCTCCGCCACCGCCGTGCGCCGTGCCTATCTCGGCGGCGATGTAGCCGCTGCCGAAGCCGCCTGTGGCTATCCGTTGCCCGGGATGGACAGCCCCCAGCCGGTTTGCCGTCCCGATGCGCTGGATGGCGTGCTGCTCTACCGCCTGCGGGCCATGACCACCCAGCAGCTGTGCCAGCTGCCCCTGTGCACCGAAGGACTGGAACATCGGCTGCAAGCGGCTGCCCATCAGGCCACGAGCCGGGAAACCCTGCTGGAAAGCCTGAAAACCAAGCGGTACGCCCGCGCCAGACTCAGCCGCCTGTGCACCCACGGCCTGCTGGGTATAACGCAGGAGTTGCTGGATGCCCATCCGCTGCCGGAGTATGTGCGGCTGCTTGGTTTCCGCAAGGAAAGCGTGGATTTGCTGGCGGCGTTCAAAAGCAGCTGCATCCCTGTTATCAGCAAGGCAGCGGACGGCGACTGGCAAAACCCACTCTATGGGCTGGACAACACCGCCTACGACCTGTGGGCCTTGGGCGCCGGTCAGCCTGCCGGGCTGATGATGCGCAGTCAGGTGGTGCGGGTATGAAGAGGGCAGAACACTCAGAGCTGACCACCCAGATCGAAAAGGTGCTTGAAATGCTCAGCGTTCGCATGCTTACAGAGAACCAACCGATTCTCTGGACGATGGAAAAGAAGTATCGCGGCCTGTTGTCTGCTTTGGAACAAGGGGACGACTTGCGCAGGCACAGCATCCGCGGCAGCGTCCATGCCTTTCTGGATGCCAGCAGCAACTGGGACGATCCGTTTCTGGAAGAAATCCATCAAGCAGAGCAGCTATACATCGAATACACAAAATAAGTATCCCGGAGGCGATCCCATGGTCGGCAAGTACAAAGTGATCACCCTGTGTGGCAGCACCCGCTTCAAGGATGCCTTTTTGCAGGAGCAGAAGCGGCTGACGCTGGAAGGTAACATCGTTTTGAGCGTGGGTCTGTTCGGCCATTCCGGCGATGACGAGGTCTGGACAGAGGGCACCAAGGCCATGCTGGACGATATGCACAAGCGGAAAATCGATATGGCAGACGAAATCTTCGTCATCAATGTGGATGGATACATCGGAGAAAGTACCCGGTCGGAGATCGCGTATGCCCAAAGCACCGGCAAAGTGGTGCGGTATTTGGAGGAAACAAAAGATGGACAATAAGCTGTTGCGGTTCACATGCAGCGCCATTGATGAAAATGGCCGTTTTCGACTGGAGCACACCGGCTACGGACAGGACATTTCGCCAGCCTTTGTCATCGAGAATCTCTCCCCCAACGCCAAAACCCTCGCCATCACGTTGGAAGACCTGAGCCACCCCATCAAGAGTTTTCCCCATTGGGTGATCTGGAACCTCCCGGCGACCCATCAGATTCCCGAAGGCATTCCTGCCGGGGCGCATGTGGCCACCCTGCAATCCGCTAAACAAGGCCTTGCCTATGGCTGGCACCGCTACGCCGGCCCCAAGCCGCCCAAAGGCGCAAACCATCTGTACCGGTTTACGCTGTATGCGCTGGCCAGCGAACTGGATCTGTCTGCCAATGTGTTCAAGAAGCGTTTTTTGAAAGCGGCTGCGGGCCATATTCTGCAACAGGGTGAAATAACCGGCGAATATCAAGCCAACTAACCGGTTGCCAATGAGACACGACATCCCCATAAAACATCACACCCCCAAAGAGCTTTTTCCGCTCCTTGGGGGTGTGGTTCATTATACGCGCTTGTACAGCACCAAAACGCTGTCCTTTTCCAAGCCGCACTTGGCATAAAAGGCTTCATTGGGCTCGATGGACATCAGCTGCACCACAGCGATGCCCTTCTCCCGGAGAAGCGGTTCCAAGGCCTGCATCAGCTGCTTGCCGATGCCCTGCTTCTTGCGCTCCGGCACCACGAACAGCTCGGAAATGTAGAAGAAGTCCTCGTCGGCATAGGGATCCACAAAGCCCAGCAAACCGCCGATGATGACGCCATCCTCCACGGCTTTCAGGCCCATGCCCTGATAGTTGCCCAGAATGGCCCGGACGCGCTTCTGCGCCCGCTCCTCCGTCCATTTTTCAAACCACGGGGCTTCGGAATAAGCTTTGCCCATGGCGGCAGCCAGAGCGGCTTCATCCCCGGAGGTGACCAGCTGATATTCCACCATCAGTCGTCATCCTCTTCAAAATCAAGGGCGATGCGGTTCTGGTCGTTCTCCCACAGCTTATCCAGCCGGTAGAACTCCCGCTCTTCGGGGTGGAAGATGTGCACCAGCACGTTGCCGTAATCCAGCACCACCCAGCGGCCTTCCTGCTGGCCTTCCTTGCGGATGGGTTCCTCGCCGATCTCGCTCAGCTTCTCCTCCACCTCGTCAGACAGGGACTTGACCTGCAAGGCGCTGCGGCCGCTGGCGATGATCATACAATCGGTGATGACGGTCAGGTCGTGCACATCCAGCGCAACGATGTCCTTGGCCTTCTTTTCATAGAGGATACCGGCGATCTTGGTGATCAGTTCATTATTCATTGTTCATTGCTCCTTTGCTGTGCCATCAGGCGATCCAACCAATCTGCCACCCGCTGGGTGGTGGGATGGGGCACGCCTTTCTGGCTCTTTACATAATCAAGGGTAGACCGAAGGGAATGGCTCATGGCAGCGGGAAGGCTTTCCTGCGCCAGCCTGCGAACCTCCTCCAGCGCAGGATAGCTGCGCCGGGACGGCTCGATCTTGTCGGATAAAAAGACGATCATATCAAGGGGCAGCATGCCCACCTTGCCCGTGGTGTGGCAGCGGATGGATGCCAGCACGTTGGGGTCGTGGGTGCCATAGTCCTTCTCTGCCACCACTGCGCCCACCGGGCCGTGGAGCAGGTTGCCGTTCTGCATGGTCAGCTTGTCGATGAGCAGGCGGTTTTCCTTGGCGATCTGCTGCATGTTGGCAAGGGGCATGCACTTGGCGCAGTCGTGCAAAAGGGCTGCGGTTGCGGCTACTTCCTCGCTGACACCGTGCTGTTTGGCTAGTCTGCGTGCCGTCCAGCTGACCAGCAGGGAGTGGAGCAGCCGCTTCTCGCTCAGGCTTTTTTTCAGCTTGGCGTAGGCTTCTTCGCCAATGGCGGGGCTGGGGGCTTGTCCATACAGACCCATCAGGCGAATGTACTCGATCACCTGCGGTTTCAGTTCGTCCGGGTCGCCGCCCTCCGCCAGTTCTGCCCGCACAGCCGTGGAGGATACATCCCTTGGGGGCAGGCTCAGGAAACTGAATTTGCAGCCCTGCTTGCGAAGTTCCTTGCACCTGGGGTCATCCTCCGGGGTGTGGGTCGCCCGGCGGCACACCAGAAAGCGGGTCAGCTTGAATACCTGCTCTGCCTTGCGCCAGTTGGGCAAATCAAAGAGGGTGTCCTCGCCGATGATGTAGTAAAACTCCGCATTGGGCAGTTGTTTTTTCAGCAAGGTCAAGGTATCCACCGTGTAGATGGTGCCCTTGCGCTCCAGCTCGATCCGGCTGGGCTCAAAGCCCTTGATGCCGCTGACGGCCAGCCGGGTCATTTCGTAGCGGTGCTCCGCATCCTCCAGACCCACCTTTTTGTGGGGAGGGTTGCCGGTGGGCAAAAACAGCACTCGATCCAGCTTGGCTTCCTTCAGGGCGCAGGAGGCCATCTCCAGATGCCGCTCATGGATGGGGTTGAAGCTCCCGCCCATGAGGCCGATTTTCTCCTTGGGCACAGCTGCGCCTCCTTTCTGCATGCACAAAAGTGGTGATTGAATGATTATACTAAAAAATTGGCGATAGGGAAAGCTATTTCTTTAGAAAGCGGGGTGAACTCATGCACCATTACAGACCCAAAGCCCCTTTGGCAGAGGCTGCGGACAAGCTGCTGCGGGCACTATTGGCAGCCTTGGCGGGCACGGCATGGTTCGTGTACCTGTGGGGCGTGCGGCTGACAGCCCTCACCGCCGGAATCGCCATGGGCGGGCTGATCTGGCTGGCGGTACGGCAGCTGGGCAAAAAGCGGATGCTGCGCAAGGAAAGCCAGATGCGCCGGATGATCGGCGGGGAGCTGGCCCTGAGCCGCCTGATGATGCTCTCCCCCAGACATGCAGCCTTTCAAGCTGCGCTGTGGCTATTGCCCAAAGCGGATATCCACATGGAAAAGGCGCTGCCTTGGGGCGTACTGGGCACGTGGAAGGGCGGGCGGGTGCTGGTGCGGCTCATTGCTCAGCACGAGAGCCTGCCCATCAACGTGCAGCAGATCATCAAAGCTGTTCGGGATGCCCACGATCAAGAAGTGCAGCGGTGCATCCTATGCGTCACCGCCCCCATCAGCAAGGAAGCCGCCGCCTATGCGGAGGACTTGGAGATGCCCATCCGCATCGTTACCCGGGAGGAACTGGTGGGCTTGGCAGGCGATAACGAGCCAGCCACCGATGAGCAGCTGCGCCGCATGGCAGAAGGCCGCCGCCATAAAGGACGCAGCCTGCGGGATTGGGCAAAAGAGATCCTTGCCCCGAAGCGGGCCAGGCGCTATCTGTGGTACGGGCTTAGTATGGCAGCATTGGCTGCTCTTACCCGGCAATGGGTGTATCCCCTGCCAGCAGCGGTTTGCCTGCTCTTGTATGCCGGGTGCAAAATACGCAATTGGCGCAAAAAGGAGGAAACTTGGTAACCCTACTGGGCGCAGGCATTGGACAGCGCGATCCAGTTTTCCACGGTCAACTCCTCCGCGCGGACGGTGGGCAGCAGCTCTTGCGCTTCCATGGCAGCAAGCAGCTTTTCTCCATCCACGGTGCCTTTCAGGGCATTGGTCAGGGTTTTGCGGCGATGACCGAAGCCGTCCTTCATCATGCGCATCATCAGCTTTTCGTTGGTGACGGGCGCCACCGGCTGCTTGCGCATTCTAAGGTGGATAAAGGCACTATCCACCTTGGGCGGCGGCGTAAAGGCCTCTGCGGGCACGATGGCTTCCAGCTCCGGCTCGCAATAGTAGCGGCAGCGGGCGCTGACAAGACCATAAGCATCATCCCCGGGCAAGGCCAGCAGCTTATCTGCCACTTCCTTTTGCACCATCAGGGACATTTGCCGGATGCTTAGTCCGCTTTCCCACAGCAGATCCAGAATGGGGGTGGTGATGTTATAGGGGATGTTGGCGATGACGAAAAAGTCCTCGCCCAAGGGGGCGCAAAGCTCCCGGATGGGCTGCTTGCGGATATCCCCCACCACGATGGTCAGGTTGTCAAAGGCTTGGGTCTTTACCCGCAGAAAGGGCAGCACATCCTCGTCCACTTCCACGGCGATCACCTGTCCCGCTTCCTTGCACAGCTCATGGGTGAGCATGCCGCTGCCGGGGCCGATCTCCAGCACCTTATCCTCCCCAGTCACGCCGGTGGACTTGACCAAAGCCGACAAAAGGGCTTCGTCGTATAGAAAATGCTGGCCTAGATCGTGCTTATAGTTGACGCCCTCCTTACGCTGGCGGGCGGCCTTTTGATAGGATCTCTTCATTATGCTTTTCCCTCGTCGATCTGTACGTTTTCCCGACCGAAGGTCTCGATCAGGGTGGCTTGCGCTGCTGCACGCACATCATTTTGTGCGGTGTTCGCTGTTTCGCCCTCCAGCACCACTTCCAGCTTGACCGGCTTTCCGGCAGCTTCGCTGAGCCACTGGGTCAGTTTTTCCTTGCGGGCAGGCTGATTGAGCTTTACATAGGAAAAATCCTTTTTGGCAAGGGCGATCTGTACCCGGTATACACCGTTCTCCTCGCCCAAAAAGCGCTCATTGCGCAAAAGACCCAGCAGTGGGGGCTCGTTTTTGCTCAGCAGAGTCAGAAATTCCTTCCACACAGCTTTGGCATCTGCGGGAATGGGCTTTTCGGCCGGGGCGGCAGGGGCTTCGCTTTCGCTGGCCGCTTGAGCGGCAGTAGCCGGCTTGGTGCTGCGCTTGCTTGGGGCCTCTGCGGCGGCAGCTACGGTGTATGCGCCGCTATCCAGCTTGGCTTGCAGCTGGCTCAACTGGGCTTCCAGCTCGCCGATACGCTCCAAGAGCGCATCGCTGCTTTCCTCGGTGTTTTTCTGGCAAGCCCGCAAGGAGGCGGATTCCAGCCCGATGCGGGGCGTAGAGGCATACCGCAATTCACCCTCTGCTTTTACAAAGCCATCCAAAATGCGCAGCAGGCGTGCAGAAGAAAACTGCTCTGCCTGTGCACGGTATCGCTGCTCATCCTCGTCGGTCACATCCAAAATGGAAGCGGCATCCTTATCCACAGCCTTTACCGTAAGCAATGACCGTACATGCCCAGCCATCTCCCGCAAAAACACCTGCGGTTCCCGGCCGGAGCGCATCAATTCATCTACCTTGCGCATCACGCCGCCCTCGTCGCAAGCAGCGATCAAACCGGCATAGGCAAAGAGAAAATCTTTATCGGAGGTGCCCAGCACATCCCGCACCTGCGCAGCGGTAATGGCTCCCGCCTCCGCGCCAGCCACGCACATATCCAGAATACTAAAGGCGTCGCGCATAGCGCCCTCGGCAGCACGAGCCACCATTTGCAGGGCTTCGTCCTCGGCGGTCATGTCCATTTCGCTAAGCGCCAGCCGCATGCGCTCCACCATCAAACTGGAAGGAATGCGCCCGAAATCGTACCGCTGCACACGGGAAAGAATAGTGGCTGGCAGCTTTTGGGGCTCGGTGGTGGCCAGAATGAACACCACATGCTCCGGCGGCTCCTCCAGCGTTTTCAGCAGCGCATTAAAGGCTGCGGTGGACAGCATGTGCACCTCGTCGATGATGTATACCTTATAGCGCCCCATCTGTGCCGGATAGCGCACCTGTTCCAGCAGTTCGCGGATGTTATCCACGCTGTTGTTGCTGGCAGCATCCAGCTCCACCACATCCATGGTGGTCTCGTTCATAATGGCACGGCACACATCGCACACACCGCAGGGGTCGCCATGGTTGGGGTTCTGGCAGTTGACCGCACGGCTCATCAGCTTGGCCAGCGTGGTCTTACCTGTGCCGCGGCAGCCGCAAAAAAGGTAGGCATGGGCAATGCGTCCCACCTCGATCTGGTTGCGCAGCGCCTTGACGGCGGCGGTCTGTCCCAGCACCTGTTCAAATGTCATCGGTCGCCAACGGCGGTATAATGCCTGATATGCCATAAAGCCTCCATCAAAGCCGGTAATCATAAAGTTCTTAGGTGCGTTAAGGGCGCACCCGACCAAGAATAGTATACCATTTTCCTGCCCGATTGAAAAGCGCTGCCGACCCGCTGCAAGGGTTTTTGCAGAAAAAAGCAGGAATTTGGGCAGTTGGCAACGTATTAAGCTAAATGTACATTTTCTCATGCATTTAGAAGGAGGCGGGCAGCATGACCTTCCGGGAGGAACAGGAGCAGGAAGAGCAGAGCCGATTATCCCCCCATGCAGCGCTGAGCCTGCATTCCAAAGGGCGCAAGCAGCCCATCACCCCTTGTCAGTTGCGCACCTGCTACCAGCGGGATCGGGATCGGATCATCCATTGCAAAAGTTTCCGCAGGCTCAAGTTTAAAACGCAGGTGTTTCTCTCCCCCAAGGGGGATCA
The DNA here is from genome assembly GCA_045538465.1 of Candidatus Limiplasma sp. Lineage (GTDB taxonomy): Bacteria > Bacillota > Clostridia > Christensenellales > Aristaeellaceae > Limiplasma. The sequence continues at coordinate 2,604 of JAZSRK010000147.1, read as the reverse complement.
CTACCGCACCCGCCTCACCCATACCTTGGAGGTGGCGCAGGTGGCTCGTACCATCGCCCGTTCCCTGCGCCTTAATGAGGATCTGACCGAGGCCATCGCCTTGGGGCACGATCTGGGGCACACGCCCTTTGGTCATATCGGCGAGCGCACGCTGGACCGGCTGGTAGGTGGCGGTTTTCGCCACAACGAACAGAGCCTGCGGGTAGCCGAACGGCTGGAAAACGACGGCAAGGGCCTCAACCTGTGCACCGAGACTTTGGACGGCATCCGCAACCATTCCGGCAAGGATGAACCCGCCACCTTGGAAGGCTGGTGCGTGCGCCGTGCCGACCGCATCGCCTATATCAACCACGATATCGACGATGCCATCCGCGGCGGCATCCTCAAGCCCTTTGAATTGCCCCGCCGCTGCCTTTCTGTGCTGGGGCAGACCCATGGCGAGCGCATCAATACCATGATCGCCGACATCGTGCGGGAAAGCCGGGAGCAGCCCTATGTGCGTATGTCGCCTGAGGTAGCCGAAGCCAGCGACGAGCTGCGCGCCTTCCTTTTCTCCAATGTATACCACGACAAATGGCGTGCGCGGGAGGAAGAAAAGTGCGATTCCGTGGTCAGCGGTCTGTTTGACCACTACAGCCGCCACCCGGAGCAGCTGCCCGCTGAATATCTGGAAATTTGCTACACTGAAGGCGCTGAGCGTGCCGTGTGCGACTTTGTCGGCTGCATGACCGACCGCTACGCCATCGACCGCTTTACCGAGGTTTACGTACCCGGCGCTTTTGGCAGCTTTTAGCAGTTTGTCGTAAATTGTTGATTTCCCGGCAGGAATGTAACCAGCCGTGGCGAATGATAAAGGAGTGGGTGAAAGATACCATGGCAGGAAGATTTCCTTCCCAGTGGCTGGACGAGCTGCGTGCACGGGCCGACATCGTATCCATCGTCGGCTCCTATGTAACGCTTAAGAAGAACGGGCATAGATACGTTGGTCTGTGCCCGTTTCACAACGAAAAGTCGCCCTCCTTCCACGTAGATGAGCAAAAGCAGCTGTACCACTGCTTCGGCTGCAAGGCCGGCGGCAGCGTTATCCAGTTCGTTATGGAAATGGAGCATCTCTCCTTTCCCGAAGCGGTGGCGCACTTAGCCGAGCAGTTGCACATGCCCCTGCCGGAGATGCAGCACGACCCTGCCTACGAGCAGCGCCGATCCTTAAAGGAGCGCATCTTTCTGGCCAACAAGGCCGCTGCAAGGCTGTACCACCAGCACCTGTGGCAGCCGGAAGGCAAGGCCATTCTGGATTATCTCAAAGGCCGAGGCCTCAGCGACGGCATCATTCGCCGCTTCGGCATCGGCGCAGCCCCGGAAAGGCCCACCATCTGCAAAACCCTGATGGACGAAGGCTTTACCGAGGAGGAACTCCGGCAGGCGGGCCTGATGCTCACCCGTGAAGGGCGCAGCTTCGATATGTTCCGCAACCGGGCCATGTTCCCCATTATTGACGCCTACGGCAATGTGCTCGGCTTTGGCGGCCGGGCCATGGGCGATGCCAAACCCAAGTACCTCAACACCTCCGACACCCCTGCGTTCAACAAGCGTTTGGGCGTGTTCGCAGCCAACCTGCTGCGCAAGGCACGCGGCCTGAAACGGGTGATTCTGGTGGAAGGATACATGGATGTGGTAGCCCTGAGCCAGTATGGTATAGAAGGCGTTGCCGCCACTCTCGGCACCGCCCTGACCCCCGAGCAGGCACGCCTGCTCAACCGCTTTGCCCCGCAGGTCGTATTGGCCTACGACGGCGACAGTGCCGGTCAGAACGCCATCCTCCGTGGACTGGATGTTCTGGAGGAAGCAAATGTTCCCGCCCGCGTGCTGGTATTCCCCCATGGGCTTGACCCGGACGAGTTTATCCGTCAGGAGGGCATTGAGGCCTTCCATCAGCTAAAGCCCATTTCGGCGGTGCACTACCGCATGCTCCGGGAAAAAGAAAAGTACGACATGTCTCAGGAAGAGGGGCGTGTGCAGTACGCCAAAGCCTGTGCCGTGTTCCTTGGCAAGGTACGCGAGCCGGTGGAGCTGGACAGCTACTTAAAGCAGCTGTCGCTGGAAACCGGCATCGACAAGCCCGTGCTCATGGAGCAGATCGGCCTGAAAGTGGCCACCACCCCCGCAGCGCCCCGGGAGTCCTTCACCCGCAAGGTGAGGCAGACCCCGCAAGTGGACTGGACAGCCCGCACCCTGCTGGCTGCGCTGGCCACCGGACGGCTGCCCAAGAACATTGTTACCCCTGAAGAATTTGAGGACGAGCACCTGCGCAGCCTATGCGAGGCATTCCTCAGCGGGCAGAGCCCTGCCGCGCTGATGGAACAGCAGCCCGATGACCAGAGCCGCGCCATGCTCAGCGATATCCTGTCCATCGACACCCAGCTGGATGACGAAGGTCTGCGCCGCATGGCAAGCGATTGCCTGCTGAAGCTGCGCCGCCAGCGGCTGGAAAACGAGCTGGACAAATTGCAGGCCTCACTGCCCACCCTCCCCGAGGAGGTACGCCCAAAGGAAAACCAGCGCGCCTTCCTCCTGTCCAAACAATTAATGGTCTTGCAGTAACCC
>JAZSRK010000016.1:0-10183 GCA_045538465.1 Candidatus Limiplasma sp. | reverse complement strand
TGCTGCTTGTACCACTGCAGCTTCTCGGCGGATATCTCTCCGCGGGCGTGCTGAGCGGCATATATCCCGATCTGTTCAAGGGTGAGCAGATCGGGGCCTGCGTCCATAACGCCTCCGGTCACAAGGATCGAAGGTATATTTACGCGGCCGATACCCATAAGATGAGCGGGGACGGCCTTGTCGCAGCTGGATATGAATACCCCTCCGTCAAAGGGGGTGGCGCCTGCGTGGATCTCAATCATTGCGGCTATGGTGTCGCGGCTGACGAGAGAGTAATTCATGCCGTCGTGCCCCTGCGCCATGCCGTCGCAAATGTCGGTGGCAAAGTACCGGGCTGCCTTGCCGCCGTTTCGGTTCACGGCGGCAACGGTCTCTTCCACAAGGGAAAGCAGGTGGGCGCTGCCGGGGTGGCTGTCGCCAAAGGTGCTTTCCACCATGATTTGGGGCTTGGACAGGTCGTCCACCGTCCAGCCCATGCCCATGCGCAGGGGATCCTGCTCCGGGGCCAGAGTGCGGATGTGCTGACTGATCATACAGATCTTCCTTCCGGGCTTATTCGTAGGTGGCAATGCGAACAACTCGCACTTCCTTTACTTCCATGCCGCCAACGGCAAAGAAGAATTTGATGTAGGAGATCAAGCGGCGGCGGATCTCCCGGGTGGTAAAGCTGAGGGTGCGCCACTGGGTATCGGCACCGGTAAGCACCTGCGTGCCCAGTTGAAACTGATCCATACCGACGGATACGGGCAGCTGGGCGGTATCCGGTAACCCGGCGGAGGCACGGCAAATGACGTCGATGCGGTACTGTCCACGCTTGGCCAGCTTGAATTGTAAAAGGGTGGTGTGCCACGGGGTGGTGTCGATCATGCTGCCATCGATGAGGGTATCCTCGTCTACGGGGATCTCCGGCACGTTGAGGATCACATCGCCGTCTTCGTCGCGCAGCTGCTCCAGATAGCGATCCAGCTCGCTGGTCTTGCCGATCTTGCGTTGGAAAGCAGGGGTGCGCAGCAGGTAGCGGCAAATGTTCATGGCGCTGCGCTGGTATTCGCCGCGGGTCACTTTGCCAAGGCGCAGGCTTTCGGCAGAATCATCCTCGCCGGTGTTGCCTTCTGCATTGTTCATGACCATGAACAGATCGTTTTGCGCCCGCACCATGGAGGCCACCAGCTTGGTGGAAGGCTCGCTGCCTTCTTCGCAGCCCACAGCCCACCAGTCGGTCATCACAATGCCGTCAAAGCCCCATTCCTCACGCAGGATGGTGGTGTTCAGGTCGTAGTGGCTGGCGGTCCAGCAGCCGTTCAGGGGGCAGTAGGTGGTCATGATGGTGTAGGCCTTGCCTTCCTTTACAGCCATTTCGAAACCTTTCAGGTAGATCTCCCGAAGGGCACGCTGGGAAACCACCGCATCTACCTGACGGCGGCTGAATTCCTGATTGTTGCAGGCATAGTGCTTGATGGTGCCGGTGACGCCTACGGAATGCAGACCGTCAAGCTGGGCAACAGCCATCAGGCCGGTTACCAACGGATCCTCGGAGAAATATTCAAAATTGCGTCCGTTGAGGGGATGACGATGAATGTTCATGCCGGGGCCCAGCAGAGCATCCACCTGATATTTCCGCATTTCGAAGCCTTCCATCTGGTACAGCTGCGTTACCAGCGGAGCGTTCCAAGAGCAGGCTTGGCTGGTGCCATTGGGCAGGGAGAAGGCCTTGTTGCCGCAGTCCATGCGGATGCCGCTGGGGCCGTCGGAGCAGCAAGCAGTGGGCAGGCCGAATTGGTCGGTCAAACGCTGGGAAACACCGCCGATGGCGCCAGCCGTGCCGGGAGTGACCCGGGGAGAGCTCATGCCCTCGCCGCGGACGATGCAGAACAGATCCTCATCCTCCATCTGGCTGATGAAGCTTTCCATGGTGCAGCGTCCTTCGGCTACATCCTTGAGGGTCAGGCCTTGGAAGCCGGTCTGGGGCAGGGCTTGGGGCATTCCGTCCATGCGGCGCTGGGCAGGGTCGGTGGTGCGGATGGGCACGGGCTGGTGGGTCAGGGAACCGTCGGGGTTGCGGTGCAGGCGGGTAAAGGCATCCACAGGGGCACAGGCTTCCTTCAGCTGTTGAAGCACTTGAAGGGTATCCAGCTGGAAAGAACCACAGGAGGCGTGATCCCGCACATCGTGACCGCTGACGAAGGCGTATTCGCCCGCTTCCAGCACAGTGGCAAAGCGGTGCCCGGTCACGCCGCTATCGTCGAAAGAAGCCAACCGCCCCACAGGGATCGTGATCTCCACGATCTCTGCTGCGCCGGGAGCCAGCACATCCGTCTTGGCAAAACCGCACAAGCGCAAGTCCGGCTGCCCCAGCAGACCGATGGGCAGGCGGGCATACACCTGCACCACTTCCTTGGCAGGGAAGGTACCGGTGTTGGTCACTTGATGGCGAATAACGGCTCGGCTGCCGTCCCAGTCAAAGCCCACAGGCTTATGGGCAAAGGTGGTGTAGCTAAGACCGCTGCCAAAGGGGTAGAGCACCGCTTCCTTGGCGAAAGTCTCAAAATAGCGGTAGCCAACATAAATATCCTCGTTGTATTCACACCGGAGGGGATCGCCAAAACCCTCGCCAGAGGGATAGTCGCTGATCTGGCGGGCGATGGTGTCGGTCAAGCGGCCGCAGGGAGCCACTTTGCCGGTGAGCACATCGGCTACAGCGTTGCCGTGCTCCTGTCCGCCCTGCCACACATACAGCACCGCATCGGGCTGGATGCGCTCCACCCAGTTCATATCGATGATGTTGCCCACATTCAGCAGCACGATGGTGCAGGCAAAGTGCCGGCGCACGGTGGTCAGCAGCACTTCTTCCTCCTCGGTGAGCAGCCAGCTGCCGGGCGCCTCTGCGTTGTCCCGGTCTTCGCCTGCGGTGCGCCCGATGATCACGATGGCAGCATCGTTGCGGGCAGCACAGGCGGCAGCCAGTTCGTCGGTCACCGGCATCTCTGCCTGATACCACGGGTGGCTGCCCCAGCCGTCGCCCAGATCGAAGGGATGTTCCTTTGTCCATGCTTCATAGGTCTGCCGCAGGGCTTCGTCCGGCTGCACAGTGCCGCACTCCTTCAAGGCCTGATACACGCCCACCACATACCGGGCGTTGACCAGACCGCCGGAGCCTAATCCGCTTTTGAAATCGTTCATCTGGGTACGCCCAAACAGCGCCACCCGGCAGCCGTTTTTGAGGGGCAGAGCATTTGGCTCGTTGCGCAAAAGCACGCAGCCCTCAGCAGCGGCGCTGCGGGCGGTCTTTGCAAAAAGATCCATCGTAAACTTAGGTGTTTCCATGGGTTTGTTTCCTCCAGTGCTGTTGGTTTTTTATTGGGGTAGGGGAAAAGGGTATTGTTTGTTTGGGTAGGGAGGCGCTATGGAAACCTCTGTTTTTGGCATGGCAACCTCCGGTGGTTATCAGTGCGCTGCGGTTACTAATACACCGCAACAAAGATTACCGCCATTATATAGCATTCGTGCGTTTAGGGCAATATCGGAAGAAAAAACGGTCAAAAAAAGAGCTGTACCTTTCGTTTGGGTACAGCTCTTATGGTTGTAGAGGGTTAGTCTATCAGCGAGCGTTCGGCATCTGCACGGGCACCGCCGCCCCACATGGTGGAATAGATGCCGGCCTTGAGCGGCTGACAGGTAAAGGTGGAGGTCATGCGGTACACTTCGCCGGTCTCCACGGTTTTATCCAAACCGCAGAGCACTTCCAGCGCATGCAGCCCCATTTCCTTGCTAAGGCGGTTGGGGCGACCCTTGCGGATGGCCCAAGCCAGCTCGGCTACACCGATGCCTCTGTTGCCGTAGCCTTTTTCGAAATCGGTGGCATCATCCAGAACGCAGCTGCCGTTGTAGCCGTGGGTAAGGGGCAGGTAGCAGGGCTCGCTTTCCGGCTTGATGAGGCGAATGGGGTCGCCGAAGCGGTTGGGGTCGCCCAGTTCCAAAATACCGGCTGTGCCGTAGATGCGGAAGGTGGAGCATTCTGCACCGATGGTGTTGCCGTCAAAGTGCAGCATACCCAGCGCACCGCGCTCAAACCGCAGAGAACCGGCCACCAGATTGTTGCCGGGAATATGCCAGCTGTCTGCATCATCCTTATTGAAAAGGAAGTGACGTTGCCGGGGCGCAGCCGGGGCACCAAAGCCCGTTACTTCGCAAACGGGGCCAAGGATGCACAGCAGGGCTTGAATGTAGTAGATGCCTACATCGTAAGGCAGGCTGCCACCCTCGCTGCGCAAAAAGCGGAAGCGCTCGGCGTTCAGGTTCTGGTCGCGGTTGATGGATACGATGCAGGAGGTAACATCGCCAATGAGACCGTGATCCACAGCCCAGCGGGCGGTCTGGATGCTGGCCCCCAGTGCTGTATCGGGCGCTACGGCCAAATACAGGCCTTTTTCATCGGCGATCTTGACCAGCTCTTGCGCCTGCTCCAGCTTGGCAGTCATGGTTTTTTCGGTGTACACATGCTTGCCGGCCAAAAGCAGCCGCTTGATGATGGCGTAATGGGCGGAGGCTGCCGTCAGGTTTACCACCAGCTCAATATCGGGGGAGGCTTCGATCTCTTCCAATGTCATCACTTGAGGCACGCCGTATTCCTTGGCGGCTTCCTGAGCCAATTCGGGGATCAGGTCGCACACCGCCACCACATCTAGAATGCTGAACAGGCGCGTCATATTGCGCAGATACACGTGGCTGATGATGCCGCAGCCTACCACCGCTGTTTTTACACGCTTAATCTCCATTGCAGCCACTCCCTGTTAATAGCTTTCCAGCGTTTCCATAAAGCACTTGAGGGTGTCGGTGGCGTCCAGATAGGCGTATTCGCCGCCGCCATCGCCGTACTTACCGCGCTGGGTGCATTTGAGGCCCATGGCTTCGCAAGCCAGGATCTTTTCATCGGTGCCCTTTACGCCAAAGGCAATATGGTGGATGCCCTCGCCATGCTGGTCGAGGAAGTCCTGCCAAGTGCTCTTAACGCCGTTGGGCTCAATAAGTTCCAGCTGGATGTTTTCCAGATCGAAGAAAGCCATTTTGCAGTTGGCTTCCGGTGCGGGCTGGCCGTTCACTGTGGTCTGGGTGATCTCAAACTCGCCGCCGCCTACCGTGGGGGGTACATCCACGCCGAGAAATTCTGCGAATTTGACCTTGGTGGTTTCGATGTCGCGAACGATAAAGCCAACCTGAGACAATTTGAGGGTATTCAAGGGACCTGCCATTGGAAATGCCTTCTTTCTTTAGATGGATTTGCAGTTTTCCTTTCGTTGCGCGCAGCTTGCAGGGCGTGCGCTTGTTTATGAGGTAATTATACATGATTTATGAAGAAAGTAAAGCGGTAAAGCAGCGAAAAAAGCATTGCCAAGAAACCAAGAAACTGTTGCGACCCTTGCCAATCAAACAACAGCGGGATATAATAGTTACCATCGATCAATGGCAGGAGGGTAGCAAACTGTGAAAAAAGCTGCGTACGAGCAGGATATGACACACGGTTCTCCTTTTCGGCTCATCGTTGCCTTTGCGCTGCCGCTGCTCATCGGCAATCTGTTTCAGCAACTGTACAATCTGGTAGATACCATGGTGGTAGGGCATTATCTTGGTGATAACGCCATTGCTGCCATTGGGGCTACTGCTGCGCTGTATTCGCTGATCATCAATTTTGCCTGCGACCTGAACAATGGCTATGGCATTGTGGTGACCCAGTGCTTTGGTGCAGGCGACCCCCGTGGTATGAAGAAAGCCATCGCCGGTATGCTGGTGCTCAATACTGGTGCAGGGCTTGTGCTGTTTTCGTTATCGCTGGCGTTTCTTAGGCCGTTGATCACGTTTATGAATACGCCGGAGGGCATTTTTTCGCAGGCTTATCAATACATTGCGATCATCTGCGCCGGTATTCCCATTACGATCGCTTACAACATGTTTGCTGCCATTTTGCGGGCAGTGGGCAACAGCCGCACGCCGCTTTATTTTCTCATGCTGGCCAGCGTGCTGAACATTGTGCTGGATCTGCTGCTGGTGGCCGTGTTCCGTTTAGGTATTACCGGAGCAGCGCTGGCCACGGTGGCAGCACAGCTGATCGCAGCAACGCTGAGCGGCTTGTATGTATGGCGGCATTACCGTCGCTATTTGCCCGAGCGGGAAGATTTTCGAGTACCCAAGGCGATGTATGGCAAGCTGCTAGCCATGGGTACCACGCTGGCGTTTACCTCCTGTGTGGTGGAAATCGGCACGGTCATTTTCCAACGTTCGGCAAATCTGCTGGGCGAAGGGCTTATTGCTGCCCATTCCTCCGCCAGACGTATTTTGATGATGGGGCTGCAGCCCATTCTATCCCTTGCGGTCGCCAACATGACCTTTATGGGCCAAAACTGGGGCGCCAAAAAGCCGGAACGTATCCGTCAGGCAGTGCGTACTGTGTTTGGGATGGAAGTGACCTGGTGCTGCTTGGCCACCCTTGCGGTGTTCCTTTTTGGCGAAGGGATGATCCGGTTCTTAACGGGTACCCAGAGCCAGACCATGTTGGATAATGCTGTGCTCAGCTTACGCATCCATTTTTCGCTGCTGCCGGTACTGGGCGTGCTGTTTTGTCTGCGCAGCACCATGCAAGCCATTGGCAAGAAAGCGATCTCCGTTTTTTCCAGCGTGATCGAACTGTGTATGAAGCTCTTTTCAGTGTATGCCCTCATACCGCAGTTGGGCTTTTTGGGAGTGTGCATCACAGAGCCGATCACATGGGTCTTTATGACGCTCTTTTTGGGCATCTCCTATCTGCTTGGCAGCAAAAAATGGTTTGCAGCCGTAATGCAGCCACAGGAAGCGTGAGGCTGCATAGGGAATGAATGGCAAAATGATAAGGATGCATAACGGCAAGAAGTAACATAAAAACAGCCTGATGAAGCATAGAACTGCACCATCAGGCTGTTTTATATGGCGGAGACGGTGGGATTCGAACCCACGTGCCCGTGAAGGCAAACTGATTTCGAGTCAGCCCCGTTATGACCACTTCGATACGTCTCCATAGCAGCGGACGCTTCTAAACGAGATGAGCTTCCGCATACTATGGTAGTATACCATGCCAAGCCGTCCATTGCAAGGAAAAACCCTGACTGTTTTTGAAAAAAAGCTGGACAAAGCGACAGGGGTTTGTTATAATGATTCGTGCTGATGTGCCAATGTAGCTCAGTCGGTAGAGCAGCTGATTCGTAATCAGCAGGCCAGGGGTTCGAGTCCCCTCATTGGCTCCAGTTTTCGAGGTGTAGCGCAGTTTGGTAGCGCGTTTGGTTCGGGACCAAAAGGTCGCAGGTTCAAATCCTGTCACCTCGACCAGCAAAACGACCGATTTCATGCGAGATCTGGTCGTTTTTTATTATGCTTTGTACAAATGAAAGCCTGCTGCCCGGGGCGATCCTGATCCGTTTGGTTCAGAATCGCCCCTTTGGCAAACCGGTTGGCAATTCTATTGCGTTTTGAGGGCCAGCAAAGCTTTTGTTTTCAATGCTTTGCTGGCTTATCAGGTTGGCAATTCACATGGCAAATTTCTGGCTTGAAACATACCGCCCATCAGCTGCCCTGCCCGCTTCAAATCGGTCTGTTGCACATGGGTGTACACGTTGCGCATGGTGGCGATATCCGACCAGCCGCCGATGACCTGCATGGTCTTTTCATCCATGCCGCTGCGGCGGCAGACCGTGGTAAAGGTATGCCGGAAGCAGTGGGGCGTTGCGCCAAATACCTCGATTTGAGACTTGATACGATCCCAAGTACGCTTCATGATGGTTGAGGAAACGTTATCCTGCATCACGTATTCCACGTTGTTATCTTCGTGGGTCAGCCACTTGAGCAAATCGGGATGAATAGGAATGGTACGCCTGCCATTGCGGGTTTTTGTCTCACCAACGACCGGCAGATTGCCCTTGAAGGTGATAGCACGGCGCACATATAGCACACCATTTTCGACATCAATATCTTCCCAGCGCAGTGCCAGCACTTCCTCCCGGCGCATACCGGTGTAGATCAGCAAGGCAAGATAACGTTGATCTCTCTTCTGCGTCAGATTTGGCAGGTGACGGATGATGTCTGCTACCTCTTCCTCCGTCAGAGCTTTCCGTTCGGTCACCTTGGTGGAAGGGTTGCGCAAGCGTGTTGATCTGGCTGCGTTCCGAGTAATCAGCCCATCTTCTACAGCACCCTCCATTATTCCTCCTTCGGTAATATAATTAGATGTGCGCACATCTGTGGTGATTGTACGACGACCGAAGGCCATACGCTTGAAAACAGGCGTATTTGCAAATAAAATCAAAATAGCCCACTTGAGTTGCAAAAATGCAAAACGAGAAGAGCTTCATGTGATGCCGAATGTAAAGAAAAGTAGAGCGAAAAAACTGACGGAAGTAACACTGGAGCAGCTGGTGTAGTCCGTCCTTGATGCCATGGATTCGAACGTGATTACGGAGAAGCACAAGGCAGCACATCGAGAGGCGTTCTGGCCACTCTTTACGAAACCAGGGAAGGGGTAACGTCGCTGCGGCGAGATCCGCTGCGGCGGGGTGTATACCTTTGGCGAGCCCGCAGAGGGAGGATATCCTGTTGTGCATTTGCAGGATATCCTCCCTCTGCTTTTACCGGTCAGGCGGCTTTTGCTCCCGCAAACTCCTGCGCTTCTGTGGAACTTGTCCACAAAACCCGCCTGCCCTCATGCCGCAGGCAAGGATCTGTCCCGCTAGGGAACAGCACCTTTCCAGCGTCAGCGCCCGCCAAAGGTATAACACACTAGACCTTGCAAGCAAGATCGTGTGCCAACCGGGATGCTCTCGCCCCTATTGGATGACCCCATAGCAAAGAAAGAAACATTTCAATTGGGTTTGGTAGCAAGAGTAACTCATACCAGAAGCAATATACTATAAAGGATGCATGTCTGTATATCGTCAATGGAGAGCATACCGGAAAAAGCATAATTTGCCCATACCAATGGAGCTCTTTGACTTAGAAAAAGAAGCGAATAAGCATAAAGATCCCTGGTTGATTTTTGACAAGAACGGGAATTTGATGAAAGATAAAAACTTCATTGGTACAAAGAAATTCTTTGGGTTTAGGTTTGGAAAAATAATTATTCAAGACCCACAATATATGACAGCACCCCAAAAGGTATCGATTACATTGTCGGAACCTGATAGAAAAATTCGATGGAAAGCAATAAAATATCCCTTGTTTTCACAATATCCGACGGGGAAAAAAGTATTCTTTTGGGCGAAAGCAAAAAGAGACTTGAGGTATAGAGAAAAAGAAACTCAAGAAAGCAACGAACGATCGCCCGCGGTTACCGGCAATATTACATTGCGCTAAGCCAACACAATCAAAAATCATCAAGGAAATACAACAGGCTTGCTTGATGGTTTTTCTATGCTTTTCCAATGACTATTATGAAAGCAAAACAATGTGCGGGCATATACTGAGAATTGAGAGTACCCATACAGTGCTTTCATGATAAACCGCCTTGCCGAAGCCCGGCAAGGCGGTTCCGTTACATCTCCATACCTGTAAGCGCACTGACCTGATCTCTCCGGGCATAGATGACCGCAAAGACCTGTACCTGCTTTTTCTCCTCATCAATCCAGAAGTACATCAGGTAATTCTTGACGGCTTTCATCCGCACACCCTCGCTGCGCCAGGGTTCCTCGTCTACCAAACGGACGCGCCCCGGGATATGGGCGAGAGATGCCATTGCGGAAGCCAGTAGCCGTAGTGTGTTCTGTGCGGCATCAGGCGCAAACAGCTCATTGGCGATATAGTCTCTGATCTCCCGCAGCTGCTCCTGCGCCTGTGCAGTGACTCTAACTTCGTACTCCATGCTTACTCTCCGCGAAGCAGATCCGCCATGGCAGCCTCCAACGGGACAGACTCTCCCTGTCTGGCCTGTGTGAGACCACGGCTCATCATGGCATTGAAGTCAGCATCGCTCATAGTGTCGCGGGTGGGAATGCCCGCAGGTACAGTCATGGAAAAGGGCAGCCCCTTCCGCATGATGATCTGACGATAAAGGGAATTGATCACGACGGATACAGGCAGACCAAGCTGTGCCAGGATTCCTTCTGCCTGCTCCTTGATCTCCGGCTCGACGCGAGCCATAACATTGGAACTCTTTGCCATGGGGTTCACT
>JAZSRK010000044.1:0-5742 GCA_045538465.1 Candidatus Limiplasma sp. | reverse complement strand
CGCCGCTAAAACTTAAGAGATCCATCCGAAAACTTCACTCCTAAGTCTCCGCTCGACTTGCATGTGTTAGGCACGCCGCCAGCGTTCGTCCTGAGCCAGAATCAAACTCTTATGTTAAATTCTGAATCGCTCTCGATCGTTATTCCATCGAGTACGAAATCACTCAAAAATTATTGACTGTCGTTCTTGCGTTTCTTTACTCTGTATCGTTTTCAAGGTTCGGTGCTCTCAAGCGAGCTTGTACATAATACCACCCTAGTGCCACCTTGTCAACACCTTTTTTCAAGTTTTTTTAAATTATTTTCCATATTATCCCAAGACCGTTGAAATATAAGGGTTTGCGTATCACAAGTTATTTCAAAAACGCAGACATTTACCCTCCCTTTGCAACCATTTCTCGCCATATCGACCTCATCTTTCCCAAAAATCATCCCCGCCGCTTTGACGAATCCCATCACTTCCATATATAATAGAAAAGACACATACACACCAAATCGAAAGAGATGAGATCCTATGGTCAAACAAAGCATCTGCCTACTACTTGCCCTCATCATGATCGCTACGATCCCATGTGCCTTTGCCGAAAAGCGCACCGACTGCCCCCCGCTTTTCCACGCTACGGTAGAGTTTGAAGAACGCAAGGAAGAAGACAACAGTTATTACATCAGCAAAGAATACCTGATCACTGCCAACGAGCAGGTAAACGCCATCCTCCGCCAGCGCACCGACGATTTCGATGCCGCCTTGCGCCCCAAGATGCAGCCCTGCCCCGATAACAACGCCAAGCGCAACAGCCGGTTGGATATCGAGACCGTGTATACCTTTACCGGCGACAGCTGGATCAGTACCATGGTGATCGCCCGGTACACCTTCCAGCGCATCCAACAGGAAGCGCCCTTCATCACCGGCGTGTACGATCTGGAGACCGGCGAAGAGATCAAGCTGACGGATATCTTCCCAGAAGACAGCTCTGCGTGGCAGTTCCTTGGCCAACGAGTGGAAAGCCATATCAGCGCTCTTTTTCCCGAAGACCCACGCAATCCGGAAGCCATCGCCCAGCTGACCACCCCCGAAGCCCTGCAAAATGCTTCCTTTACCCTAAGCGGCATGGAGCTCACCCTGCACTACCCCGCCAACGCTGTATATCCAGGCCGCCCCGGAACCATCCACGTTCGTTTCTACTACGATGAACTGTGGGATATGATGACGGACATCGGCCGCCAGCAGACCGATAACACCGATTGGAAGATGGTAGCCCTCACCTGTGACGACGGCCCCAACTACAGCCGTTCCCCCGCCGCACTGAATGCCTTCCGCAGAGCCGGCGTACGAGTGACCTACTTTACCGAAGGCGACAGCATCGAGCGCAACCCGGATATGCTGATGCGGCAATTCGACCAGAACCACATTATTGCCAGCCACAGCTTTACCCATTCCAGCGGCTATGCCCTCAGCGAGGAAGGGCGGCACCGGGAGATCCAGCGCCACAACGAGCAGATGCTGCGCCACACTGGCGAAGCGTCCACCCTGTTCCGTGCCCCCGGCGGCACCTATCCCCCGTGGATCGAAGCCGGCATCGGCTTACCCGTCATCCAGTGGAGCGTGGATACCTACGACTACACCGGCAAGGATCAGAACCGCATCTTCTATTCCATCCGCAACAATGTGACCGACGGCGATGTGATCCTGATGCACGACACCGGCGACTACCTGCACAAGGCCATACCCATCTTTACCGAATGGCTCTGGGAAAACGGCTATATGATGGTGACCGTGCCCGAGCTGGCCCACATGAACGGCATCACCTTAGAGCCCGACACCATCTACTTCCGCTTTTTCGAAGGGCAGACCGACAAGCGGGAAGATAGCAACATTTGATCATTGATCCACCGCAAACCAAAAGCTCGACTTGTGTTCATTTGCACAAGCCGAGCTTTTCTTCTATATTATTGTAGCAATGTTTTCTCATGCCCCCAGCTTTTTCTCTGTAAACAGCTGGCTGTGGTACAGGCTGAAATGTCCTGACAGCATGAAAGAGACCGCTACCACAATACCAAACAGCGGCAGATATTCGCTGCCAAACAACTCGATGGACAGCATCAGGGAGGCAAGCGGCGCGTTGGTCACGCCGCAGAACACGCCCACAAGGCCCAGACCCGCGCCCAGACCAGCGGGCATGCCCATAAGCGGAGCCACCACACAGCCCAGCGTGGAGCCCACAAAGAAGGAGGGCACGATTTCACCGCCCTTGTAGCCAGCGCTGAGGGTGACAGCAGTAAACAGCAATTTCAGAGCGAAGGCCTCGGGCTTGGCATGACCCGCCAGCGCCTCCACAATGGTGTGAGCGCCGCCGCCGTTATAGTCCCGGCAGCCCACCAGCAGTGTCAGAGCGATCACTGCAAGACCACCCACCGCCACACGGACAAAATCGTAGGGCAGCCACCGGCGCATCCACTTGCCGCTGGTGTGCATCACTATGCAGAACAGGATCGCCATCACCGCAAACACGATGCCCAGCCCGGCAGTCTGCAAGGCGGTCAGCGCGTTCACCGGTGCCAGGCCCGCTGCCAGCGGAAAGGCCTCTGCCGGTGCACCGATGAGCTTGGCTACCAGTGAAGCCGTCACGGCAGATACCATGCAGGGCAGCAAGCCACGGGTGTTGAACAGACCTACCTCAACGATCTCCAGCACGAACACTGCCGCCGTCATGGGCGTGCCAAACAGCGCCGCAAACAGTGCCGCCATGCCGCACAATTGACAGATGCGCTGCACGTCATTGCGCCGGTCAGGCCGGGTGATGCTGCCCAGCGCCGCGCCAATACTGCCACCAAGCTGTAAAGCAGCGCCTTCCCGGCCCGCGGAACCGCCCAGCAGATGGGTCACCACCGTGGAGGCAAAAATCGCCGGAGCCATCAGAATCGGCACGCGTTCCTGAGACCGTACCGTCTCAATGATCCGATCCGTGCCGATGTTCAGCGGCAGCTGCATCAGCCGGTACAGGCCTGCGATCAAAAGGCCGCCCACCGGCAGCAGGTACAGCAGCCACCCATTCTCGCCCCGCACATGCGTGACCCATTCCACCGCCATGGCAAACAGGCCCCCCACCACGCCGCAGATGCTGCCAATCAGGCAGGCCATCACCAGCCACTTCACAAACTGGCGGGCATAATCCCAGATGGAGTTCAACGCTTGTTTCAGCTTCATTTGCATGCATCTTCTTTCGTTGGTTTTCCAAAACGATTCCTATTATAGCACTGGATGGGGCTGGTCGCTACAAAAATTTCGAGCCGTTTCGAGGGGGGCATGATGGGTTGTTGTTACTCTTGCCGCTATGGTAGAATAAAGGACGACAAACATGAATTTGAGAGGGCTGCAAATGCAAGAGATCATCATGAATCCTATTGGCTATGTGAAAAATGATGTACAGACGAAAAAGGATGTATCGTGGGGAAATGAAGTCTCAACCATCCTTTTGAATGAAGAATACCATACAGGATGTACGGGTCTGGAAAATTTCTCCCATGCCATGATCATCTACTATTTGGATAAAGCATCATTCCAAAAGGATCAACATTTACAGCGGAGACCGCAGAACCGGGAGGATATGCCGCTGGTTGGCCTTTTCTCACAAAGAGGAAAAGACCGGCCCAACAGAATAGGGATAACGACTGTTCAGATTCTGTCTGTGGATGACACATCATTGACAGTCAAAGGGCTGGATGCCATCGACAATACCGCCGTACTGGATATCAAGCCCTATTATCCCGTTTATGACCGGAAAGATGCCCATGTACCGGAATGGGTTGACAGATTGATGGAACATTATTTTTAGCCGAACCGGCCATAGGCAGACGGGCATCCGTCCCCCCTGTTCCCGCTTCTATATCCCATCCGGCGAAAATTCCCCCAAAAACCACCAGAATACCCTTGAAAACCCCACCCAAAAAGCGTATACTGTCACAGGTTCATACCGAAATCATACAGGAGGATGTTCTTACGATGGAAAACCAAAACAAGACCAACGAAGCCATCTACGATGCCCGCAAGCTGGGTTTGCCCAAGACGCTGGTGCTGGGTCTGCAGCATATGTTCGCCATGTTCGGCGCTACCGTGCTGGTGCCCGCTATCACCGGCCTTGATGTAGCCACCACGCTGCTGTTTGCCGGTCTGGGCACGCTGCTGTTCCACCTGATCACCGGCGGCAAGGTGCCTGCTTTCCTTGGCAGCTCCTTTGCTTTCCTGGGCGGCTATGCTGCCATCTCCGCGCTGGGCGAGCCCTCCAAGATGCTGCCCTACGCCTGCTTCGGCGTTGCTTGCGCAGGCCTTGTGTACCTTGTGCTGGCCCTCCTGTTCAAGCTGTTCGGCGCCAAGAAGGTTATGCGCTTCTTCCCGCCCATCGTCACCGGCCCCATCATCATTGCCATCGGTCTGATCTTCAGCGGCACCGCCATCTCCAGCTGCTCCGCCAACTGGCTGGTGGCTCTGGTGGCTATCCTGGTGGTCATCGCCTGCAACATCTGGGGCAAGGGCATGATCAAGATCGTCCCCATTCTGCTGGGCGTGGTTGCTTCCTATGTGTTCGCCGTGATCGTTGACCCCGCCGCCCGCGCCACCGTAGCCCAGAAGGTCTCCGAGGCTGCCTGGATCGGCCTGCCCATCCACTGGGAAAAGACCGCCCTGTCCATCTTCGGCGAGGGCTTTGATCCCAGCCTGCTGATCACCTCCATCATCACCATCATGCCCATTGCTCTGGCGACTGTGGTTGAGCACATCGGCGACATCTGCGCCATCTCCTCCACTGTGGACAAGAACTTTGTGGAAGATCCCGGCCTGCACCGCACCTTGGTGGGCGACGGTCTGGCTACCACCCTCGCTTCCCTCTTCGGCGCTCCCGCCAACACCACCTACGGCGAAAACACCGGTGTGCTGGCCCTGAGCCGCGTTTTCGATCCCAAGGTGGTTCGTCTGGCTGCCGTGTTCGCCATTCTGCTCAGCTTCTGCCCCAAGTTCGCTGCCCTGATCGTTGCTATGCCCACCGCCACCATGGGCGGCGTGAGCCTGGTGCTCTACGGCATGATCTCCGCTGTGGGTGTGCGTAACGTGGTGGAAAATCAGGTGGACTTCACCAAGAGCCGCAACGTGCTGGTCGCCGCCCTCATCCTGGTGCTGGCCATCGGCATCAACTACACCAACCCCATCGCCTTCTCCATCGGCTCCATCAACATCAGCCTGTCCGGTCTGGCCGTGGCTGCTCTGGTGGGTATCTTCATGAACGCCGTTCTGCCCGGCAAAGACTATGAGTTCGGTGCCAACGCACAGGGCGACAAGGCCGTCAACTTCGGCGCCCGCGAAGACGATGTAGTCGGCGAGTGATCTGAAACTTCTTTATCCGCTTTATAGCGTATAGCAACCATCCCCTGCTGCCCAGTCGGTTTGACCTGCTGGCAACAGGGGATGGTTTTCTTTCCGCGCATGTTGAAACAAACAAAGGAACCGTTCGTTATCGGGCGGTTCCTTTCAGACTGTCGACAAACCCCGAGAGGTATCGGAGGGCCGCACCCCTCCGATTCTAGTTCCGAAACCAGCGACATGCGCGGTGGTTTCGGAACCCTTGCGTAGCAAGGGATTCCTATCGCCGTTTGCCGCCCGGCAAGCCGTAGGCGAGTAGGCAAACGGTGCAAGCCTCGTCGGAAAAGTCGCCATAGGCGAATTTTTCGACGACCAGAAGAATGCATGGCTTTC
>JAZSRK010000001.1:0-37378 GCA_045538465.1 Candidatus Limiplasma sp. | reverse complement strand
CCAGCGTAAATAATAGTTTTTGTAAATAGTTCTTTTTTCCGTCACAAGGGTTTTTTGCACAAAAAGCCCCCCTTGTGAAAGGGAGGTGGCACGGTGAAGCCGTGACGGAGGGATTGTCGCCTCCCTTGTGAAAGGGAGGTGCCCTGAAGGGGCGGAGGGATTGTCGCCTCCCTTGTAAAAGGGAGGTGCCCCGAAGGGGCGGAGGGATTGCTCAAAACACTTTAAATACTTAATTCTGAATTCTTCATTCTGAATTTCAGATTTTCCCAAAAGATGATGGGAGGGGCAAGCCCCTCCCCTACGAAGAAAATAAATCCCGCATTCTGCATTCTGAATCCCCCCCTTCCGGAGAAGAAAAAAGTGCCGTGCCCCTGAAGAACACAGCACAAAAAGGTACTATTCGTTATTTTTGAAAACTACCTCCCTCAGTCAAACCGGAAGCGAATAAAGTCCGCTGCGCCTTCCCCTTCATAGGTGAAGTACAGGGCTTTTTTGCCCTCGCCGATGTTCAGGGGGGCGGAGAAGGCCGTCCAAACCTGGCTGGGAGAAACGGGGATGCAGGATACCACCGGGCCGCCCCGGCCATCCCGCACCACGAAGCAGCCTTTGGCATTGCCCCGGATGGTAACCGTCAGCCTTTTTGCGGTTTGGAAATCAAAATAGCGATAGCCTGCGGTGGCCCCATCCACCATGTTATTGATGTACTGGTTGGGGGTATCCATCCGGTCCTCCCCTTCCTGGGTGAAGGCAGGGTGGTGTTCGTCCTGCTGGTCCGGCAGGCTTTCGCAGGTGCCGTTCTTGGAATACAGGTGGCAGGCGATGCGGGCTTCATATTCCCCCTCATCCTTCAAGGGGCCGCCGTTGAGGCCGCAGGAGGTGATTTCCGCCTGATGGATCCGCTCCCCGTCGAAAAACACTTCCTCGGCGCAGGCCTGCCGGGAGAAGAAGTGCCGGTTGGTTTGCCGATGATAGAACACATACCATTTCCCGTTCACCAGCGCCACGGAACCGTGGGTGTTGCCCCGGTAATTGAGGGCTTCGGTGTTGCCGTTTACGCCGATATCCGCATTGGAGACCAGCACGCCGCCATAGCGGTATTCGCCCAAGGGGCTATCTGCCACAGCCCAGCACAGCTCATGCATCCACGTGGAGGAATAGATGAAGTAGTATTTACCGTTTATCTTGCGCACGGAGCTGGCTTCAAAGAAGGGGTGCGCTTCGTACTCGGTGCCGTCTGCATCGTTGATAATGGGCAGGTTGTGGTAGGGGCCGTCCTTGACGGTGGTCATATCCTGCTCCAGCTCCATTTTCAGGCTGTCCTTGTCCACGCCGGGGGTCTTGTAGCGGGGGCTGTTGCCGGAAAACAGGTAGATGCGCTGGTCATCGTCGATAAAGATGCCCGGGTCAAACTGGCGGATCTCATCGGGGCGAGCGCCCAGAATATCGCCGTTGGGATAGCGCACAAAGTCCAGAAACTCATACTGACCTGCGGGGGTGTCGCACACGGCAACGCCGATCTCCTTGAGAAAATCCAAACAGTAGTACAGGTAGTACTTGCCATCGTTGCCACGGCATACATCGGGAGCCCACAGGGCGTGGCTGCCATCCATATTGCGGGGATCCTGCGTCTTTTTGAAAATAACGCCCTCGTACCGCCAGTCGGACAGGTCATCCTCCGGGGCAGACCAGCACACATAATCGTTCTGGCAGTACACATCGCCGTTGAAGCAGTCGTGGCTGCCGTATACATACAGTCGTCCGTCAAAAACGCGAGGTTCGCCATCGGGAATGTATTCCCAACTGGGCAGATAGGGGTTGAAAACTTGCTGTTTCATTTGCGTTCTCCTTTATTTCCTTGCGCAGCGTTTGCATTGATGATAACAGATCTGCTGCCCGCTGGCAAGAGGCAGCGTCGGAAAAGATGCAGACCGTTTTTTGCATTGCAGCCCGTGCTTTTTTTCGCTATAATGGCGTAAAGAAACATCGCAGAGCTGATGTGAAAATCGTATAAGCCAATGGCAAATACAGGTTAAACCGTTCTATTTGCTAATCAGGAGGAAACAGAGATGCGTTATTTTGAACAGGATGGCAACAGCCTTATCTGGCGCAACAAGGGTGAAACACTGGTCATTGCCCCTTGGGGCGAGAACAGCTTGCGGGTGCGATCCACCCTGATGGGAGATGTGCAGGATCTACGGTTTGCCCTGCTGGATCCAGAGGAATGTGAGGTAGAGATCAGCATTGAGGATGAGACCGCATCCATTCGCTGCGGCAACATCAAGGCAGAGGTTTGCATCGATGATTGGCATAAGTATGCCCAGATCACCTTCCTGAACCAACATGGGCAGGTGCTGCTGAGGGAAACCCCTGCTGCCCATGCTTTGCAGCTGCGCTGCCGCAAGTTTGAGCCCTATTTGGGCGGCGATTTTGCCCTGACAGCCACCTTTGAGGGGCAGGAGGGGGAGCATATTTACGGCATGGGGCAGTATCAGGAAGAACTACTGGATTGGAAGGGGGCAACGCTGGAATTGGCTCACCGCAACTCTCAGGCCAGCGTGCCGTTCTACATGTCCAGCAGAGGCTATGGCTTTTTGTGGCATAACCCGGCGATCGGTTCGGTATCCTTTGGCAAAAACCGCACCACTTGGCATGCAGAATCCACCAAGCAGCTGGATTATTGGATCACTGCTGGCGACAGCCCCAAGGAGATCTCCCGGGCGTATGGCAAAGCTACGGGCTTTGCGCCGGAAATGCCGGAGTATGGCCTGGGCTTTTGGCAGTGCAAACTGCGCTATTGGAACCAAGAACAACTTTTGGAAGTGGCAAGGGAATACAAGCGCCGTGGGCTGAAGATCGATGTGATCGTGTGCGATTTCTTCCATTGGCCTAAAATGGGCGACTATCGCTTCGACCCCGAATACTTCCCGGATCCTGCTGCTATGGTGAAGGAATTGAATGACATGGGCATTGAACTGATGGTAAGTGTGTGGCCACAAGTAGCGCTCACCAGCGAGAACTACGGCGAAATGCTGCAGCAGGGTTTGTTGGTGCGGGCAGAGTATGGCGAGCAGATCGGCATGCGCTTTGTGGAGGACAATATGTTCTTCGATGCCACCAATCCCCGGGCTCGTAAATATGTGTGGGAAAAGTGCCGCAAGAACTATTTTGACCACGGCATCCGCATTTTCTGGCTGGATGAAGCCGAGCCTGAATATGGCACCTACGATTTTAAGAATTACCGCTACCATATCGGCTCCAATGTGCAGGTGGGCAATGTATTCCCCCAGCAGTACGCCAAGCTCTTCTATGACGGCATGAAGGAATCCGGTGTGGAAAAGCCCATCAATCTGCTGCGCTGCGCATGGGCAGGCAGCCAGCGTTACGGCGCTTTGGTGTGGAGCGGCGATATTATGAGCCGTTGGGAAGATTTCCGCTATCAGATTTGCGCCGGTCTCAGCATGGGCTATGCAGGCATACCGTGGTGGACGACGGATATCGGTGGTTTCCATGGCGGCTGGCCGGAACATGAGGATTACCGGGAACTGTTCATTCGTTGGTTCCAATGGGGCTGCTATTGCCCGGTCATGCGCCTGCACGGCGACCGCCAGCCCCATCACCCGGTATATCGCAAGGATGGTACAGAAAATCTGGATTCCGGTTACGATAACGAGGTGTGGAGCTACGGCGAAACGGCTTATCCCATCTTGACCCATTACATGGAGCGCCGAGAAAGCCTGCGACCCTACTTGCGCAAGGTGATGCAGGAAGCGCACGAGAATGGTACGCCTGTTATGCGTGCCATGCAGTACGAGTTTCCCAGCGATGCCAACTGCGTAGAGATGAAAGACCAGTATATGTTCGGTTCGGATTATCTGGTAGCCCCGGTGCTGAGCATGGGCGCACGGCAACGGCAGGTGTACTTCCCCAAAGGTACATGGCGAGATGTTGATACCGATGAGGTATATCAAGCGGCCAAAGGCGGTATGTTTGCCATGGTGGCAGCGCCGCTGGAGCGGATACCTGTATTTGAAAAGATAGGGGAGTAAAGCAAGAAGCGAGCGGGACAAATACGTCCCGCTCGCTTTGAAGTGTTACTTATTCGCTTTTTTCAGGTTCTGCTCCACAAGGAAGCTTTCCAGCTCGCTGGCTGGCCAGGCAACAGGCACAGCGGTGTGGGTAAAGGTCATTTGTGCGGGTGCATCAGAGGTGAGCTGCGGCCACAGGGGCAAGGGTTTGCCCTGGCTGTCGATGCCGTTGGGATCGCCCTTACGGATGAAGTTGACCCAGTAATCACACATTTGGCGCGCCAGATCGTAATGCATGCCGGTAAAGGGGCGCCAGCACTTGGCGAGGGTCTCAAAGAAGAACCACAAGTCTACAGAATGGAAGGTTCCGGGATCGTCCCAGCCGGGAATGGTGGTATCGAAGTTGTAGGCATACAAGGGCTGGGCAATACCAGCATTTTTGTTTTGCTGGGCAGCCATGCGAATGGCAAAGGCAATGGAGTGGATGAGACCTTCCTTGGCAATGCTTTCGGCCGTGGCAGGCTGAGAGAAGAAGGACAGGAAGGTTTCCTTGTGGCCGGGGAAGCATTCGTCAGCCAAAGCAGCTAGTTCTTCGGGAGTCTTGGCATCGGGCTGGTTGGTAAATTCATCGTTGGTTTGGCCAAGCAGCACGGGACAGATGATGCGGTCGGGATGAAGATACCATTCATTGCTAGGGTAGGTGCTAAACACGCCGTCAACAGCCTCGCCCCAGCAGCCCCAAGGCTGCTCCAGCGACTTGTCCTCAATAAAGCGTGCAGGCAGAGCACGGGCTTCTTCCAAGGTTTTTACGCCCAAGATCTCAAAGAAACGCTTGCCCTGCTCTTCAGCGCCCTCCATGGTAATGGGCATCAGACCAAATTTGCCGTTGTAGGGTTGGGCAAAGGTGCCGCTTTCCACGATGGCGCGCTGGAACAGGCCTTTGTTTTGCGGGCTGGTCATCTGTGCGCATACGCTCATACCGCCAGCGGATTGGCCGCCAATGGTAATATTCTCCGGGTCGCCGCCAAAGGCTGCGATATTGCGCTTTACCCAGCGGGTGGCACACTGCTGGTCTAAGAAACCAAAGTTTGCAGGTGCATCGGGAGCCTCTGCAGTGATCTCAGGATGGCAAAGGAAACCAAAGGCGTTCAGGCGATAGCCCACAGTAACGACCACAATACCACGGCGAGCCAAACGTTCACCGTCAAACTCCATCTCTGTGGTGTTGCCTACCTGTAAACCGCCGCCAAAGTACCAAACGTACACAGGCATATTTTTGCGCCCATCAGCGGGAGCCCAGACGTTTAGATATAAACAGTCCTCGCTCATGGGCAGCTCGGCATCCACAGCCCATTCGCGGGCATAGATATCCTTCGCGGGATCTCCAGCGCAGTTGGCCTGCATGGCAATGGGGCCAAAATCGGCGGCAAACAGCTCGCCTTCCCAATCGGGGCAGGGCTGCGGCGCACGCCAGCGGTTTTTACCGATGGGTTTGTCGGCAAAAGGAATGCCCTTGTAGCTGGTAATGCGTGGGTCTGCAGCGGGTAAACCGCGTACCCAGCCGTTTTCAACCTTTACTTTGCGGATCATAGTTGTACCTCCTTGTAGATGAATGATGCCAAAAGAATGGAGATGAATAAGCGAACGCCGCTCCCTTGCAAGAAGGAAGCGGCGTTATCCATGACATTCGGTAGGGGTAGACCGTAAGCCCTTGGGCTGTGGATCCGACCCAAGGCTTGCATGGAGCGGATCAGCCCTTTACGCCGCCCAGCACCATACCGGTAACGAAGTAGCGCTGCAGGAAGGGGTAAACCACCAAGATCGGTACAGCGGAAATAACGGTAGTGGCGCAACGAACGGTAACGGGGGTGGACTTGGTAGCGTTGGACAAAGCATCAGCGGTAGCGTTGGCAGCGTTGGCGCTCTGCATGGAGGTTGCAAGCTTCATCTTGAGCAGATACTGCAACGTGTACAGGTTCTTCTTGCTGCCATTGTACAGCTGGGTGTCGAACCACTGGTTCCAGCTGCCTACGGCAACGAACAGAGCCACGGTGGCCAACACGGGGGTGCACAGGGGGAAGATGATCTGCCAGAAGATACGGAAATCGTTGGCACCGTCGATACGGGCGGATTCTGCCAGAGCCTCCGGTAGACCCAGAATGTAGGTACGGATAACGATCATGTTGAAGCAGCTGAACATGGTGGGAATGATGTATACCCAGAAGGTTCTGGTCAGCTTCAAAGTACGGGAAATCAGCAGATAGTTGGGGATCAGACCTGCGTTTACGTACATGGTCATAACCACTATGAAGGTGATGAACTTGCGGAACACATACTCTTTGCGGCTCAAGGCAAAGGCCAGCATGGAGGTGATCAGCAGGTTCAAGATCGTAGTAATGACTGTACGCAGAACAGAGATCTTGAAAGCATTGTAGGTAAGCGGGTCGGCAAGCAGATCGGCATAGGCCTTGGTGCTGAACATACGGGGCCAGAGACCGATACCGCCGCGCACTGCGTCAACACCATCGTTGAAAGAAACGGCAACGGTGTTAAGCACAGGGTAGAGGGTAAGGAACATGAGGAAACACAGGAAAAGACCGTTTACGATCGGGAAGACGATATCCCGCTGCATGGGCTTTCTCGCCTTTTTGTTCATGGTTACAGTAGTCACAGGATATCCCTCCTTTACAGCAGCGTTTCTTCATCCAGCTTCTTGGCAATAAAGTTTGCACCAAACAGCAGGATGATACCAACAATACTCTTAAACATACCAGCAGCGATGGCGCGGCCATAGAAACCACTGGCAATACCGTGCTTCATAACGAAGACGTCGATGGTCTGGGAGAGATTGATGGTCTGATCGTTACCCAGCAAGTACTGGATCTCGAAACCGGCTTCCATCAAGTGGCCGATGTTCATGATCAGCAGCACCACGAAAGTGGACTTGATACCTGGCAAGGTAACGTGAAGGATGCGCTTGAAACGGCCAGCACCGTCGATGGCGGCAGCTTCATATAGAGTAGGATCAATGGAAGTCATGGTGGAAATATAGATGAAGGAGTTCCAGCCAACTTCTTTCCATATGTTGATTACGGCGACAAGACCCCAGAAGTATTTACCGTCGTCGCCAAGCCAGAAAACAGGAGTATCTACCAGCTTAGCAGACATCAGGATCCGGTTGATGGGACCGTCGGACATGAGCATGTTCTGAGCCATACCCACAACGATAACCATACTGAGGAAGTGGGGGAGATAAGTAACGGTTTGAACAGTACGCTTGAAACCTTTACTGCGTACTTCGTTGAGCAAAATAGCAAGAAAAATGGAAGCACAAGTACCGCAAATCAGGTTGATAACACTCATGCCCAGCGTATTGCGGATACTGTTAAGAAAATCGCGATGGCCGAACAACCATTGGAAGTTGCCCAGACCCACCCAGTTAGAAGTCTTGTTAATGTTGTTCAGGTTCAGGTCTTGGAAGGCATAGCGCCAGCCCCACAGGGGATAGTAGTTAAAGAATAGTACATACAGAAGAACGGGAACAGACATCAATATCAGATACTTCTGATCCCATAGTATTTTCCAGATATTTTTTTTCTTAGCAGGCAGAAGCGACATATTGTTTGTAGCTGCTCCAGTCATAGTAGTACCCCTTTCCGAAAAAACTATGGGGAGAGAAGTGTCTCTCCCCATAGCCTTGAAAGAAATTAATTAGTTGGCGTTAACAAGCTTCATAACTTCTTCCTGCATGAAGTCGGCCTTCACCTGAGCGTAAGGAGTGATTTCAGCAACGAAAGCATCCCAGTTGGCGTCGAATTCGGCGTCATCAGCGCTCATGATGATCTTGGGCAGCATACGATCCTGGATGGCCAGGAACTCGTTGTTATCGTCAACGATGGGAGCGGAGTCGATCTGCCAAGCTTCGCCCCAGGGAGCCAACTCGCAGGGAGCGTTGAAGAAGTCTGCCCACTTGCCGTAGCCGTAAGCCTTCAAGAACTCCTTGTCGTAGTCGGACATGTTCAGCTGCAGGATTTCAGGCTGGTCACCGGGAGCCCAGGTGTTGCCATCTTCCATGTAGCCCTGCTTCTTGGGAGCGGATTCCCAGATGCACAGAGCCATGTTGCTCATCTTCCAGGTAGCATCGCTGCGCTGGTCGTACTGTTCCTTGGTCATCAGCAGACGGCCGTTCTCTACGTAGTAGTCCTCGCCCTCGATACCCCACTGCAGGATGGTCTGCCACTTGTCGCTCAGCAGGCCTTCGAACAGAGCGATCAGACGCTCGGGATATTCGCAGGTAACGGAGATACCGAAGCCGCGGTCCTTGTTGGGCACAGCGCCGTTCAGGTACTGCTCAGAGATAGCGCCGAAGCCATAAGCCTCGTCGTATACCAGGGGCAGAGCCACGTAGGTGTTCTTGTACATACCGGCAGCGTTCAGAGCGTCGGTAGCGGGGCCGAAGTCCCAAGTCTGGTCGAACATACCCAGCACGGTGCCGCTGGACAGCTTAGCGATGTACTGGTCATAGGTCATGACGAAGGTATCCTGGTTGATCAGGCCCTTGTTGTACATTTCGTTCAGCTTCTTGTAGTAGGGCTTAGCATAGGGCTTGTCGATGAAGGTCTCAACAGCGTACACGCCATTTTCATCAGCAGTGCGGTTGATGAAAACTTCGCCTTCGTTGGGCTGACCCATCAGGTGCTGTACGGGGTTGATCAGGCAGAAGTGACGCCAGTCTTCGCACAGGATGGCGAAGCCTTCGTACTTGGCGCCGTTTTCATCGGTGGGGTTAGCAGCGATGAAGTCTTCGATCAGCTTGAAGTACTCGTCCAGGGTCTTGATCTGGGGATAGCCAGCCCAAGCCAGAACCTGCTTCTGGATGAAGAAAGCGGGGCCGTTGCAAGCGTTAACAATCTGGCCGCCGTAGTTGATGCCGTAGTTGGGGATGATGAACAGCTCGCCGTTCTCATTCAGCAGAGAGGGCAGCAAGCTGGGATCCTTGTGCAGGTGGTTCCACAGGTTGGGGGTGCCTTCTTCGGTGATGTAGGGCAGCAGGTCGATCAGAGCGAAAGCGTTGATCAGCTTCTCAGCAGAGTTGCCGCCGTCGAACAGATCGGGGTAAACGGTGTCGGCCAACTTGGTGGTCAGGGTCTCGTCCAAGTCGCCAGCGAGGTACTCGATCTCGAAGGTGATGCCGAATTCTTCTTCGATCATCTTGTAGATCTTGTTGTCATCAGTGGGCTGATCGCCAGGATCGCCACGGAAGACGGTGACGGTGATGGGTTCCTGCTCGGCAACAGCAAAGCTGCACAGAGACAGAACCATTACCATAGCCAGGATAGCAGCAATAATCTTGCGCATTTGGTTTGTCCTCCTCTTTTATTTGGGGTATTTGGGAAACATCTTCCCGTTGCATACAATTATAGACGTATGTAATTGTTAGGGCAAGGGTATTTATGTCCAACTTTTAGACAAAAAAATCCTTTTCCTTTACTTTTACAAAGTTTTGTAATATAATTAATTAACTTAATTTCTGAACTTTAGATGGCGTGCAGTTTCCAGTGTTTCAAGGCATGTAAGGAGGTTAATCAAAGCATGAATCCAGTATTTTATGAAAAACGCTCAGAGGACATTTTCATCGGTGATATTTGCGGGGTACCATTTCCGTCCCATGTGCACGATGTGGCAGAGATCGTCTGCATAACGCAAGGCTACCTATATATGACCATCGGCGGCAAGCAGATCACCATATCCGAAGGCGATGTCGCCATGGCCTTTCCTTCCACTCCACACAGCTATGATTATTTCTCCAGAGATGCCAAGGGACTTGCTCTCATCTTTTCGCCCGATACCATCAATGAGTTTACCCACACTTTTCGTACCATGACGGTGGCTCACCCGCTGCTGGAAAGCGACAAGAAGCCTGATGAGCTTGCCCAGATCATTCAGCGTTTACAGCTTCTCTCCCAGCAGCCCGGACACCCGCTGATGCTTGGCTATCTGCACCTGTTCCTTTCCTATTTATTTACCGCTATCGACCTAAACCCACTGGAGAAATATATGCAATCCGGGTTGTCTTATCAAGTGCTCCATTATATCTCCGAACACTTTACCGAGCCCCTCTCTTTGGAAAACACAGCCAAAGCGCTTGGCATCAGCCGCATTCATTTGTCCCATATCTTCTCGCAGCAGCTTAAGATCAACTTCCGCCAGTACATCAATACATTGCGTATCGATAGGGCCTGCTCCCTTTTGCGCGACCCCAGCTACACCATTTCGCAGATCGTGTACCTGTGCGGTTACGGCAACCCTCGTACCTTCCACAGAGCGTTTTTGGCGCAGTGCGGCATGCCACCCAAGCAATACCGCACCCGCTATGCCATCCATGTAGAAGAAGACGACCTTGAGGATGAGAGCGATCTTCTTGCCGAAGAGGAACTGGAACAGGACGAATAAACCATGATCAAAAACGCCGATGAGCAGCATAACTGCCTCATCGGCGCTCTGTTCGTCAAAAAACCCGCCTGGGGCGGTTTTTTTGACGAGTTTTGCACCCTTCGCCTACTCGCCTTCGGCTCGCCGGGCGGCGAAGGGCGATAGGAAGCCCTTGCTTCGCAAGGGTTCCGAAACCACCGCGCATGTCGCTGGTTTCGGATCACAGTCGGAGGGTTACGACCCTCCGACACCACCCGAGGTTTTTCGACAGTCTGAACGCCGATGAGCAGCACAACTGCCTCATCGGCGTTTTCATACTAAACGATTTATTTCTTGAGCAGGGTGAGGGCATGTGCGCCTTCCAGCGTCAGGAAAGGCCCGGGCATGACGGTATCGGTGCCACGGGGCATACCATCTAGATCGCAAGCCACATGGGGGTCTGCTTCTACCGCAGCTACGCTTTGCGGGTCGCGGCTGATGCCGATGCGCTCAACATGGTCGGGGTAGCTCGTAGGAGCGGGCACACTGGTGGATACGGTCACCTGTGCAGTTTCCCGATCCAATTCCATGTCAAACCACGCGTGCTGCCCGTGAAGGTCGAAGCCGCAGAATTCCTGCCAAGCGGGCAAATGCAGACATACCTCCGGTTGGGGATACATCACCCGCAGATAGCCGCCCTTCATCTTTACATACAGGTTGCCGTCGGCGCAATTGTCCGCCGTGGGGAATACAATGGCTGCTTCGCCGCAATCGTAGAAAATGTTGTTGTAGATCTTAGCCTTGCGGGAGGTACCGCCCCGCTCCAGCCCGCTCATGCGGAAACCTACTGGCTTGGCATAATAGCCGCTATGGCGGCATTTGCCGATCAGGTTGTGGGCAATGTACAAGCGGTCGGTGCCTTCGCCGTAGATGGCGTAGCCGTTTACATCTTCGTTCTCACGAAGCTTGTACCAGCCGGAGGAACCAGGCTCATCGGCGATTTTGGCTGGGTCAAAGCGCCCCTCTACATTCCAGATAATGTTGTTATCGATCAGGTTGACACCATCACGGGTGCATTCGATAAAAATGGCTTCCCGCTGTTCAATGCCGTCAAGGAACAGGTTGCAGGTAATGCGGTTGTTGATGTTGCCGCAATCCAGCCACAGATGGTCTGCACGGAAGGTATTGCGGAATACGTTGCGGCGGATGAGGCCGTCCACGCTGTTGTGCAGCTTGATAGCGCCGGCCTCCCAGCTGAGCTCCATCTTTTGCCAGCCCGTGCCTTCGATGATGTTGTCTTCGATAAGCATGTGGGTGGAGTACAAACCAGCGATGCCGCAAACCCCGGCATCCCGGATGTGGCAGCCGCGCACTACACTGTGCCCGATGATCTCGCCGGGTACATGCTCATGGTGCCAGCACTCGTTGCCCACATCCATCGCCAAAGCATTGCTCCAGTTTACCTGACAGTCTTCGATCACCCAATGGTGTCCCCGGTAGCAGGAAATGGCACCCCGCTGGGGTACGGGCGCGCCGGTGGCGGCGTGCTCACAGATGAAGCCCTTTACTTTTATGTAGTTCAAGAAAGGGATCTCCGGTGCAAAGCACTGCTCACGAACGGTGATCTCGATCCTATGCTGGCTGGGGTCGGCATCATCCTTGAGGCGGAAATGCACGGTCTGCCCGTTGGCTTCCACCCAGTAGGTATTATCCGCCTGTGCAAGCCCATTGTACAGCGGTACCTGCGTAAGCGGTACGCCATCGCAGAACACGCAGCCGCGGCGGTTCAGGTAAGTGGTCATGTCGGTCTTGGCGTACTCGATAAACAATCTGTCATGGAGAATGTTGACGGCATTGAAAGGATTGTAGCCGCGGAACATATCCGGATCGAGCCGGTGCGCCCAGATCTGCAGCCCCTCTGTCTCTCTGTCTGTGCCGTAATGATCGCTGCGGCGCCAGCCGGTGCTGGGCACAAAGGTGTGCACTTCCTCCGAAGCGCGAATGAAGACTTCGCCATCGGCCTCATAGCAGATCATATGCTCAGGATCGGTACCGCCCTGAGCAGGATGTACACATTCTCTGTACACACCAGCATGTACCACGACCTTAGTACCGGGGGTGGCCAGCTGAGCCGCACGGTTGATGGTGGCAAAGGGGGCGTTCTCTGTGCCGTCGTTTTGGTCAGAAGCAGCGGGATGGGCAGCATTTACATGTAAAAACCGAGAGTAGTTGCATTCTTTTTCCCAAAAAACAAACGAGTTGCCATTGGGCAGAATGGCTGATAGATCCTTTTGCATACGATCTTTTCCTTTCGAGAAGTATTCACCGCTTTGCAGAGGTGTTCCGGGTTAGTGCAATGAGCCATGTTTCTCTCAGCATGGTTTATCGCAATGCAGTTGCGACCGCAGCAATATACTGCGGCTAGGAGAGGATATTCGTTATTTGATGCTTAGATTATAAAGGCTGCTGCATAACTCAACAATGCAATTGTATGCAACTTTTTGGTCAAAAATATCCTTCGTTTTCTGGTGAGCAGTGTTAAAATGCTTCTGCGGAGTCACTTGACGTAACCGGCCATCCATCAATATAATAGATAGTAGAAATGTTCCATGGACAAGGAAGGGAGAAAACACCATGATCCTTTTGCCACGCCCCAAAGCACTTACGTTTGAAACTGGCTTTTTCCCCATTACCCCCTATACCCGTTTGGTGCTGCAAGCCTCTACGCAATGCAGGCAGAAGGATGCAGCGCTTGTTGAAGGCCTTTCGCAGCTTAAGCAGGAGATCGTCTGCGCCACTGGTATCGAAACTGCCATTTTACGGGGCAGCGGGCAAGCGGGGGATATCTGCGTATTGGTGCAGGATAACGACGATTCCGAAGCCTATCGTCTTAGCATTGCCCCCGAAGGGGTGCAGATCACAGGAGGTCTGCGGGGTGCATTCTGGGGGCTGCAGACCCTCAGGCAAGTCGTGCGCCAGAGCGGCGTAAATCTTCCGGCGCTTTCTGTGGAGGATGCACCTGCTTTTGCCCATCGTGGTTTTTACCACGATGTGACCCGCGGGCGCACCCCGACCCTTGAATGGTTAAAGCATTTGGCAGATGAAGCTTGTTTCTATAAATTGAACCAGCTGCAGTTGTATGTGGAGCATAGCTTCCTATTTAATGAACTGACCGAGATCTGGGATATTGCGCAGCCGTTGACGGCGCAGGATATTATGCTGTTTGACGATTACTGCGCGAAGCGTCAGATCGAGCTGGTACCGTCCATGTCCAGTTTCGGGCACCTGTTCGAATTGCTGAATACGCAATCGTACAATGAGCTTTGCGAGCTGGAGGCAGCAGGGCGCATGCCCTCCACCATGCCGCACCGTATGCGCCACCACACCCTGAATATTGCAGACCCCCGTGGGTTTG
This sequence comes from Candidatus Limiplasma sp., assembly GCA_045538465.1. Classification (GTDB taxonomy): domain Bacteria; phylum Bacillota; class Clostridia; order Christensenellales; family Aristaeellaceae; genus Limiplasma. The sequence goes on along the minus strand of JAZSRK010000001.1, from coordinate 23,527 downwards.
CGCTGGTGGAAAAGATGCTGCGGGAGTATCTGCCGCTGTTCCGTTCCCGCCGTTTCAACATTTGTGCAGATGAGACCTTCGATCTGGGCAAGGGACGGGGCAAGGCTGCCATGGAAGCCGCCGGAGAGGGAAGGTACTATATCGACTATGTGCGCAAGCTATGCACATTGGTAGAAGCGTTGGGCAGTACGCCCATGTTCTGGGGCGATGTGGTGGTGCAGCACCAGCAGGCCTTGGAGGCGCTGCCCAAGGGCACCATCTGCCTCAATTGGGGTTATAGTGCTGATGAGACCGAGGATTCGACCCGCATTCTGGCGCAGGCTGGGGCACAGCAATATGTGTGCCCGGGTGTGCAGGGGTGGAACCGCTGGATGAACCGCATTCCTCATAGCTACGAAAATATCTCCCGCATGGCTGCTTATGGTCACCGATACGGCGCCGCCGGTCTGCTCAATACGGATTGGGGCGACTTCGGGCATATCAACGACCCGCGCTTTTCTTTGCCCGGTATGATCATTGGCGCCCATTTCAGTTGGAGTGAGCAAAAAGTACCTTTTGATGTTATGATGCAGGATATCTCCCGCCTTGCTTACAGCGACCGCAGCGGGCGTGCGGTAGGCTTGCTGGCGCAGCTTCAGGATCTGGATGTGTGCGACTGGTGGCATCTGGTGGAGCACCGAGACCATACCATCGGTCATGGCGAGCCTACTTGTACGGATGAGTTCGGTCAGCTGGATCTATCCGGTGTGGAAGAAGCTGAGCGCCGGATAAGTCTGATCGAGCAGGAACTGCGGGAATGCACGATGGCGATGGATACAGCCCAGAGAAGCATTCTGCCTTGCTGGCTCAATGCCTGCGAAGCCATTCGCCTGTGGAACCTGACGGGAGCAGCCGTGCAGGCGGGGCGGCGGGATGCTGCACTGGCCGAGCGTTTGGAGCGCTGGCTGTACAACTACGAGAAACTGTGGCATCAGGTAAGCCGGGAGTCGGAGCTGTGGCGCATTCGGGATATGGTGCGCTGGTACGCAAAGCAGCTGCGCACCCAATAATGCGTCGTGGAATGCCCTAAATATGCATATGTAAATTTGGTAACAAAGCAGCTGGCGCATAATGTCGGCTGCTTTGTTCTGTATGCGTAAAACCATTGGTTTGTAAGGGCTTTCGACAAATAACAACAGTTTTTATTTGCTGTATTTGTTCCAATTCTGTCCGCAATGGCGATTGTATCCAAACTGCGAATGGGGGATAATGGAAACGGGTGGAAGCCCATTTGGTTTTGACGTATCAACGAAAGGAGATGACTGGTTGATATGAAGAACTTCCTGTTTATTTCCCCCAACTATCCGGCGAACTACTGGCAATTTTGCAGGGCGCTCAAACAGCAGGGGCTGCGGGTGCTTGGCCTAGGCGATGCGCCGCCTTCCTCACTGGACAGCCGCCTTTTGGAATCGCTGGATGACTATTGTCAGGTGAGCGCCATAGACAACGTTCGTGAAATGTGCGCAGCCATCGAAGGCTATGTACAGCGCTACGGAGCCATGGATTGGCTGGAAAGCAATAACGAGTATTGGATGGAGAACGATGCCCGGCTGCGGGAGGCTTTCGGCATCAAAGGCAGCTTTTTGCCTTGCGATCTGCCTGCTGTTCGCTGCAAATCCCTCATGAAGCCTGTTTACCAACAAGCAGGTATACCCGTGGCAAAGTACCACTTGGTAGATGATCTTGCGCATTGTGCAGCCTTTGCATCGCAGGTGGGTTACCCTGTGGTGGTAAAACCCGACGACGGGCATGGCGTAGAAGGGGCTGTTAAGCTAAAGAACGATGATGAGCTGAAAACATTTCTGGAAAAGAAGGATCCCAAACTTGCCTATCTTATGGAAGAGTTTGTGCGCGGCGAGGTAAACTCCTACGACGCTATCATCGACGAAAACGGCGAGCCGGTATACGAAACGGGCATGGTAACGCCTATGTCCATTATGGATATCATCCACAACAATGACAACGCCATTTACTATGTGGTAAGTCAATTAGCAGAGGATGTACGGGCAGCGGGCCGGGCAGCTGTGAAGGGCTTTGGGGTAAAGAGCCGCTTTGTTCACTTCGAGTTTTTCCGGCTTACCCAAAACCATCCGGGGCTTGGCGAAGCGGGGCAGATAACAGCCTTGGAGGCAGGTATGTGCCCCTGCGGCGGCTATGCGCTGGATATGATGAACTATGCCGGTTCGGTGGATGTATACCGCCTCTGGGCAGAAATGATCGCTGGAAATACGATGGAGGCAGCCCGGACAGAGGGAATGTACTGCGCCTATGTAGGCCGCAAGGCAGGACGGCGGTTCCTGATCGGCCATGAGCGGCTGAAGGCGAAGTTTGGCCATCGTTTTAAGCTGATTGAAGAGAGCGAGCAGCCCTCGCCCCAAGGCGTTACGGGGCAGCGCTACATCGGGCTGTTTCCCACCCGGCGGGAAATGGATGCCTTCTATACAGAAGCACTTTGGTGCGAATGATCCTTTTCCTCCCCGGTCGACCTGACGGAAGACCGGGGAACGCCTTTTTGTGATGGTTTTGTAATAGATTTGATAGAAAAATGGGATGGAAATGCGCAAGCCCAGTCAACAGGGGGAATACAGTATGTCACACTCCAAATGGCCGGGGGTGCAATTGTGGCAAAAAGGTGGCTCAATGGGCTGCCAGCCCCTGTATATGGTGGGTTTACAAAGCTTTGAAAAAAATGTACAATTACTTATGCGTTGGGAAGAAAATGCTTTCCTTGATCGTCTATATCAGTGCAAACTCCCTTGCCCAGTGCATGGGATATATGGAAGGAGTCCAAACTCATGAAAAGATGGTTAGCGGCAATGATGGCGCTGGTGCTGCTGCTGATGCTTTTGCCCGTCAGCTCTATGGCAGCCCAATATGCCACTGTTACAGGAGGCTGGCTGCGTTTGCGCAGTTATCCTTCCTTTACAGCACAAACCATGGCCAGCTACTACACCGGCACCGTTGTAGAGGTTCTGGGAACCTCTGGCGACTGGTATCACGTTCGCCTGAGCGATGGTCTGGTGGGTTATATGCATGGTGATTACCTCATCAACGGCACCGGTGCATCCAGCAGTACGGCTTATGGCAGCAATGCCACCGTTATCAGCAGCAACGGCTACGGTGTGCGTCTGCGCGTGGGCCCCGGCACCAACTATCGGGTCATTCGCAAGTTCCCGGTAGGTACGCCCGCAACCATTCTGCAAAGCGGTAACTACTGGTGCAAGATCAGCATCGGCGGCTATACCGGCTATATGATGAGCCAGTTCCTGTCTACCGGCGGTTCTTTTGGCAGCTCCGGTTCGGTGAGCTATGTAGGCGATGCCACCATTTGGTCCGGCAACGGCTACGGCGTGCGTCTGCGCACAGGCCCCGGCAAGGAGTACAGCAAGATCGGCGTTTATAGCGTTGGTACGCAGGTCAAGATCATCACCAAGGGCGCTGTGTGGGATTATATCGAGGTAGGCAGCCGCCGCGGCTACATGATGAATGAATTCCTCATTTATAATAACCACTACAACGTAAACGGCGTTACCATCAACAACCTGAACCCGGTCGTTGGCAATATGCTGGCTGTGCAGAGCGTTACCCCCTCCACGGCAACAGTCACTTATGAGTGGCTGGTAAAGCCCAATGGCGGCACCGAGACCGTGAAGGGCACGACCGCTGCTTATCTGGTAACCGAAGCCGACCTGAACTGCACCATCCGCCTGCGGGTGACCGGTGCAGGCAGCTATAAGGGCACGGCCTACAGCGCCTCCACCGCTGCTGTTGTAAAGACTGGCACTGTGGATGGGCTGGATCTGAACATCAAGACGCCTTATGTAGGCAATGTGCTCAAGCCCGTGCTTACGCCCGCCGGTGCAGCGGTCACCTATATTTGGACCGTGGGCGGCGTGCAGAAGAGCAACGAGTCCACTTATAAGGTCGTGGCAGCCGACGTGGGCAAGACCATCACCCTGCGGGTGGATGGCAAGTATCCCTTCTCCGGCACCCAGACCATCGTTACCGATGCAGTGCTGGATGTGGCAGCTCCCGCCATTACCACGGGCAGCTTGACCAATGGTCTCTATCAGGCTGCATACAGCAAGCAGCTGGAAGCCAACGGCGGCGGCAACATGGAATGGACCCTTGCCAGCGGTTCCCTGCCTGCTGGTTTGTCGCTGAGCAAGGCTGGCGTGATCAGCGGTACGCCCACCGAGTGCGGCACCAAGACCATTACGGTGCAGGCGACCAACGAAAAGGGCAGCGTTACCAAGCAGCTTACCCTCACGGTGGATCCTGCCAAGGTAAACCTGCCTGATGTGAATGGGGTTGCCGCTCCTGCGCTGAATGGCACTGCGGTCACCAGCATTACGGCCAACGACCAGTACACTGGTACGGTCACTTGGAGCCCGGCTTTGACCGATGGCAAGTTTGCTGCCAATACCGTTTATACCGCCGAGATCAGCTTGACGGCTAAGAACAACTACACCTTTACCGGTCTTACGGCCAGCTTCTTCAAGGTGGCCGGCAGCGCCAATGCCAGCAGCACCGTTGGCAGCGATGGCCAGACCGCTACTGTGACGGCTGTATTCCCCGCAACGGCAGCCGAGACCGCTGTAAAGCTGGCTAAGCCGGTCATTATCGGCATCGCCCAGCAGAGCGATGCGTGGGTCATCAGCTGGAATGCGGTTACCAACGCCTCCGGCTACATGGTGCGCCGTGCTGGCACGACCCCCACTGAGTGGCAGGCTGTTACCGGCACCAGCTACACCTTCCCCGAAGTACCTGCCAGCGCGACCTATCAGGTGTACGCAGTGGGCGATGGCGTTGCCTACAGCAACAGCGACCCGGCAGATTATGTGTACACCGTCAATGGCAGCACCGTGCAGCTGCAAACCCCGGCCAATGTGCGTGTGCTGGAGGCAAACGGCGCTTGGACAGCCCAGTGGGATGCCGTGCCCAATGCAGTTAGCTACAAGTTCCGCCAGACCAATGGCTCCAACACTTGGCACGATTGCACTGGCAACAGCTACACCTTCGTTAATGCGCCTGCTGAGGGCGATACTTACGAAGTGGTCGCCGTAGGCAACGGCAATGCCTATATCGATAGCAACGCCGCTACCTATACCTATTCTCTCACGCCCGCACAGCCCGGCCCCGCAAAGCTGAACGTTCCCACTGGCCTGAGCATTCAGAACAATGGCGGCGTGTGGACGGCTACTTGGAACGCTGTATCGGGCGCTACCGGCTACCGTTTCCGCAAGACCACCAGCGGTTGGCACGATTGCACCGGTACCAGCTACACCTTTGCCAATCCCCCGGCCGAGGGCGATTATGAGGTGTATGCCGTGGGCGATGGCACCACCACCACCGACAGCAATACCGCACTCGTCGCCTATACTGCACCTGTAGCAACCAAGCTGGCTGCGCCTACCGGCCTGAGCATTCAGGAGAATAGCGGTGTATGGACGGCTACCTGGAACAGCGTATCCGGCGCTACCGGCTACCGTTTCCGCAAGGCCTCCAGCGGCTGGCACGATTGCAGCGGCACCAGCTATACCTTCAACAATCCCCCTGCAACGGATGTTTATGAGGTATACGCTGTAGGCGATGGATATACTTACGCAGACAGCGACGCCGCTACCCTGAGCTTTATCAAGCCCGATCCCGCGGCAGTGCCCGAAACCGCTTCTTCCGAACCGGTGCAGCTGGGTACGCCCGCCGGTTTCAGCATGAACAACACCGGCGACAGCTGGACGCTGTCTTGGAGCCCGGTCGCGAATGCCAGCGGCTACATGCTGCGCCAGACCAACGGTACCGGCACTTGGCATAGCTGCTCCGGCAGCAGCTATACCTTCGTTAACGCGCCCCAGAGCGGCGATAGCTACGAGGTATATGCTGTAGGCGATCAGCAGGATTTCACCAACAGCGGTGTTGCCTACTATAGCTTCGACTAACCAGAAAAACAACAAACAGCGCTTGACGTTCGCGTCAAGCGCTGTTTGCTATTTAAGACAAATCGGTTTGACCGTTTGTGCTGCGTTATGATGGAATTTACCGAACGGGCTTGATGTTCAGGTTTACGCCCAGCACATCTTCTGTATCCACGATGGTCCAGCTGCTGCCGGGATAAATGCCCATGGTGCGGTTGGTATCGTAGCCATCCTTGGTCATTTCATCAATGATGGCATCGCGCTGGTCGCCTACTTCAAAGCCGATATGGTGCACGCCGTTGCCGTGCTTATCCAAAAACTCTTGGAACGTGGAGGGGCCGCCGATGGGCTGGTGCAGCTCGATTACAAAACCATCCATGAAAATGTTGCACACCTTCAGGTCGCAGGAGACGGGCTGGCCGCGGTAGGTATAGTTTTCGTTGCCCTCCAAGTGGTTGATGTGGATCTCCGGCACATCAACGCCCAGCAACGCTGCCCATTTCTGTGCAGCCGCTTCGATATCCTTTACGATGATGCAGATCTGACAAAAGCCTTTTTTGTTTACGGGATGTTCCATGCTTACGCCTCCTCAGGAATGCCGATGCCGCGAATTTTGTAGGTGACGAATGCAAATTGCTTGCTATCCGGAGACCAGCTGTTTACGTTGATGGTGCCTTGACCGCCAAACAGCTTGACCAGAGTGCGCACATTGGAACCATCCGCATTCATCATGCGCAGCTCAACAAATTTGTGGGGCACGTGTTCGCCGGGCTGCACATCGCCCTTTTTATAGCAGACCATGGTTACCAGCTTGCGGTCGGGGGAGATGTGGGGGAACCAAGTGTTCCACTCATCGTCGAAAGTCATCTGGGTCTGTTCGCTGCCGTCTGCTTTCATGCGGAAGGCTTGCATAAGACCCGCACGAACAGAGTTGAACCAGATGTATTCGCCAACGCTGTCGTATTCTGCGCCGTCATCCAGACCGGGTGCATCAGTCAGCCGGGTCTCTACGCCGCCCTCAGCAGGAATGGTGTAGATGTCGTATTCGCCGTTGCGCTCGGCACAGTAGCAGAGGGTCTTGCCATCCGGGCTCCAGCCGTGCAGATAGCTGGGGGCCAGCGGCGTGATCAGCCGGGGCACACCGCCGGTAATGGGCAGGGTGTAGATGCGGCTTTTGCCGTCTTCCTTGGTGGCATGGCTTACAGCCAGTTGGGTGCCGTCGGCAGAAAGTACATGATCGTTGTTGCAATCGTTTACAAAGTCGGTATTGATCTGGGTGATCTCTTTGGTCGCCAGATCGATGCGGAACATGCAACCGTTGCTGTTATACACCAGCGCCTTACCATCCGGCGTCCAGTTGGGGGCTTCGATGAGGTAATCCATTTCGGCTACTACAGTGCGCTCGTCGGTCTCTACATTGTAGATCTCCAAAATGGATTGGTCATCATCCCGGTACCATGGATTGTTAGGATCGTACTTATTGGGCATGGTTCAACCTCCCTATGCGGTTTGTTTTTGCTGGTATCATCATACTGCTTTTTTGGCTTCAATGCAAGACAAAAAGATACATTGTTCTGTTTACGACCACAAAAAATGAGCGACGCTGTTTGGCGTTCGCTCATTTGGGTACATTGCGTTCTATGGTGTTTTTGCTCTGCAGCACTGCTTTATTGGTTTGGGCTGCTCTCCTGCGCAGGCGGGTAGGCCATTAGATAAATGGGCGACATGGAAAGGTTGTGGGCATTGTGTTTCGTTACCCGTACAACGCCAGGGGTCAGTATCTCCACTATGCCGTAGGGGTCGAGCTCCTCGTAGCTTTCTCTGGCCAAGGGATCCAGAATATAGAGATATTTATCATCCACACCGGCTAAGGTGAGGTAATGGCTATTTCGGGTAAAGGGAGGCCCGCCGGTACAGGTGACCGCCATGCCTTGACCACTTGCCAGAAAACTTAGGGCGATCTCCTTGTTGGTGGTCTCTAGCATGGGAATGCCGTATACCTCACTGCAGAGAGTCGCCAAATAATCCATGCTGCTGCCGTAGCGGTCGTAGCGCCCTTGCACATCCAAGGTGTTGTAGCCAGTGGCAAAGCTGCCGATCGCCAGCGGCAGATAGGTCAGCATTTCCTGCGCTTCATCCAGCTGATAGGGCAGATGCAGCCGATTGCAGTGGGTTTGGGTAACAGAACAAGTGCAGATGGTATACCCGTAGGGATCGGGCGAAAAGGCATTAAGCTTGCAAAGGTCTTCGGTTGGAAGCAGATTGGCTACCGCCATTGCAATGGCGGTGGGGCCGCAGCCGCCGTCGCCAAAGGGGCGCCTACGGCTGGAATTGTGCGTTTCAAATATCATACGATCCCAGCATGGATCATCCTGTCTGTAAAGGATCCATTCATCAAAGGTACCCACCTGATAGGTGGCATTCAGGTTTTCTCGGCTGTCTAGTTCGTATTCGGTCAGTTCCAATGCGGTCTCGTTACCTGTATAGGCAATGGGGCGGCAACGGGTGTATATCACATAGCGTGCACTGTCGCGCTGGCCGCCGTCTGCCGTCATCAGCAGCCATTGGTCGCCCTCTTCGGGCAAGAATTCCGCTTTCGGGACAACAAAGGAGCGTTCCAAAACAGCGTCCAGACAGGTGAAGGGCGACTGACTGTCTACCATCCAGCTATCAGTATCGCTCTGGTGGGTACGGATGCCAGCAAACACGTCCAGCTGAAAATCACCCTCTGGCGTGTAAAGGTAGTAGGTGGTGTTTTGCAGATAGAATTCTTCTTCTTTGTAGCGGTAGAGCAAACCAAACAAACTGTCAGCAAGGGTTTTTTTGCCATGCAGCACCTGCACGGGAGATGCAAAGTCTGGCGCTGTATCGCCTGTAAAGAAAAGACAGCCTTGGTTGCTTACATCGCCTGTATAGGAATGTTCCAGATAATGTTTGCGATCAGCACTATATACCAGCGGTATGTTGATATCCATTGCAGGCTGATACAGCCACGCGACCGTATCCGGTGCAGCCAGCTTGGCATAGTCGAAATCAACGAAATAGCGTATGGCTTGTGGCGTTGCCGTCTCTGCGATGGCAGTACTGAAAACCAAAAGACAAGCGAGCAACAAAAGAGCTAACCGTCTACAAAAAGAGCGGGTATTATGCGGAAACATAGTGGTACATCCTTTGATCTGAGTTCGAACACGACGTCCGTTTCGAATATTATAACATTTTGTTTCAAAAATGTAAACTGGTGCAGAAGATAATCTGTTTATGTGTTTTAAGCGTGTGTTTTAAGCACGAAAAAACCGGAACGGCACAGGCCGTTCCGGCAGAAAAGATGAAATTACTTGCCCATAACGGTATCGGCGATACCCTGAGCATCCAGCTTGTACTTGCGCAGCAGGTCGGCGGGCTTGCCGCTCTCGCCGTACACATCCTGCATACCCAGCTTGGTCAGCTTTACACCGTCCATGTTCACGATGGCAGCAGCGGTGGCATCGCCCAGACCGCCGATGACGTTGTGCTCTTCTACGGTGTAGATGTGCTTGTGGGTCTTGGCCAGCTCACGCACGCCTTCTTCATCGAAGGGCTTGAGGGTGTGGCAGTTGACCACGCAAACGTTCTTGCCCTGAGCAGCCAGCAGCTCAGCGGCTTCCATGCACTCGCTTACCATAACGCCGGTGCACAGCAACACTTCGTCGGTGCCTTCGCGCATTACGTTCACCTTGCCGGGAATGAAGGGCATATCCATCTCAAAGATGGGGCTGGGCAGACGGGCCAGACGGATGTACACAGGGCCGTTGATGGCCAGAGCGGCATCGAGGCAGCGCTCGGTCTCCTTGGCATCGCAAGGTACAAACACGGTCATGTTGGGCAGGGAGCGCATGATGGCGATATCTTCCAGCGCCTGATGGCTGCCGCCGTCCTCGCCCAAGGTGATGCCAGCGTGGGTGAAGGCGAACTTCACGTTCATCTTGGGGTAGCAAACGGTGTTGCGGATCTGGTCCAAGCAGCGGCTGGCGAACACAGCGAAAGTGCTGCAGAAGGGAACCAGACCGGTGGTGGACATACCAGCGGCCAGATCGACCATGTTGGCTTCGGCAATGCCGCAGTCAAAGAAACGGTCGGGATGGGCCTTCTTGAAATACTGGGTCATGGTAGCGCCGGCCAAGTCGGCATCCAGCACGACCAGCTTGTCGTTGGTTTCACCCAGCTTGGCAATATACTCGCCATAAGCAACGCGGGTAGCTTTCTTTTCCATGCTCATTACACCTCCAGCTCTTTCAGGGCCTTTTCACGCTGTTCGGCGTTGGGGGCCTTGCCGTGCCAACCGGCATCGTTTTCCATAAAGCTGACGCCCTTGCCCTTTACAGTGTGCAGGTGGATCAGCTTGGGCATGCCGGGCTTATGGGGCTGCTTGAGGGCGGCCAGTACCTGATCGTAGTCGTTGCCGTCGGCTACTTCTACAACATCCAGACCGAAAGCAGCAAACTTGGCAGAAACATCGCCCAGGCTCATAACTTCGTCGTTGGAGCCGTCGATCTGCAGACCGTTGTGGTCGAACAGGATGGTCAGGTTGTCCAGTTTGTAGTGGGCAGCTGCCATGCAGGCTTCCCAAACGAGACCTTCCTGAGACTCGCCGTCACCGATCATAGTGTAAACCTGGAAATCCTTGCCCTGAGCCTTGGCACCCAGCGCCATACCGGTGGCGATGGAGATGCCCTGACCCAGAGAACCAGTGGAAGCATCCACGCCGGGGCAGCGCTTCATATCGGGGTGACCCTGCAGAATGCTGTCCAGCTGACGGAACTGCTTAAACTCAGCGGTGTCGAAGTAGCCGCGCTCGCCCAGAACCGCATACAGTGCAGGAGCAGCATGACCCTTGGACAGTACGAAACGGTCGCGGTTTTCAGCCTTGGGGTTCTTGGGGTCGATGTTCATTACATCGAAGTACAGAGCGACCAGCGCTTCCACGATGGAGAGGGAACCGCCGGGATGGCCGCAGCCCGCATCCGCCGTCATATTGATAATATCACGACGCACTTGGGTGCAAGTGGAACGAATTGAAGCATCCATTGCAAAGTCCTCCATTCTGAAACATTGTTACCAAACTTATGTTACCACGAAATCAACGTTTGTCAACCATTTTTCAGACTTTGTGCCCCATCGTACTCTTGATGCGGGATGCAGGTGCGAGCGTAGGTTGCACCGCGCTTTTTTCAGGAACACTTTCGGGCGCATGCTGTTCTGGCTGAACCGGCGTTAGTTTACGGAACGTGGATCGGATCATAGGCCGCTGTGCAGGGGGCTGATCGGCGGCAGGGGCGGGTCGAGCGGGCACAGGCTTGTTGGCAGCAGGAGCAGCCTGCATCATAGGTTCCGGTGCAGCAGGGGCAGCTTGTACCGGCATAACTGCTTGCGGCTGGCTGGCGGCCTCGACGGCCGGTTCTTCAGGCTGCATCTGAACAGCCGGGCGCATATGAATGTGATGGTTTTCTTCCGGTGTGGGCTGAATGTTGATAACGGCAGGCTGCTCAGGCGGCGTATGGTCGGCAGTATCAAAAGTGAGCAAAATATCGTCGGCGGGTGCGGTTTGTGCCGGTTCAAGCACAGGGGTTGCGGCAGGCTTTTCGCTGCTGCGGGATAGCGTGCGCCGCGGCAGGCTACCTTCGGCAATATAGCGGGCAAAGGGATTGTCTTCTTCTGTATGCACAGTAGCCACGGGTCTTGCCATGCCTTGCGGCCGTTGGTAGGGGGCATCAGCAGGGGCTGGCGCGTTGGCTCGTGCAGCTGTTTTGGCGATGCGCGCGTTGCGGGCTGCTTGCACTTCTTCGTCTGTCCGTACTGAGATACAAAGCAAAATACCGGTCATCATGATCCCGCAGCCCAGCAGGATCATCATAAAGCAATGCTCCATGGCAAAATTCATGCCATTGTTCATCAGCTGTATCAACGGATTGTTGGAGGGGGATCGAAAGGAGGAGAGTACCAGCTTTAGCTGGCGGTTGTTGATTTTGGGCAGAACATAAGCTGCCAGACCGATCAACGTAACCGTGCAGCCTAAGCCGGTAAGCAGGTTGCCGGATACTTTTTTTAGTTTCATCGATCAATCACTCCTGTGTATCGGATGCCATTACATAAACAATTCGATGGAAAGATGCCGGATTCCTGCATGCTTTGGCAGGAATCGTCGCAATGGGTGCAGAAATGTATAAACATTCCGTAATGAAAAGCAGGAGGTTTCCATGTCTGAGTATAAGCTTACCTATCATGTAGATATGGTTTTCTGCATCGATGCTACCGGCAGTATGCGCCATGTGCTGGATTTTGTTAAGCAAAATGCGCTGAATCTCTACCGGGATGTAGCAGCTGAGATGGAGAAAAAACACAAGACCATCGATCAGCTTCGCGTGCGTGTGATCGCCTTCCGCGATTATCTCAACGATGGCGAGGAGGCCATGCTCTCCAGCGACTTTTTTGTATTGCCGCAGCAAGCCCAGATGTTTTATGAGTGCATGGATGGTATCGAAGCCAAGGGCGGCGGCGATATTCCGGAGGATGGGTTGGAAGCGCTGGGCTACGCCATTCGCAGCGATTGGACTCGCGAAGGCGTAAAGAAGCGCCATATCATCGTTGTGTGGTCGGATGCCCCCACCCACGAGATCGGTCATGGCAAGGCTGCCCCTTGGTACCCCGAAGGCATGGCAGAAAACTTTGACGAACTGAGCCTTTGGTGGGAGGATGAACAGATGGGCGGCGGTATGGATGAAAACGCCAAGCGCCTGTTGATCTTTGCCCCAGACGCCCCCGATTGGAGCCGCATTTCCTCTGAGTGGGGTCAAGTGATCCATGTGCAAACGGTCAGCGAGGGCCTGCTGGATGTGGAATACCGTCAGGTGTTGGATGCTGTCTGCAATACCATCTGACGAGCCCGATCCGGGAGGAGGCACCGCATTTGCTGGGAGAAATATTGATCGTTGAGCAAGCTGTCAGCCCCGAAAATGGGGAGGACAGCTTTGCTGTGTCCGGCTGTTCGCAGTGGGCTTTGCTGGGGGTGACAGACGGTTGCGGCGGTTTGGGAAGCAAACGGTACGAAGGGCTGCAAAACCACACAGGAGCCTATTTGGCTTCTCGCTTGGCTGCTGAGGCGCTGCTGGGCTGGGTGGGCGAATGCCCCACTGTGCCGGAGAGGCCCGAAGCAGGCAAAGAACAGTTGGAAGATCTGCAAAGCGAGATCAGACAGGTGTTTGATAGCTTTGCCCGCCAGCATTGCCAAGAGGAGACCAGCCGCATTGTGGGCAGCATGCAGCGCACCCTGCCCACCACCCTGTGCGCAGCGATCGCAGACGGGCACGCTGGTGCCTGCAGCTTTATCTGGGCGGGGGATAGCCGGGGATACATTCTGGATGATACAGGTTTGCACCAATATACCCGGGATGATGTGCGTGGTACTCCTGATGCTTTTGACGACCTGTATCAGGATCGTCCCCTGAGCAATCTGATCTGCGCCGGCAGACGACCACAGCTGCATATGCGCCGTACCCCGCTGCCCGAAAAAGGCTTTTTACTATGTATGACGGATGGTGCCTATAAAACCATCTCCAGCCCCATGGAGCTGGAGATGCTGCTATTGGATACTTTGATGCATACCTCCACCCAGAAACGTTGGCAGCAGAAGCTGCTCAAAACGCTTACCGGCGTTATGCAGGATGATGTTACATTGCTTTGCTGTCCTTTCGGTTTTATCGACCATGCGGAGGCGAAAGCGTATTATTTGCCCCGTTACGAGCAGCTAAAACGTGAATTTATCACCCCCACACGGCGCAAACGTAAAAATCGTGCGTTTGTTCATGGGTGCTGGCAGAGCTACCGTACCGAGTACGACCGAACGGAGGGAAGCGGCGATGGCGAGCAGGATTGGCGAATATAGTCCGTTGAATGCTTTTCAGACGGCGGGCAGCGGCAGTGCTCGCTGGTGCATCGCCAGTCGAGGCGGTCAGCGCTTTTTCCTTAAGCAGTTTCTCTCCCCGGTGTATCCGGCTGTGGCCAATACTCCCATAAAGGAGATGCAGCGGGAGCGCTGCCGCAGCTTTGAGCGCAGAAAGCAGCAGCTGTATTCTGCCATGAGCTGTGTTCTGGGAGATACTTTGGTGCCAGTGCTGGACTTCTTTCGTTACGACGGCCGCTATTACGCCGTCAGCGAAGCGGTATCCACCCATAGCAACGGCGAAAACAAGGCTGGCCTTACCGATGGCGAAAAGCGGCAGATCCTCTATCATCTGGCGGTGTGTTTGCAAAGACTCCATATGCAGCAGGTGGTGCATGCCGACTTGAAGCCGGAGCACATTTTGCTCACCGCCCGCAGTTGGGGTTACCAAGTGCGCTTGATCGACTTGGACAGCGGTTTTCTGCTGAATGATCCGCCCCCGGTGGGCAGCGGCTTGGAGGGCGACCCGGTGTATCTGTCGCCGGAAGCTTTTTTGCGTATGACAGGGCAGGATGTTCCCATGACAGCTGCCATTGACCGCTTCGCCTTCGGGGCGATCATCCATCGCATTTGGACGGGGGAACTGCCCGGTTTTGACCATGGCATGTATGCCTACCTGTACGAGGCGGCGCTGGCCGGGGATGACATCCAGCTTTCCGACACCCTGCCCGATGCCATGGGCTGGCTCGTGCGGGATCTGCTGGCGGCTGACCCCCAAAAACGCCCCGATGATGCTGCCTGTGTGCGGGTGTTGGGGGAGGGGATCGGCCCCTTGGAGACGAGGCCTCTGCCATCGGGAGACGAACCCCTGAATGGCTTGAGCCGATTTATGAAAAAACGTTGAAATATATGAAACAGCCTTCCCATGGAAAACCTGTGGGAAGGCTGTTTCATATGTTGTACGCAAAGGAGATCATCCCAACTTCTTGGCCATCAATTCCTGATTGATAGAATACATCAGCGCATTTTCCTTGGAGATCTTACCGGCTTTGTACAGACGCATCAGGTCGGTATCCATGGTGAACATGCCTTGGGCTGCACCGGCGTAGATCACGTTGTCCATCTGGTGCACTTTGCCTTCGCGGATCATGTTGGAAATGGCGTTATCCACCAGCATAACTTCGAAGGCTGCAACCAGTCCGCCATCGGTGGAGGGGATGAGCTGCTGGCTGACTACGGCCTTCAGTACCAGGGACAGCTGCATGCGTACCTGTGCCTGCTGGTTGGAGGGGAAGGAGTCCACAATACGGTCGATGGTTTTGCTGGCACCAATGGTGTGCAGGGTACTCAGCAGCATATGACCGGTTTCGGCGGCAGTCAGTGCGGTCTGGATGGTCTCGTAGTCGCGCATTTCGCCCAGCAGGATCACGTCCGGGGCCTGACGCAGCGCACTGCGCAGGGCATGGGCAAAGTTCTGGGTATCGTTCATGATCTCACGCTGGGTAACGATGCTCTTCTTGTGAGGATGGATGAACTCAATGGGGTCTTCCAGCGTAATGATGTGGGCGTTGGCTTCGGTGTTGATACGGTCAATGATGCAGCTGAGCGTGGTGCTCTTGCCGCTGCCGGCAGGGCCGGTGACCAATACCATGCCCTGCCTGCGTCCGCTCAGATCCAGCACCACCTGAGGAATGCCAAGAGAGGCAGGGTCGGGGAGGTCAAAGGGTACGGCACGGAGTACAGCTGCGAAGGTGCCTCTCTGCTTGAAGGCGTTGCAACGGAAACGGCCCACCTGTGCCAGACCAAAGGAAAAGTCATCATCGCCCTCTTCGCTGAGGCGCTTCATATCACGCTGACCGGCTAGCTCGTAGATCTCCTTGATGTAGCGGGTACACTCCGTGGTACCCTGTTTGCCGGCAGTCAGCTGTACAAATTTTTCGTTCACCTTGGTAGTGATGGGTGAACCGGGAATAATATAGATGTCTGAGCCGCCCTTGAACAGGGTATCCCGGAGCATCGTCTTCAGTTCGACAAAATCTTCCATGGTCAGTCTCCCATCAAAACAAGATAATCATCGCCCATCGCACTGCTGTTGTCGATGATGCGGTGCTCAGCCAGTTGATAACGCTGCTGGCCGTCCGTGACGATGCCGCGCACGAAAATCGCCAGATCGTTTCCGGCATCGGTAGTGAAGGAAAAGCTGATGCCTTTCTCACTTTCTTCCCAAGCCACATCTTCTGTGGGCTGTGACAGGAACCAGGCAAGGTCAGCGGATTCTTGCCGGGCCTTCAAAAGCAGCTCATCGATCTGTGCCAGCTTGCGCTGCACCTGATCGGCTGCCACATAGTAGGAAGCACCTACATCGGCATTGCGTCGGGTCATGCTTTCGTTGGAGCGCGCACTGCCGAATGCAAGCAGAGAAAGGGCGGTCATGGCCAGCACAACAAGGATCATCAGTACAGAGGATACGCCGATGCCTACACGCTGCTGAGAATCCTGCTTTTTCATAGCGAACCCTCCTTTGGTACATAGAGGGATACCGGAAGCGTAAGAATCTCCCGGTTTTCCTTCTGTGCGGTCACGGTGGAGGTGAGCAGTGTACCAGCAGCGGTTTCTTCACGCTGGCAATGCACATACACATCAAAGCCGTGTTCGTCACAACGGAAATAGCTGCCATCCTCGCCGTTGAAATCCAGCCGGAGAAGGAGGGCATCGGGCTCTTCGCTGACGCTGAGCTGCTCGGCTACATCCTGGCAGGCCATCAGTGCATGGCGAAGCTGTACGCTGTTGTGGGATTTTTCATGTGCGGATGCAAATACACGTACCATAACGACCTGAGAAAGGGAAAAGAACAGAATCACGATGAGCAATTCAATAAGCAAAATGTTCCCTTGATAGCGTTTCATTCCTGCACCTCCCGGGAACGCAATGCGATATGCAGCTCCTCCTGCGTATCATCCGGCAGCACCACAGCCACCGTCAGCAGCCGGGGAGATTCCATGGTGAAGGTGAGCTGCTTTACATCTGCCAGCGGATCGCCCAGCTCGGGCTTGAATTCATCTTCGGAGCCGCAGTAGTATTCCAGCATCTGCCCGTCAAGCGCATAGATACGGGTCTGGTAGATCTCATCCTCCCAGTACTCGTTCAGGCACAGATACTCAACGCCGTTTTCCTCCTGAATGGAGACGGCGCCGCTGCTATCCATGGCATGAGTCTTGTTGAGCAGATAACTGAGCACGATCTGTGCCTCGCTGTTGCCAACGGATGCCTCGCTTACGCTTTGGTAAGCACGCATACCGGTCAGGGTGAGGGTAACAGCCAGCACCGCAAAAAGAGCGATGAGGCAGAAGATGAACAGACCGCCCACTGCGTGGCTGGTCATGGCATTGCCTTTGCTTTCCTGCTTACTCATCTGCCTCACCTCCGATCGTCAGGATGCGGATATCCGGCAAAAGGTTGGTAGCAAAGCTATCCAACTGTACAATATACTTGCTTTGGTCGTAGGTAAGGCCGTAGTACTGGCGCAGTTTTTCGGCGTTGTCGGGGTAACGGCCTTCTACTGCATAGCAAAGAATGGAGGCTCTGCGGACGGAGTTTTCCAGCTCTGCCATCTGCTCGCTTTCGCTGCGGTCGTTCACGGTGGATGCACCATATACCAACACACCGATCATCAGCCCGAAAACAAGCAGGGTGAGCAATGCTCCTTTCCACATGCTGTTTTGCTTGGTCTGCACGGTCCTTCCTCCTTTCCCGTTGGGATGGGTAGAGGCTTCTGCCTCAGCCGATGCTGCTCATAATGCTCAGCAGCGGCAGCATTACCGACATCAGAATAGCACCGATGATGACGGACATAAGAGCCACCAGAGTGGGCTCGATAATGGAAACAAGGTGACCGATCTGGGTGTTGACTTCTTCATCGTAGAGCACAGCCAGCTTGCTCATGACACGGTCGGTCTGACCGGCGCGGAAGCCGACGGAGATCATGCGGCAATGCAGGGGCTCAAAAATGCCGGTTTCGCCAACGGCATCGGGGAAGGAGATGCCTTCATCCATCTTCTGGCGGCACTGGTTGACACGCTGACGGAGGCGCTTGTTGGTGAACAGGTTTTCGATCAGCTCCATGCTTTCTTCCAGCGGGAAGCCGCTGCGCAGCATCATGCCAAGGGTGGAGGCAAAACGGGCGGCAGAGAGCTTCTGCTCCAGACGGCGCAAGGGCTTGAATGCATTCTGCAACCACTGCAGCACCTTCTGGCTGCCGTCCAGCTTGATGACCACCAGCAGGATGATCACCAGCAACAGGAGCACGCCGGCGGTGATCAGCGTTACCTTACCAAAGGTGACGGCAATGTTCATCCAGCCTGCGCTGGAGCCGGAATCGAAGCTGCCGTAAACATTTTCAAAAATGGGCAGCACCTGCGTTACCAGCACGGAAATGATCAGCGCCATCATAACGATGAGCAGGAGAGGATAGAACAGGGCGCTCTTGATGGAGCGACGGTTGGCCGCTTCACGCTCATAATAAGCGGACAGCTCTTCCATTACGCTGTCCAGCTCGCCGGTCTTTTCGCCGATCTCAGTCATGGAGATCAGGTAATCGGGAAAAAGCCCTGCCTCCTTAAAGCCTGTGGTCAGGCTGCCGGTTTCCATAACGGTGATGGTAAGGGTGTTGAAGCCCTTTTCAAAACGGGTACCCTTGTAGTTTTCACTCAATGCCTCCACGCCATCGTGTACTGGCAGACCGGCCCGGAGCACAAGGGCAACCTGCTCGCACAGAACAGAAAGCTCCTCATTGCTCAAACGCAGTTTACGGCTCATATGCGTTTCCTCCTTCAAATGATGGGATCGATTACGGATCAATAATAGCGTTCGGTGGTGTAACGGCTGATGCTCATGCACATGATATCAGATGTGATATCGCAGCGGTACCAAGCGCCGTCCAAATAAACAAGGTTCCATGCGTGGTAAATCTTGTCGGCGTAGCCAATCACCAGCTGAGTGGGGATGCCCTGCGTGCGCAGCATGGTTGCCATCAGCGCAGAAAGGTCGAAGCAGATACCCTTCTGTTCCAGCAGTACATCATCCACCACGGGCAGGTAGCCGGTGCTTACCTTGCGTGCCTTGTCAAAATCGTAGACCATGTGGTTGGCCATGTAACGGTAAATGGCCTTGTATTTGTCCCAGTCGCTCTCCAGCCCGTGGCACAGCTCAATGGACTTGATCACCGCATCGGAGTCGGCATTGTAGTTCACGTACTGGTTGGGGTAAAGATAGGGGAGCGTCTCGTGGGCTACTTCCACCTCGAAGGTGGTATCCATCAGCGGTTTGTACTTGCGGCCGGAAGCCTGCTGGAACACTTCCACTTTGTACTTGCCGTTGCCAAGCTGCAAAGGGAAGACCTCATACTCGCCGTCGGCGGCAAAATCATAACTCAAAGAAGCCTTTCCACAGCTGAGACGCAGCTTCAGGGCTTTTTCGTGGGGTTCATGTTTTGCCATCAGATAGCCTTCATTGCAGTGGCTGGCATCGATCATCAGCCCGTCCTCCTGGAAGATGACCTCTCCTGTGGCAAGGGGCAGAAACATATCTGCCGCTGCGTTCAGCGCACATGCCATAACAGAGAAAAGCACCACCAGCGTAAGAAACAGAGCCATCTGCCTTTGTTGTCTTCGGGATGCTGTAATTGTTGCGTTCACCGTCTTCGCCTCCGTTGCCCTATGATATACAGGATCAGAGCGGTATTCGTCCTTATATTTTACATTTGTTTTTCTTATCCGTCAAGTGTTCGCAAGAAAACAATTGCCGGTTATGTAACCGTCGCGGAAGGATGGAATCGTCCTGCATAAAGGGCAGGAATACGAGACCTCGGACCGGCGGTTGGATACCTGAAAACAGATAAATGTTTTTATTTGTGTGACCGGTGATGTATCTTTTGCGCATGGCATGAATGACAAATGCCGTACAGCTTTCGAAGTATGAACTGCACGGCACGGTCAGGGTTCATGACAGCTGTCAGGCGGCTTCATCATCCAGATCGGTGCGGCGCACTTTCCAAAGCACACAGGTAAGGCAGCAGGCAACCACAGTAAGCGTCAGGTTCATGGCAAAGGGCAGCGCTCTGTCGATTTCGGCGGCAAGACCTGCCAGATAGCTCAGCGGAGAGGTGATGAGCATGCACATGGCATAAAAGTAGCTGAGCATACGTGCCCGCTCCTCCCGGTCGATGTTGATCATCTGCAGGGAGCCGCGCATGGGATCAAGAATGGAAAGCGCAAGCGCCTCCAGCACCACAGAAACCACCACCGGCCAGTAGCGTCCGGTGGGCATCAGCAGCATGAGCAGCTGCTGTGCGATCAGCATGGAAAGACCGAGCAGCACCGGGTGACGGAAACGCCGTACATCCAGTCGGGGAGCGATGGCAAAGTAGCAAACCAGCATGAAAAGATTTTTAATGGTAAAGAAAATAGAAAGGTTTTCGGTAGCGATGCCCAGCTTATCGGTAATGAGCAGGGGCCAGAAAGCGTTGCTTATGTTGCAGACGCCGCTGTAACAGGCAACGAAGGCTACCGTGAGCAGGATGCGTCTGGAACGGAGCATGCGCAGGAATACTTTGCGGCTGTCCCACAGGCGGCTGAACAGGCTTACACCACGGCATTCTGCCATGCGCCGCTTGCCTACAGAGGTCTCTTTGCTCAGGAAATACAGAATGACGAACTTGGAGGTCATCATGATGCAGGTAAAGCCGTAGATAAAGCGCATCGTGGGCACGATGGTGAATTTCTGCACAAAGAAATAAGCAATGGGGGAAACGAAGCCTGCCAGCAGACCGGCAATGGAGGTAAGGGTGTACATATGTACCAGCCGGCTTTCGGGTGCATCCTCGATCATGAGCAGGTCCCAGGAGGTTTCGGTCACACGCCAGGCACCGTTGAAAACGGCGGCTGCCGCAAACCAGCGGAAATCCTGAGCGAAGGTCCACAGAAGGGCAGGGATGGTCCAGCTGACACAGTCAAAGATGGCTGTGCAGATGCGGCGGCCCAGCTTATCGGTCAGCACACCACTGAGCAGCGCCCAGCACATCTGGGAAACCAGAAAGATGGTGGAAATAAGGCCGATCTGTGTGGGGCTCAGCCCCAGTGCCGCCATGTAGACCGAGGCCAGCGGAGCGTACAGGTTGTAGGGAATGCCCCACAGCGGCTCCAGATACAGGCAGGGTTTTGCATTGCCTTCCAGCGTGCACAGGGTATCAATAACAGCATTCTTTCGCAGCTGTTTCAGCAGATTCTTCATTGGTATGCGCTCCTTTGCTCTGTTCGGGGATAGATGATAGCAGAAGCCCTGCATTTGTCAAGGGGATAAATCACAGTCGGCTGTTGCGCATGGGCATAAATAATGCTACAATGATGCGGTATATGGCTATTTTGATCGAAGGAGCGGAACGATTGATGGATATTCGCAAGGAATCGCTCGCAAAGCATTATGAATGGGCTGGCAAGCTGGAAGTGGTCTCCCGTGCCAAGGTGGAGGACAGCCGTTCCCTTTCGCTGGCATATACTCCCGGTGTGGCTGAGCCTTGCATGGCGATCCACGAGGATGTGGAAAAGAGCTACGAGCTTACCCGGCGGCACAATATGGTTGCGGTGGTCACCGATGGTACAGCGGTGCTGGGCCTTGGCGATATCGGCCCTGAGGCAGGTATGCCCGTAATGGAAGGCAAGTGCGTGCTGTTTAAGGAGTTTGGCGGTGTGGATGCCTTCCCTCTGTGCATCAAGAGCAAGGATGTGGATGAGATCGTCCGCACGGTGTACTTGCTCTCCGGCAGCTTTGGTGGCATCAATCTGGAGGACATCGCCGCTCCCCGATGCTTCGAGATCGAGCGCAAGCTGAAGGAAATCTGCGATATTCCCGTTTTTCACGATGACCAGCACGGTACCGCCGTTGTGGTGGCTGCTGCGTTGATCAACGCCCTCAAGCTGGTTGGCAAGAGGATGGAGGACATCACCTGCGTTATCAATGGTGCAGGTTCTGCAGGCATTGCCATTGCCAAGCATCTGCTGCGGTTTGGTGTGGATGAGATCATTCTGCTGGGCCGCCATGGCATTGTGGTGGAGGGTCGTGGACATATGACTCCTGCTCAGGAGGAAATGTGCCATGTGACCAACAAGCGCCATATCAAGGGCGGCTTGAAGGAAGCA
Organism: Candidatus Limiplasma sp.; assembly: GCA_045538465.1. Classification (GTDB taxonomy): domain Bacteria; phylum Bacillota; class Clostridia; order Christensenellales; family Aristaeellaceae; genus Limiplasma. The sequence goes on along the minus strand of JAZSRK010000001.1, from coordinate 1,466 downwards.
CTGGCAGGAGCGGATGTGTTCATCGGCGTCAGTGTGCCCGGCATCCTGCCGCCCGAGCTGATCGCCACCATGGCAGAAAAGCCCATTGTACTGCCTATGGCAAATCCTGTGCCGGAGATCATGCCCGAGGAGGCGCTTCGTGCAGGTGCAGCCGTAGTAGGCACCGGTCGCAGCGATTACCCCAACCAGATCAACAATGTGCTGGCTTTTCCCGGTATTTTCCGGGGTGCACTGGATGTGCGTGCAAAGGATATCAACGATGAAATGAAGATGGCGGCTTCGCTGGCCATTGCTTCTCTGGTGAGCGATGACGAGCTGAGCGCCGAGTATATCATTCCTAAAGCTTTTGATGAACGGGTAGGCAAAGCGGTAGCCAAGGCTGTTGCCAAAGCTGCGGTGGAAAGCGGTGTTGCACGTCTGCCCCTGAAAGAGGACTGAACATGACCCTTTCCGAACTGATGGAAAAAGCCCTGACCCTTCCTGCTGCAGTTGCCGAAAGTCCCTTCGGGCCGGAGAGCATCTGTGTGCGGCTGGGGGAGCACGGACGCATTTTTGCTTCCTTTATGCCCATGCCAGGCTGGGTCAGCTTCAAGTGCGAACCCAATCAGGGCATGGACTGGCGGCAGCAGTATCCCGGTACGGTGCGCCGGGGCTGGCACTGTCCGCCGGTGCAGCAGCCCTATAACAATACCATCACCATGGATGGAACCGTACCGGATGAGGTGCTCCTTGAGATGCTGCACCACAGCTATGATCAGGCTGTGGCGAGCCTCTCACGCACTGCACGGGAGGAGTTGCTGGGCAGTCTGCATCCCTATGCTCCGGATGATGAAACGCTGGTGCAGAGCTGGATCGCCAATGAGCTTACCTACTGGCGCTGGTCGGCTGGCAGCGTGGGCAGCTGGCCTTTGCAGCCGGGCATGTTCAATGGGCGGCTGTCGGGCAGCAGCGGTAAACCCTTTCTGTGGCTGTGGCAGGGCAGGCCGGTCGGCTTTGTACTGCTGATGCCCCAAAAGGACGTGGAAAACGGCATCCGCTTTGGCTATGTGGCATTGGATCCGGCTCTTCGTGGCACCGGTCTTGGCAAGCGGATGATCGCATGCGCCGTGCATCATTCCCGTACCAAAGGAAAGGCAAAGCAGATGTTTCTGGCGGTGTACCGCAATAACCCTGCAGCCGTCAAATGCTATGAAGCCAACGGTTTCCGGGTGAATGCGGAGCTGCCTTTCCGGCAGGACACCTGTATGGGAGAAACCTGGGAATGCCAGCAAATGAAAAGATGAGCGGCATGGCCCCTGCAATACCTGAAGGCATTGCAGGGGATTGTTGTGTAACGAAAACCCCCGCTTCGAGCGGGGGTTCAGAAAGCTTAAAGCTATGAGTCCATTCGTAAAGCCCCATGTTAGAATAGTAGAAGGTCTGCCAACCGCTACTAAAGAAAAGGAGAATACGAATGGACAAGAATA
>JAZSRK010000106.1:0-3486 GCA_045538465.1 Candidatus Limiplasma sp. | reverse complement strand
TCGAAAAAGTCGCCATAGGCGAGTTTTTCGACGACCTGTTGCGCCCATTACATGGGCGCAAAGGACTAATTTGAACGGAATTGCCGACAGAAGCAACCGCCGGGGGCTCGTTAGGAGTGCTCGGCTCGCAACATCGGCTTTTGCAGATTTGTTGACAAAGCTGCCGATCCCCATCGATCCATTTCCCATCCTTGATACAAGGAGCGAATCCAATGAAAACCGTGTTATTGACTGCCGTTGGCTCCGCATCTGCCATTACAGCGGTACGCCGCTATCAGGCTGCCGGGCTGAAGGTGATCGCTTGCGACATCTATCCCCGGGAGTGGAATGCAGCCGCCCTTGCAGCGGATGTGTTTTTTCAGGCGTTGACCGTTGCGGACGAAAACGCCTATGTGCAGCAGATGCTATCTGCCGTGCGGGAGCACCACGTAGATGCCCTCATTCCCTTGACCGACTTGGAAGTGGATGTGCTATGCAGCCGCAAGGCAGAGTTTTTGGCGCTGGGCTGCGTACTGTGCGTGCCCGAAGAAAGCGCGGTGCGCCTGTGCCGGGATAAGCTGGGCATGGCCCATCGGTTAGATGCAGCCACAGTATGCCGCACCATTCCCACCTATGAAGTGAGCCGCATCCCGGACGATGCCGCCTTCCCCATGATGCTCAAGCCCCGCAGCGGGCGTTCCAGCCAAGGGCAGGCGGTGGTTCACAATGCGCAGGAGCTGCGCAGCGCAGCCGCCCGGCGGGATGATTACATCGCCCAGCCCTTTATCGAGGGCAACATTTTTACAGTGGATGTAGCCAGAGATGCTGCCGGGCACGTGCAGGCGCTGGCAAGGCAGGAGCTGCTGCGCACCGGCAACGGTCTTGGTACCACCGTCGAGGTATACCAGAGCCATCCTTTGGAGGCTGTATGCGCCGCCATTGCCAAGGAGATCGATCTTGTGGGCGTGGTGAACATGGAGTTCATCCATCACGGGGACGATTTCTATTTCCTTGAGGTAAACCCTCGTTTTTCCGGCGGTATGGGCTTTAGCAGCAAAGCTGGGATGGATGTATCCATGCTGATGCTGGCCTGCCACCAAGGGCAAGCGATCGGTCAGCGGGCAGAGGTACGCCCGAGGGTCTATACCAGACAGATCGAGGTCATCGGCGGGTAAGGAACCTGCTGTATAATGGATGAATGCAGCGTGGGAGAGCCAAGGGTTTTTGTCAAAATCCCCTGCGTCGTGTAGCGGCGCAGTGAGTGGGTGCAGGGTCTTAGACCCTGCCGGGGTCTGGGGCGGCGCCCCAGCGTTCCCCCATCAAAAAGGAGGTACACACCATGTCTTTGAAGGAACGTTTTTTGCGGTATGTAGCCATTGATACGGGATCCAGTGAGGAGAGCGGTCAGCACCCGTCCACAGCGAAGCAGTGGGAGCTGGCAAAGCTGCTGGAGCAGGAACTAAAGGAGATGGGCGCAAGCAATGTGCGGCTCAGCGATACCTGCTATGTGTATGCGGAGATCCCCGCCAATACCGAAAACCAGCCGGCCATTGGTCTGATCGCCCATATGGATACCGCCCCCGCCGTGGCTACCGGCCCGGTGCATGCCCGTGCCTTTGTGTACGAGGGCGGCGATATCGAGCTGGGCAATGGCGTTGTGATGAAGTCCAGCGAGTATGAGAGCCTGAATCGGCAAGTGGGGCATGAGCTGATCATCACCGACGGCACCACGCTGCTGGGCGGCGATAACAAGGCCGGCGTGGCAGAGATCATGGAACTGGCCAAAAAGCTGATCGAAAACCCGGAGATCCCCCACGGCAAGGTGTGCATCGGCTTCACGCCGGATGAAGAGATCGGCGAGGGTGCGGATCATTTTGACGTGCCGGGCTTTGGAGCGGAGTTTGCCTATACGGTGGATGGCGGCGCGCTGGGCGAAGTGGAGTGCGAGACCTTCAACGCCGCTGCGGCCAAGATCGTTGTGCACGGCTTCAACATCCATCCGGGCGCTGCCAAGGACAAGATGCGCAACGCCTCCAAGATCGCCATGCAGTTTGCGGGCATGCTGCCTGCCAGCGAAGCCCCGGAGCACACCGCAGGCCGGGAGGGCTTCTATCACCTGTGCTCTATGAAGGGTGACGAGACCGAAGCCCAGCTGGTGTACATCATCCGTGACCACGACCGGGCGAAGTTTGAAAACCGCAAGGAGCGGATGCGGCATATCGGCGCTTACCTGAACGGCGTATACGGCGAGGGCACGGTGGATGTGCTTTTGAAGGATAGCTACTACAACATGAAGCAGGAGCTGGATAAGGTGCCCCACGTAATGCAGCGGGCGCTGGACGCCATGCGCACCTTGGGTATCGAGCCGGAAACGCCCCCCGTACGCGGCGGCACGGACGGTTCCCGCCTCAGCTACATGGGTCTGCCCTGCCCCAATCTGTCCACCGGCGGCTATAATTTCCATGGCGTAATGGAGTATGTATCCCTGCCCGAGATGGAGAAGATGGTGGAGGTACTGGTGGAGGTCGTGCGGGCCCGGTGATGGGGAGGCTGACGAATGAAGAAGACCATCTACTATATCGGCGGCTCGCCATGCAGCGGCAAAAGCACCCTTGCTGAGCGTCTGGCAGAGGCCTATGGCATGTACTATTTCAAGGTGGATGATCATCTGGAAAAGTATATGCAGCTGGCGGCGCAAGCGGGTTGTGCCAGTTGCCAAGCCTGTCAGGAAATGACGCCAGAGGACATCTGGATGCGTGATCCCCAAGTGCAATGCGATGAAGAGCTTCGGATCTATCAAGAGATCTGGCCCTTTGTGCAGGAGGATCTGACCCAGCTGGATGCCAGCACCATCGTAACGGAGGGTGCAGCATACTTGCCCACGCTAATGCAAGCAGTGGGGGCGGCGCATTATCTTGCCATCGTGCCCAGTGCCGATTTTCAGGTAAGCCATTATCGGCAGCGGGAATGGGTGCCCTATGTGCTGGAAGGCTGCTCGGACAAAGAGAAAGCCTTTGACAACTGGATGCAGCGGGATATTTTGTTCGCCCTGCGCATCTGGGAGATGTGCGAAGGGTATCAATTGCCGTGTATGGTTACTGATGGCACAAAGACACCGGAGGAAGTGCTTTGCTGGGCGAAGGGGATTTTTGGGTTGTGAAATAGGAAGAAGCCGTCTCAGACCCTGCCCATACAAAAACCACCCCGACTTTTTGCAAAGCCGGGGTGGTTTGTTATGCATCCATCCTGACGCAGTTCAAATTAGAACTGGTTGCGGTTGGCCTCGAAGCAGGCACGGCAGTACACAGGACGATCGCCCTTGGGCTGGAAGGGCACCTGAGTGGTGGCGCCGCAGCCGTCGCAGATCACTTCGAAGTACTGGCGCTCGCCGCGGTTGGGGTTCTGGGCGCGACGGGCAGCACGGCACTCGTGGCAACGGGTGGGATCGTTCTGGAAGCCCTTGTCAGCAAAGAACTGCTGCTCAGAGGCGGTGAACACGAATTCCTT
>JAZSRK010000138.1:0-19762 GCA_045538465.1 Candidatus Limiplasma sp. | reverse complement strand
CATAAGCTCTGCGGAACAGCACCCGGTCGCCCTTGCCCACCAGCAGATTGGCGGAGGTGAAGGCTTCGTCGCTGAGGGCCTGACGGATCACCTGATCCGCCTTGGAAAAATCGGCTGTGGTGTGCATCAGACTTTCTCCTTTGCTTTGGAGGCTTTGCGGGGTTTGGTACGCCACTGCACGATGGTCACGTTCTCCATGTCGTCCAGCGCCCGTTTCATCTTGCGGCCCGGCTTCACCGCCACCTTGCTTTTGCACAGTTCCATCATGGGCAGATCGCCGGTGGAGTTGCCGTAGGCAGTGGAGGTGTCGTAATCCAGACGGTCGCCCTTGGCGGCCAGATATTCTGCCAGCCGCAGAGGCTTTTGCAGCCCGCGGCAGTTGTCGCCCACAAGGCTGGTGTATAGTCCGCTTTCATCCACGTCCATCCGGGTGCCGATCACGTCCGCTACACCCAGCATGTCCTTCAAAGGGGTCAGATAAAAGGAGGGGGAAGCGGTAATGAGCAATACGGTGGCGCCCTCTTTTTGCTCCTTTTGCAATTGCGCAATGCCGTCCGGAAAAAAACGGGGGGCTAATACTTCCAAGCAGAACAACTGTGCAAAAGCAGTCATTTCGATCTCGGAGCGTCCCTTCATCCAGATAAGCGCCTTTTGTTTGGCTTGCTCAATGGTCATCTTTCCCAGCTTAAAGAGGATCGCAGCGCCGATGCCGCCCATCAGCTGCTTGTGGGTGCAAAGGCGGCGCTTACGGGCAAATTGGCACAGCTGTATGATGGAGTCTCCCTTGCATAGGGTGCCGTCAAAGTCAAACAATGCGTATTTCTTTTGCATGTGCATTATCCTTTCGTATAGCAGCATGGGCTGCTGCAGTTGAGCTGCCTTGTGAAAGTATAGCATGATTTGAAGCAAAATAACAGCCCGTGGTCGGGAGACGGTCAAAAAAACAGCGCCCATACGACCGATTTTCTGCATATGTGTTTTGCTGATTTGGCTACTTTACAACCAAATATTACAAGCTTAAATATTCGGTATATATACGAATGTTTAAAAGTTTACAATTTGGAATGTTCGTGATATACTGAACGAGCCGATGGTTTTTGAAAGAAAATTCATCGGGGAATTGTTGGTCAAAAGGCAGAACGACCAAAAACCGCCGGTTTGGAGAGAATGTTCGGGTTTTTGCATCGTCTGCCGCCCTGCGGCCGCCCCTTCGTTCGGGAAAAATGCTGCAGTGAGATGAACAGAAAAAATCCGGAGGATGAAACGCAATGAAAAAAGTCGGCATCGTTATGGGCAGCGACAGCGATCTGCCTATTGTAGAAAAAGCAGTCAACCAGCTGGAAGCGTTGGGCGTTCCCTGCGAGACACACGTCTACTCTGCCCACCGCACCCCCGAAGAAGCCCGTCAGTTTGCTCTGAATGCCCGTGAGAACGGCTTTGGCGCTATTATTGCAGCAGCTGGTATGGCGGCTCATCTGGCTGGCGCCATCGCTGCCAACACCACCCTGCCGGTCATCGGCATTCCCTGCAAATCCTCCGTTTTGGATGGCATGGACGCACTTCTGTCCACCGTGATGATGCCTCCGGGAATTCCCGTGGCCACCGTCGCCATCAATGGCGGTGCCAACGCTGCCTTGCTGGCTGCCCAGATCATTGCCGTAGGCGATGAGGAGCTGGCCCGCAAGCTGGATGAAAAGCGCCGCAAGGATGCTGCTGTAGTGCTGGAGAAGGATGCCGCTGTCTGCGAAAAGTACAGCCGGTAAGCCAAAGCCCACGGGAGCACAAAATGACCACCTTACCACAATGAAGGAGCGTGAACATTATGGGCGGCTTTTTCGGCGCGACCCTGAAACGCAACGCTATCTCCGATGTTTTCTTCGGTACCGACTACCACTCCCACTTGGGCACCCGCAGAGCCGGTATGGCAGCCTACGATGCCGAGATCGGCCTCCAGCGGGAGATCCACAATATATCCAACTCTCCCTTTCGCACCAAGTTTGAGCATGTTTTTGACGAGATGACCGGCAACGCCGCCATTGGCTGCATCAGCGACTGGGATCCTCAGCCCTTGCTCATCCGATCCAATCTGGGCACCTACGCCATCAGCATTGTGGGCAAAGTAAACAACGCCGATGCCCTCATCGACCAGTACCTCAGCTTTAGCGGCGGGCACTTTGATGCCATGACCGGCGGCCGCATCAACAACACCGAGCTGGTGGCTGCCATGATCAACCAAAAGAGCACCTTTGCCGACGGCATCCGTTTTGCTCAGCAGGTCATCGACGGCACCGCCAACATCCTTATTTTGAAGGAAGGCGGCTCCATCATTGCCGCCCGTGACCGTCTGGGGCGCATCCCCGTGGTCATCGGCAAGAGCGAGGATGGCTACTGCGCCTCTTTTGAAAGCTTCGCCTACCAGAAGCTGGACTTTGAAGACGTGAAGGAGCTCGGCCCCGGCGAGATCGTGGAGCTGACCCCCGACGGCATGACCCAGCTCAGCGCCCCCGGAGAGGAGATGCGCATGTGCTCCTTCCTCTGGTCCTACTACGGCTATCCCACCTCCACCTACGAAGGCCAGAACGTGGAAGTGATGCGCTACCGCAACGGTGCCATCATGGCCGAAGCTGACCAGAAAAACGGCGTAGCGCAGGATATCGACTACGTCGGCGGCGTGCCCGATTCCGGCACCCCCCACGCCATCGGCTATGCCAACAAGAGCGGCAAGCACTTCGCCCGCGCCTTTATCAAGTACACCCCCACTTGGGCCCGCAGCTTTACTCCCACCCATCAGGAGGAGCGCAACCGGGTCGCCAAGATGAAGCAGATCCCCGTTCATGCCCTCATCAAGGACAAGAACCTGCTCTTTGTGGATGACTCCATCGTTCGCGGCACGCAGCTTCGGGAAACCGTTGAGTTCCTCTACGATAACGGCGCCAAGGCCGTGCACATCCGCTCCGCTTGCCCGCCCATTATGTACGGCTGCAAGTACCTCAACTTCACCCGCTCCACCAGCGATATGGAGCTGATCGCCCGCCGGGTGATCGTGGAGCTGGAAGGCGAGGAAGGCCTTGACCATATCGAAGAGTACAGCGACGCTGGCACCGAGCGTGGCCAGAAGCTTCGAAAAGCCATCTGCGAAAAGATGGGCTTCGCCTCTCTGGAGTTCCAGTCCATCGAAGGCCTCATCAAAGCCATCGGTGTAGATCCCTGCAAACTCTGCACCTACTGCTGGAACGGCAAAGAGTGACGGCAGGGCCTGAGGCCCTGCACCCACGTATTGCGCCGTTACACGGCGCAAAGGTATGCGAAAAGAACTCCGTTGACTGAAGCAACCGCCGGTCGGCATATGAGCCTCCCGGCTCGCCATGTGATTTATCAAGATTTCATTTTCCATTCCCCCCTGTGTCCATGAAATGGGCACAGTAACGGGATTCCAAAGGGATGAAATCCCTTTGGCGGGGTGCGGGGCAGAGCCCCGCCGTCCCCCTCGTCCCCCCACAACACAAAGGAGGAACTACACTATGCATAACCAGTCCAAGTCCGACAGCTACGCCGCCGCTGGCGTGGATATCACCGCAGGCTACAAGGCCGTAGAACTGATGAAGAAGCACATCGCCCGCACCATGACGGCGGGTGTCTGTTCCGATGTGGGCGGCTTTGGCGGCCTGTTTGAGCTGGATCTGACCGGCATTGAAAAGCCCGTGCTGGTAAGCGGCACCGACGGCTGCGGCACCAAGGTGAAGCTGGCCATGCTGATGGACAAGCACGACACCATCGGTATCGATGCCGTTGCTATGTGCGTGAACGATATTATCTGCTGCGGCGCCAAGCCCCTGTTCTTCCTTGACTATATCGCCTGCGGCAAGAACTATCCCGAGAAGATCGCCCAGATCGTGGCTGGCGTAGCCGAGGGCTGCGTGCAGTCTGGCGCTGCGCTGATCGGCGGCGAAACCGCTGAGCATCCCGGCCTGATGCCCGAGGATGATTACGATGTAGCTGGCTACTGCACCGGCGTTGTGGATAAGAGCAAGATCATCGACAACAAGCAGATGGCTGCCGGCGACGTGATCATCGCTCTGCCCTCCACCGGTGTGCACTCCAATGGTTTCTCTCTGGTGCGCAAGGTGTTCGACGTGGAGAATGCCGATCTGACCAGCCCCGTAGCCGAGCTGGGCGGCAAGAGCCTGGGCGAGACCCTGCTTACCCCCACCCGCATCTATGTAAAGCCTGTGCTGGCGCTGAATGAGCAGGTCAAGATCAAGGGCAACAGCCACATCACCGGCGGCGGCTTCTACGAGATCATTCCGCGCTCCATCCCCGAAGGTCTGGGCGCTAAGATCGACAAGGCTTCCGTCAAGGTGCTGCCCATCTTCGATCTGATCCAAAAGACCGGCAACATCAGCGAGCGCGACATGTACAATACCTTCAACATGGGCGTTGGCATGAGCATCGTGGTCAGCAAGGAAGATGCCGATAAAGCCATCGAGATCCTCAAGGCTAACGGCGAGGATGCTTACATCATCGGCGAGATCATCGCCTCTGACGAGCAGATCACCATTTGCTGAGAAACATTGCCGAAGAAAGGGAGAGACGCCCTATGAGCAACGCAAACAAAAGGATCGCCGTGCTGGTCTCCGGCGGCGGCACCAACTTGCAGGCACTGATCGATGTGTGGCAGAAGGAAGGGCTGGGCGGCGGCGAGCTGGCAGCAGTCATTGCCACCAAGGAAGGCGCTTATGCGCTGGAACGGGCCGCCAAGGCCGGGATCCCCGGCTATGTGCTGGCACGCAAGTCTTTCGCCAACAGTCAGGAAATGACGGTGGCACTGGTGGAAAAGCTCCACGAGCTGAAAATCGATCTGGTGGTGCTGGCTGGCTGCATGGTCATCTTTACCAAGGAGCTGACCGATGCTTATCCCAATGCCATCATGAATGTGCACCCGGCATTGATCCCTTCCTTCTGCGGCAAGGGCTTCTACGGCCTGCATGTGCATGAAGCCGCTTTGGAATACGGCGTCAAGCTGTCCGGCGCAACGGTGCACTTCGTCAGCGAGGAATGCGACGCTGGCCCCATCATCGCCCAGAAGGCCGTGCCTGTGCTGGAAGGCGATACACCTGAAACACTGCAAAAACGCATCATGGAAGAAGCGGAATGGAAGCTGCTTCCGGAAGCGGTGAAACTCTTCTGCCAAGGCCGTCTCCATGTGGAGGGCCGCATTGTGAAGATCGACGAGGAGGACAAAGCATGAACATCTACGAAATCAAAACCCTCGAGGAACGTTTGAACGGTAACACCTACCCCGGCCGTGGCATCGTCATCGGCAAGACCGCTGATGGCAAGAAGAGCGCCGTTGCCTACTTCATCATGGGTCGCAGCGCCAACAGCCGCAACCGTGTCTTCACCGAGAAGGACGGTGCTATCTTCACCGAGCCCTTCGACGCTTCCAAGGTGGAGGATCCTTCCCTGATCATCTACGCCGCCCTGCGCAACTATGAAAACAAGCTGATCGTCACCAACGGCGACCAGACCGATACCATCTGGGAAGGCCTCAAGGCTGGCAAGAGCTTCTCCGAAAGCCTGACCGTGCGTGAGTTCGAGCCCGATGCTCCCAACCTGACCCCCCGCATCAGCGGCATGCTGACCTATGCGGACGGCGACTTCACCTACGAAATGAGCATTTTGAAGAGCGCCGACGCCGAAGGCACTGCCTGCAACCGTTACACTTTCAGCTACCCCTCTCTGGCTGGCTTGGGTCACTTCATCCACACCTATGTGTGCGATGGCAACCCCATCCCCACTTTCCAGGGCGAGCCGGAGCGTGTAGCCATCGGCAACGACATCGACGCTTTCACCACCGAGCTGTGGAATGCGCTGGATGAGAACAACAAGATTTCCCTCTATGTGCGCTATACCGATCTGGCCACCGGCGAGAGCGAGAGCCGCATGCTGAACAAGAATGCTTAAGGAGATGGCAACGATGAAAGAGTTTGAACTGAAATACGGCTGTAACCCCAACCAGAAACCCGCCCGTATCTACATGCACGATGGCTCCGACCTGCCTGTGACCATCCTCAGCGGCCGCCCCGGCTTCATCAATTTCCTGGATGCTTTCAACTCTTGGCAGCTGGTCAAGGAACTCAAGGAAGCGCTGGGTCTGCCCGCTGCTGCTTCCTTCAAGCACGTCAGCCCCACCTCCGCTGCTGTGGGTCTCAAGCTGAGCGATAAGCTGAAGAAGGCTTGCTTCGTGGACGACATCGAGGGTCTGGATGATTCTCCTCTGGGCTGTGCCTACGCCCGTGCCCGTGGCACCGACCGTATGTGCTCCTTCGGCGACTGGGTCGCTCTGAGCGATGTGTGCGACGTGACCACCACCACCATGATCAAGCGGGAAGTCAGCGACGGCGTCATCGCCCCCGGCTACGAGCCCGAAGCACTGGAGATCCTCAAGACCAAGCGCAAGGGCAACTACAACATCGTGCAGATCGATCCCAACTATGTGCCCGATCTGGCTGAGCGCAAGCAGGTGTTCGGCATCACCTTCGAGCAGGGTCGCAACAATTTCGAGATCAACCGTGAGCTGCTCTCCAACGTGGTGACCGCCAACAAGGATCTGCCTGAGAGCGCTATCCGCGACCTGATCGTTGCTCTGATCACCCTGAAGTACACCCAGTCCAACTCCGTGTGCTATGCGGTGGATGGTCAGGCCATCGGCGTGGGTGCTGGCCAGCAGAGCCGTATCCACTGCACCCGTCTGGCTGGCGGCAAGGCTGATACTTGGCAGCTGCGTCAGCATGACAAGGTACTGAACCTGCCCTTCAAGCCCGAACTGGGTCGCCCCGACCGTGACAACGTCATCGATGGCTACATCAACCATAACGAGGAAGATGTGTGCGCCGAGGGCAACTGGCAGAAGTACTTCACCGAGCAGCCCGCTCCCTTCACCCCCGAAGAGCAGCGTGCCTATCTGGATACCATCAGCGGCGTGGCGCTGGGCTCTGATGCCTTCTTCCCCTTCGCTGATAACATCCAGCGTGCCCGCATGAGCGGCGCTACCTACATCGCCGAGCCCGGCGGCTCCATCCGTGACAATCTGGTCATCGAGGAGTGCGACAAGCTGAACATCAGCATGTGCTTCACCGGCATGCGCCTGTTCCATCACTAAGTAGTAGATTGTCAGTGGAGGAGTAACCATGAAAGTATTGGTCGTTGGCGGCGGTGGCCGGGAACATGCCATCATCCGCAAGATCAAGGAAAACCCCACGGTTGAACAAATTTTTGCCCTGCCCGGCAACGGCGGCATCGCTGCCGATGCCACCTGCGTGAATGTCAGCGCAACGGACGTGCCCGCTATCGTGGCCTATGCCAAGGAACAGCAGGTGGATTATGTGGTCGTCGCTCCCGACGATCCACTGGTACTGGGCTGCGTGGATGCTTTGCAGGCGGAGGGCTTCCCCTGCTTCGGCCCCAACGCCAATGCTGCCGCCATCGAGGGCAGCAAGGTGTTCTCCAAGAACCTGATGAAGAAATACAACATTCCCACCGCCGCCTATGAGGTGTTCACCGATGAGGCCGCCGCTGTAGAATACCTGAAAACCGCGCCCATGCCCACCGTCATCAAGGCGGATGGCTTGGCGCTGGGCAAGGGCGTCATCATCGCCCAGACCTACGAGGAAGCCGCCGAGGCGGTGCACTCCATGATGAGCGATAAGGTCTTCGGCAAGAGCGGCGACCAGATCGTTATTGAGGAGTTCCTCACCGGCCCGGAAGTTTCTGTGCTGGCTTTCACCGATGGCAAGTGCGTCAAGCCCATGGTATCTTCCATGGATCACAAGCGTGCCGGGGATAACGATACCGGCCTCAACACCGGCGGCATGGGCACCGTAGCCCCCAACCCCTACTACACCGAGGCCATGGCAGCGGAGTGCATGGAGACCATTTTCCTGCCCACCATGAACGCCATGAATCAGGAAGGCCGCACCTTTAAGGGCTGCCTGTACTTTGGCCTGATGCTCACCCCCAATGGCCCCAAGGTGATCGAGTACAACTGCCGCTTCGGCGACCCGGAGACCCAAGTGGTGCTGCCCCTTTTGGAAAGCGACCTGCTCACCATCATGCAGGCAGTCACCAACCAGACCCTCAGCGACACCGAAGTGAAGTTTGCAGACAAGCACGCCTGCTGCGTCATTATGGCTTCCGAGGGCTACCCCACCAAGTACGATAAGGGCTTCGAGATCACCATTCCCGATCAGATCGCCAGCAACGTGTTCGTTGCCGGTGCAGCCCTTAAGGATGGCAAACTGGTGACCAGCGGCGGCCGTGTGCTGGGCGCTACTGCCATTGCCGATACCTTGGGTCAGGCCATCCAGAATGCTTATGGTCTGGTGGAAAACATCCATTTTGATAACGCCTATTACCGCCACGACATTGGCGCAAGAGCCATGCAGGCTGCGGGGGAGGAAAACTGATGGTATACCGTATTTACGTTGAGAAGAAACCCGAACTGGCCAACGAGGCCCGCGATCTTCTGTCCGACGCCAAAAAGTTTTTGGGCATTGCCGGTCTGGAGAACGTGCGCCTGATCAACCGTTACGATGTAGAAAACATCACCGAGGAACTGTTCGACTATGCTGTGGGCACGGTTTTCTCCGAGCCCCAGCTGGACAAGACCTCCCGTGAGCTGAATGTGGAAGGCGCTACCGCTGTTTTCGCCGTGGAATACCTGCCCGGTCAGTTTGACCAGCGCGCCGATTCTGCTGCCCAGTGCATCCAGATCATCTCTCAGGGCGAGCGCCCCACCGTGCGCACCGCCAAGGTGTACGCCCTCTACGGCAACCTGACCGATGAGCAGATCGCCGAGATCCGCAAGTACGTCATCAACCCGGTGGAAGCCCGTGAGGCTACCTTGGATATGCCTGAGACCCTGAAGGCTGTCTATGCCATCCCCACCGAGGTGGAGACCCTGAACGGCTTCACCCAGCTGGATCGCGAAGGTCTGGAAGCCTTTGTGAAGCAGTACGGCCTGGCTATGGATGCGGATGATGTGGCTTTCTGCCAGAACTACTTCCGCTCTGAGCAGCGTGACCCCACCATCACCGAGATCCGCATGATCGACACCTACTGGTCCGATCACTGTCGCCATACCACCTTCCTCACCATCATTGACGATGCTCATTTCGAGGATGAACTTTTGCAGAAGGCCTACGAAGAGTACATGCAGACCCGCAAGGATCTGAACCGGGTAAAGCCCGTCTGCCTGATGGATCTGGCCACCATCGCTGTGCGCTACCTCAAGAAGGAAGGCAAGCTGGATAAGCTGGACGAGAGCGAAGAGATCAACGCATGCACCGTTAAGATCGACGTGGAAGTGGACGGCGTGACCGAGCCTTGGCTGCTGCTGTTCAAGAACGAGACCCATAACCATCCCACTGAAATTGAACCCTTCGGCGGTGCTGCCACCTGTATCGGCGGCGCTATCCGTGACCCCCTGTCCGGCCGTAGCTATGTGTACGCTGCTATGCGTGTTACCGGCGCTGCCGACCCCACCCGCCCCGTCAGCCAGACCATCAAGGGCAAGCTGCCCCAGCGTAAGCTGGTCACCACCGCTGCTGCCGGCTATTCCAGCTACGGCAACCAGATCGGTTTGGCTACCGGCATCGTGGATGAGCTGTACCATGACGGCTACGCTGCCAAGCGTATGGAGATCGGCGCTGTCATCGCCGCCACCCCCGCTGAGAATGTGCGTCGTGAAGTGCCCGCCCCCGGTGACATCGTCATCCTGCTGGGCGGCAGCACCGGCCGTGATGGTTGCGGCGGCGCTACCGGTTCCTCCAAGGCCCACACTGAGCAGTCGCTGGAAACCTGCGGCGCTGAGGTGCAGAAGGGCAACGCTCCCGAGGAGCGCAAGCTGCAGCGCCTGTTCCGCAATGGCGATGCCTGCCGCATGATCAAGCGCTGCAACGACTTCGGCGCTGGCGGCGTTTCCGTTGCCATCGGCGAATTGGCCGACGGTCTGGAGATCGACCTGAACGCTGTGCCCAAGAAGTACGACGGTCTGGACGGCACCGAGCTGGCTATCTCCGAGTCTCAGGAGCGTATGGCTGTAGTTGTGGAAGCCAAGGACGTGGATGCTTTCCTCGCTCTGGCTGCCAAGGAAAACCTGCAGGCTTGCCCCGTGGCGGAGGTGAAGGCTGAGCCCCGCCTGCGTATGAACTGGAACGGCAAGACCATCGTTGACCTGAGCCGTGAATTCCTCAACTCCAACGGCGCTGAAAAGCACATCAGCATTGATGTGGAAGCTGCCAAGGACTTCCGCAAGGAAGTGAAGGGCTCCTTCACCGAGAACTATACCGCTTTGGCTGGCGATTTGAACATCTGCTCCAAGCGCGGCCTCAGCGAGCGTTTTGACTCCACCATCGGCGCTGGCACTGTGCTGATGCCCTTTGGCGGCAAGAACCAGCTGACCCCCATTCAGGCCATGGTGCAGAAGATCTCTGTAGAAAAGAAGCATACCCACGATTGCTCCTTCATGTCCTGGGGCTACAACCCCTTCCTGACCGAAAAGAGCCCCTACCACGGCGCTTATCTGGCTGTGGTGGAGAGCGTGTGCAAGCTGATCGCCACCGGCGCTTCCTTTGAGGATGTGTACCTGACCTTCCAGGAGTACTTCCAGCGCCCCGGCAAGGATTCCACCCGTTGGGGCCAGCCTCTGGCTGCGCTGCTGGGTGCCTTTAAGGCTCAGAAGGAACTGGGCATTGGCTCCATCGGCGGTAAGGACTCCATGAGCGGCACCTTCGAAAGCTTGGATGTGCCTCCCACGCTGGTTTCCTTCGCTGTTACCACCGGCAAGGTGCAGGATGTGGTTTCTCCCGAATTCAAGCAGGCTGGCAACAAGGTTGTCGTGCTGAAGCCCGAATACGATGCCGAAGGCCTGCCCACCACCGCTTCCCTCATCAAGCTGTTTGACACCGTGCATGCCCTGATGCAGTCCGGCAAGGCCGTGGCTTGCTACACCCCCGGCATGGGCGGCATCGCCGAAGCCGTGATGAAGATGGGCTTTGGTAACGGTCTGGGCTTCAACTTTGCCGATGACGTGACCGTGGATGAACTGTTCGGCTACAGCTACGCCGCCTTCGTTGTGGAAGTGACCGGCGATGTAGAGGGCGCTCGCCTGCTGGGCACCGTCACCGATGATGGCAAGCTGACCTTGAAGGGCGAAAGCCTCTCCATGGACGAGCTGCTGGGCACCTATGAAAACAAGCTGGAAAAGGTCTACAGCTGCAACATCCAGCAGGGCGGCAAGATGGAGAACTTTTCTCATGTGGCATCCAATTGGCCTTCCCCGGCGATCAAGACCGCCCGTCCCAAGGTACTCATTCCTGCCTTCCCCGGCACCAACTGCGAGTACGACAGTGCCAAGGCCGTGGAGGATGCCGGTGCTGAGGCCAAGATCATGGTCATCCGCAACCTGAGCGCATCTGCCATTGCCCAGAGCGTGGAAGATTTCGCAAGCGAGCTCAAGACCGCTCAGATGGTGTTCATCCCCGGCGGCTTCTCCGGCGGCGACGAGCCCGACGGCAGCGGCAAGTTCATCACTGCCTTCTTCCGCAACGCCGCCATCCGTGAAGGCGTTACTGATCTCTTGGAGAACCGTGACGGCCTCATGTGCGGTATCTGCAACGGCTTCCAGGCGCTGATCAAGCTGGGTCTGGTGCCCTATGGCAAGATCATCGATACCGATGAAAACTGCCCCACCCTGACCTTCAACACCATCGCCCGCCACCAGAGCCGTATCGTGCGCACCCGCATCGCTTCCAACAAGTCTCCGTGGCTGAGCCTGATGAACGTGGGCGAGGTGGTCAATGTGCCCATCTCCCACGGCGAAGGCCGCTTCCTGGCCAGCGAAGAGCTGATCCGTCAGCTGGCTGCCAATGGTCAGATCGCCACCCAGTATGTGGATCTCAGCGGCAACGCCACCGGCGATGTGCACTTCAACCCCAACGATTCCCTGTACGCCATCGAGGGCATCACCTCTCCCGATGGCCGTGTGCTGGGTAAGATGGGTCACAGCGAGCGTGTGGGCGCAGGCCTGTACAAGAACGTGCCCGGCAACTACGACATCCGCATGTTCGAGGCTGCTGTTAAGTATTTCAAGTAATTTCCTTTGCCTGTATGTATTAGGAGGAGCATTATGGAATACAAGTCTGATATTCAGATCGCACAAGAGTGCGAAATGCTGCACATTGACGAGATCGCCAAGCGTGCCCATGTGGATGACAAGTACATCGGGCATTACGGCCGCTACAAGGCCAAGGTGGATCTGAGCCTGCTCAAGGAGACTGATAAGCCCGACGGCAAGCTGATCCTTGTCACCGCCATCACCCCCACCCCTGCGGGCGAGGGTAAGACCACCACTACCATCGGTCTGGCCGACGGCCTCAAGCGCATCGGCAAGGACGTTACCGTTGCCCTGCGTGAGCCCTCCCTTGGTCCGGTTTTCGGCATCAAGGGCGGCGCTGCCGGCGGCGGCTATGCACAGGTCGTGCCCATGGAGGACATCAACCTGCACTTTACCGGCGACTTCCACGCCATCGGCGCTGCCAACAACCTGCTGGCTGCCATGCTGGATAACCACATCCATCAGGGCAATGCGCTGGGTATCGATGTGCGCAAGGTGACTTGGAAGCGCTGCGTGGACATGAACGACCGTCAGCTGCGCAATGTGGTGGGCGGTCTGGGCGGCCGTATCAACGGCGTGCCCCGTGAAGATGGCTTCGATATTACCGTTGCCAGCGAGATCATGGCTGTTCTGTGCCTGTCCAGCTCCATCGCTGATTTGAAGGAACGCCTGAGCCGCATCATCGTGGGCTACACCGCCGATGATACCCCCGTTACCTGCGGTCAGCTGAACGCTGCCGGTGCTATGGCTGCGCTTTTGAAGGATGCTCTCAAACCCAACTTGGTGCAGACCTTGGAAGGCACCCCTGCTTTCGTGCACGGCGGCCCCTTTGCCAACATCGCCCACGGCTGCAACTCCGTTATGGCGACCCGTCTGGCTCTCAAGATGGGCGACTATACCGTTACCGAGGCTGGCTTTGGTGCCGATCTGGGTGCGGAGAAGTTCTTGGATATCAAGTGCCGTATGGCTGGCCTCACCCCCGATGCTGTGGTGGTGGTGGCTACCGTCCGCGCCCTTAAGATGCACGGCGGCCTGCCCAAGACCGCTCTGGCCAACGAGGATCTGGAGGCTCTGGAGAAGGGCATTCCCAACCTTTTGCGCCATGTGTCCAACATGAAGAACGTGTACAAGCTGCCCTGCGTGGTAGCCGTCAACCGTTTCCCCACCGATACCGATGCGGAGATCGACTTCATCATCGCCAAGTGCCGTGAGCTGGGCGTGAACACCGTGCTTTCCACCGTCTGGGCGGAAGGCGGCAAGGGCGGCGAAGCTCTGGCCCGTGAAGTGGTGCGCCTGTGCGAGGAAGAAAAGGGCGATTTCACCTTCTCCTACGAGCTGGATAGCACCATCGAAGAGAAGATCGAAGCAGTGGTGAAGAAGGTGTACGGCGGCGACGGCGTGGTGCTGACCCCCGCTGCCAAGAAGCAGGTGGATACCCTGACCAAGCTGGGCTACGACAAGCTGCCCATCTGCGTGGCCAAGACCCAGTACTCCTTCTCCGACGATCCCACCAAGCTGGGCGCTCCCGAAGGCTTCACCGTTACCGTGCGAAACGTGAAGGTGTCCGCTGGCGCTGGCTTCCTGGTGGTGCTCACCGGCGATATCATGACCATGCCCGGTCTGCCCAAGGTGCCCGCTGCCGAGCGCATCGATGTGGATGACAATGGCGTGATCACTGGGTTGTTCTGATCGAAAAGTGGATAGAAAAACCGGCGCTTTCCCCGGGTGGGGAGAGCGCCGGTTTTGTGGTGCAAATCATTGGAGGTGCCCTACCATCAGCCCCTTCGGGGCAGCTTCCTCCCCTAAAGGGGAAGAAGCCTTTGGTTGTGTGTTTCCCTAGGTGCTATCAACAAGCTGATCGTAGTCACCTATGCACCTGTATACGAAAAAGGCTCCTTCGCGAAGCGAGGGAGCTGTCAGCGCAGCTGACTGAGGGTGCTTCGATGATGGTAAGGAGCATAGGTTCATACCAACCCCAATTCCTTGGCAGCTTGTTCCCAGTATTTTTCAGGCACTTCTGGAAAGTTGCACACGCCGGTATCCTCCCGGCAAAGTTGCATGGCTTTGTTCAAAACATGGCCGTGGTTCCAAGACCCGCCACGCAGCATGTGCGCTGTGGTCAAGCACCACCATGGGGCACGTTCGAATAATCCGCTTTCGTGCAGTTCAGCAATGACCGCTTCTACATCGTATGCAAGCGATACAAAGGTTTCATGCCACTTATGATCCGCTTCGTCAAGGAGCATATATTGCGCTTTCCCACTGCTGTGGGTCATGCCTACCGAGCCGGGGTTCAGCAGGGTTTTGCTGCCATACTGGGCTTTGTATTGCTCATGGGTGTGGCCGCAAAGCAGGTAGTTGCATTGGAGGCTTGATAGAACTTCGTTGGTGTTCTCTGCATCCGGCCAAAGCTGCTCGTTGATCTTTCGGGGCGAGCCGTGGCAAAGGGTCAGCGTTGGCAGATCAGGAAAGCGGACATCGGTGGTATGGGGTAGGGTACGAAAGAAGGCCAGATCCTTCTGGGTCAGGTGATGGTAGCCGTAGTACAGACATCCGGTGGTGGTGTCGAATTCCTTCCAGCCTGTTTTGCCCCGGGCTTCGTAATCGTTCCAGTAGGCTTCCCGGTTGCCACGAATAAACCGGCAATCATGCTGCGCTGTAAAGCTGTGCAGCAGTTCCATGGTCTTTTGGGGATAAGCCAGCTCGCCCACATAATCGCCCAAAAACAGGTAAGCATCCACGCCTTGGGTTTGGGCGTGGTCAAGGCAGGTTTTCAGGGCAAGATGATTGCTGTGAATGTCCGATAGAACAGCAACACGCATGTCTCTCCTCCTTGGTGCAGTTATTTCAGAAAATCAACCACCCGCTGGCAGAAATCTTTTCCTTCTTCATAAGCTGCATGTCCATACTCCGGGTACATGTACAGCTGGCTGCCGGCAATGGCTTCGTGCAAGGTATACGACCCTTGCGGCGTAACGATCTTGTCCTGTTCACCGCCGATCACCAGCGTGGGGCAGGTGATGCGGCTGAGCTCTGCCACGGCATCGTGGGTGAGGCAGGCATCTGCCATGCGCAGAAAACGGGTGAAATCAGCCGGCTTGCCCACCTTGCCCAGCAGCGGCAGGAACAGCTTATTCTTGCGGATGTAGGCATCAGAATAGCTTTTATAGGCGGTATCCAGCATGATGGCGGCATAGTCGTTTTGCTTGGCCAACCCGATCCAACCGCCCACCACTTCCCTCACGGTTACGTTGGCGGCTGGCGCAGTGACGGTCAGCACCAGCTTGCTCACCAGTTCCGGGTAGTCGATGGCCAGCCATTGAGCGATCATGCCGCCTTGGGAAACGCCCACCACATCGGCTTTGTCAATACCCAGCTGTGCCATGGAGGCCGCCAGATCGGTAGCCATATCCCGGGTAGTAAAGCCCTCGGGCACAGGCTCCCTGCGGCTAATGAGCCAGACCTTGTAGCCCGCTTTTGCCATCGCCTTGTACTGGTAAGCCACGGGCAGAGACATACCTTTTGCGGTTTTCAGACCGTCACCAAGACCGGGGATCAGCAAAAGATGGCGGTTGCCCTTGCCAAAGGATAGGTAGTGAATGGTGGCGTTGTCCAAGGTCAATTGACCGTTGCGAGCATTGTATAGCATAGGGTTCATCCTTTCGTATGGGATGGATATAGCATAGCAGTTGGGGGAGCAGGCCGCAAGGGGAAGGGGCGCGGTTGTCGTGATGGGCGATCAAAAGCAACAGAAAACCGCCTGCTGGGGCAGACGGTGAGTTGCGTTTATAGTACCTGCTTCAAAAAACGCAGGGCATCATCCAGCCATCGCTGTGCTTCCGATACGATCATCCCGGTTTGTCCCGGCCATGCAGTGGTCTCATTGGCCATGGCAAGCCCATGCCCGCCATAAGGCCAGATGTGCACCTCGGCTTGTACCTCTGCAGCCCGCAACGCCTGCGCCATCAGCAGCGTGTTCTCCACTGGCACGACGTTGTCCTCCCATGTATGCCAGAGGAAGCTGGGCGGTGTTTTGTCCGTTACGAGCTTCTCCAGCGAATAGGGGAGATGATCGGCGGGTTCCAGCGAGCCTGTAAGCATCTCAAAAGAGCCTCGGTGCGCCTTTTCCCCGGCGGTAATGACTGGGTAGCATAGCACCATGGCATTGGGTTTGGCAGCCTCAGGTGTGGTGCCCGCTTGCTGCATCAAAGCTTCATCCTGCCACCACACGCCCAGCGAGCCCGCTACATGTCCGCCTGCGGAAAAGCCCATGATGGCGATCTTGCTTGGGTCGATAAAATAGGTGGCGGCAGCTTGGCGAACGTAAGCTACGGCTTGTGCCGCATCGCATAGCTGTACCGGGAAACGATCCGGCGCAAGATGATAGTCGAGCACAAAGCAGCTGATGCCGTGGCTGGCAAATCGCAGCGCCATCAATTCCCCTTCCCGTACGGAAAGATGGGTATACCCGCCGCCGGGGCAGATCACAAGCCCGATGCGGTTTTCGTCGCCCTCTACAGTAGGGGCAGGAACGTAGGTGCGCAGGGTCGCGCCACCCGGCAGGGTGATCTTGTCATATAGCATGTTGGGCCTTCTTTCCATATTTCATCATTGGTTGTGATCAGCCTGAACAGTAAATTGTTAAAGTTACTTTCATCTTTACTATACGATAGTGAAAACGGCTGGTCAAGTAACAAACCATGAAATGTGTTGCATTGCAACAAATAATGATATACAAAAGACAGCACGACCAATGGAGGTGTGCTGTCTGCTTATATGCAGAGAAAACTGTTTGCGTTAGCGGCAAAAGATCTCGATCGCCTCATGCACAAAAGCCGCAGTGCCTTCGCCGCCAGCTTTATCAATGTTGCGGGTAAAGCGCTCATCATCTACATACATCTGCCCAAGCCCACGTAGCGTGTTTCTGTCGCAGGGGTAGAAACAATCGGTGATCAGCTGCTGCAATTCCCCAATAACCTCCTGCACCTGCGGGGCAGCTGCACCGGCATTCCGCATAGCACCGATGGCTGCCAGCTTTGCCATCAGGCGGTTACCATCCTGCATGTGCTGCTGATGGCTGCGCTTTGCGCCATGCTGTTCCCAGCCTTGCCATGTTTCGGTGTGTCCCCACTTGGCATTGGCTTCCTTGAGCAACTTCTCCTGTTCGCTGCGATCAAACACCTGAAAATCCATGCGAATCTCTCCTTGCTTTTCCATGTCACGGGCAAAGGCAATGATGCCACTGAGTCGCCGCTGCTGGCTTTCCAACAGGGCGATCTGCCGCTTGAGGGCTTCTTTGGGGTCGTAGGCGGGGTCATCCAAGATCGCCTTGATCTCCCGGAGGGGAAAATCCAGCTCCCGGTAGAAAAGAATGCTTTGCAACCGCTGGAGGGTGTCCTCATCATAGAGGCGATAACCAGCCTCGCTTACTTGCGTAGGCCGGAGCAATCCCATCTGATCATAGTGGTGCAGTGTGCGCACACTGACACCGGTCAACTGGCTTACTTGGTGGACCGTCTTCATAGCAACCACCTCCTATATCTCACGTGCAAGATAAGGATACACCCTAACGTAACGTGAGAGTCAATAGGAAAGTTTTACAAATAGAAACATTCTATGCACTCATAAACGATAGGTTTTGTTAGGGTTGTTTGCACATTTTTCTTCAGAATATAAAATTAGTTGATTTGAGGAGGGTTCTTCGAGAATAACCATTGGCATTCTCTCGGTGTTTCTTTCTAATCTGTTGATCGTTGTAAAAAAGAACGGGGAATCATTATAAAGCAATAAGCGGAAAAACTAGATTGGAAACTTGATTTGGAAGAACTTGACAAGAAGGTCTCCTTGCATTATCATAATCATTATCAAAATGAGAAATCATCCCTGTGGGTGAAAATGCTAAACGAGTTGACAAATGAAAAGGAGGATGCATAATGAAAAAGTGGTTTGCAGTGCTTGTTGGATTGTTGATCTTGCTTATGGTTTGTATGGCTTTTAACGTGTATAAGGCGCACACTGCCTCGGTTAGGTACGAAGGGGAGGGATTTGAGACACCAGAAGATGCGGTGTTGCATTATCTGGAAGGATTGAAAAATCTGGATCTGGGTATGATGCTGGAGGCCTTTGCTTGGGAAACGGCAGCCGAACGGTGTAGTTTTGAAAAATATATAGCTCGTATCGGAGTCTTTTCTCTGGTTACTACGCCCGCTTTTCCGTCCGGTAATCCGCTGTTTAACAGCCTGAATGTGGAATCGTTCAGAAATCGGGAGACCACAATGATCAAAAATGCGTTTATAGAAATGCTGCTGAAGCATCTTCCTGAGTATGAGTCTGGTCATCCACTCAGAGTGGAAGATGCGGATCTATTAGCCGCCAGCTTCAACACAGAACGCCTGAATGATCTTGCGAATATGGGCACTCCGGTATTTGTGGAACCGGAGTACATCTTTGGGAGCAAATACAATTCTGACAAAGTCGTCCAGTTGCGTGAACGCGCGTGGGCACCATGGGGCGGGGACGAAATGGTGGATGTGATCGCTATTTTCACCGTTGGCAACGAACAATATGCTGTCATGCCCAGCGTTGTTCGGTACGGAGACCGTTGGTATATTTCTACACTGCAAGGTTACGCTTCGATGATGTTGGGTGTGAGTCAGTTTGAGGCAGCCTTTTTCCCGCTTGATATGTATGTGTCGGAATAATACCATCTACCGTTGCACAGTGGAAGCGGCAGAACTGCTAACCTCCTATTATATCAAGAGTAATATACCTGTGAACCTTGACGGCACAACATTGGTTGTATTAGAAAAAATATAAAAAACGAACCCCATCCTGCCACTGGACAGGCTGGGGTTCGTTTTACCATTTTGTGCAGCGCCCCTGCTTAAGCCTTACTCTCGCAATACAAGCAGCGATACACGCCCTTCTGGCGGTTAGCCAGCTTGAAAATATGCGGCAGTTCCTGCTCGATGGTGGTGATGCAGCGGGGGTTTTTGCAGCTGATCACGCCCACCAGTTTCTCAGGCAGCTCAGGGGTGCGCTTTTCCACGTTTTCGCCGTCGCGAATGATGTTGACGGTGCAAGCGGGGGCCAGATAGCCCAGCACATCCCAGTTCAGGTCGATCACCTCATCTAGCTTGATGATATCTTTGCGACCCATCTTGCGGCTGGGAACGTTCTTGAGCAGGGCAACGGAACACTCCAGCCCGTCCAGTTTCAGGTACTGGTAGAGCAGCATGGCCTTGCCAGCGGGAATGTGGTCGATGACGATGCCGTTTTTGATGGAATCAATGGTCATTTGCCCGCCTCCTCCAGCAATTTGAGAATGAGCGCCATGCGGATGTATTTGCCGTTGAGAGCCTGCCGGGAGTAGCAAGCACTGGCATCATCGTCCACGGCGACGGCAATTTCGTTCACACGGGGCAGGGGATGCAGGATGCTCAGGTCAGCCTTGGCAGACTTGAGCTTCTCCGGGGTGAGGATGTAGCTGTCCTTCAGGCGCAGGTACTCTTCCTCGTTGAAGAAACGCTCTCGCTGCACACGGGTCATGTAGAGGATGTCCAACTCGGGCATGACGCTGTCCAGATC
>JAZSRK010000151.1:0-12489 GCA_045538465.1 Candidatus Limiplasma sp. | reverse complement strand
TCCTTTTCCCTTCAGTCATGGGCCCCGGTCTGTAGACTTCCTTTTTCTTGTTCGCCATAAATTCGGCCTCCTTGATAATCTTTATCTTATCATAGAAGGCCGATGCCTTTCAGCTTTTTACAGACTTTTTTTCACAAGCTCTCTCTACACCAAATTTGATTGCCAGAAGCGTTCATTAACGCCCGTTTGTTGACCACTCATCCCTCCCCCACCAGCACCCAAAACGCCGGACGGTACCCACCGCCCGGCGTTTCCTATTCCTTTGATCGTTGAGCCATTAACCCAGCTCGTACACGCTGCGTACCCGCAGGTTCTCACCGCTGCCACGGAGCACCTTCACCCGCTTTTCGTCAGCGTTCAAATCGAAGAAGTTATCGCTGAGCAGCAGGTCGGGGTCGTCGCTTTCGATGCAGACAAACTTGGCGTAGGCCTTGGCGGAAACTACCACTTCGTCGCCTTCCAAACGCACGGTAAGAGCGGGATCCGCAAAGTTGAAATGCTTGGGAGCGCAGAACAGCGCCGTGCCCTCGCTGATCATCTGACCGCCGGAGACAAACTGGAAGCTCAGGTAGTGGTCGTTTAGGCTGGCATCGTCAAAGACCATCTCTTCCAGCCAGCTGGCGCTGAGGGCGGGCACGGTCAGTGCTTCTTCGCCGAAGCGCACCACAGAGCCGTCCGGGTTGCGCAGAGCCCACTGCACCACACCGGTAACAGGCTGCATGGTCTCGTTGGTCACGTTGAGGCGCGCGCTGCGGACGATGGGCGCAGGATGGAACTCGTTGATCTTGGGGTTCTGATCCAGCTGGCCGTGTTCCTCGGCAGAGATCATCACCGGGGCAAAGAAACGTTTGGCGGCATAGTGCACCGCCTTCCAACGGCCATAGTAGTCAAGGGTTGACCAAGACGCCACCGGCCAGCAATCGTTCAGCTGCCAGATGACCGCGCCCATGCAGCGGCCGCGGTTGCGCCGCCAGTGCTCCACACCGTAGCGCATGGCATCTGCTTGCAGCAGCTGGGATGCGTAGAGCAAGTGGTCGAAATCCTTGGGGTAGCGGTAGGTCTGGGCCAAGTAGCTCATGATCTTGCCGTTGGCAGCCTGATTGCGCTGGTGCTTCTCCATCACCTTGGAGAACACGTTGCGATCCTTAGGCAGAGTGAAGCTCTCCACAGTTTTCAGGCAGGGGAAGGACTGGAAGCCGAACTCCGACACATAGGTAAACAGGAACTTGCGGTATTCGGTGAAAGGTTTCTCACCATGCCACACATCCCAGTAATGCTGGTCACCCCGGTCGGGAGAATCGGGATTATCAAATGCGCCGCCAGAGGACGGGGAGGACGGCCAGTAGAAGGTCTGAGGTGCTTCCGTCTCGCAGATGCCGGAAAGCAGGTACTCATACATTTTGATATAATCCGCGTGGTGATGGGGATAGGTGGGCTCAAAGCCGCCTGCGCTGCCGGTGGTCTGCTTCAGGCGCATAGCAGCCACATGGAAGGATTCCATCTCGTTATTGCCGCAAATAAGTGCCAACGAAGCGTGATGGCGCAGCCGGCGCACGTTTTGTTCAGTTTCCTTGCGAATGGACTTGGCAAATTCGGGGGTCAGATCGTAATAGGCGCAGGCGTAGAGCAGATCCTGCCAGACCATGAGACCCAACTCGTCGCAAATGTCGTAGAAGTAATCCCACGGATAATAGCCGCCGCCCCAAATGCGCACGGTGTTAAAGTTAGCCAGCTTGGCATCCTCTAACAAGCGGCGGGTACGATCCGGGGTGATGCGGCTGAAAATGTTGTCCTCGGGAATGTAGTCCGCGCCCATGGCGAACACCTTGACCCCGTTGACCACATGGCAGAATTCCTCGCCCCAGTCGGTCTTGGCGCGGGAAACCGTCATAGTGCGCAGACCGATGCGGCGCTGCCATACATCCTGCTGGTTTTCACCAGACCACAGGGTAACGGTGACCGTGTACAGGGGCTGATCGCCGTAGCCATTGGGCCACCAAAGCTGGGGCTGGTCGATGACCACCTTGCCTTCGGCATCCGCTTGGATGGTGGTTCCATCCGGGGCGGTGACGGTGGCTGTCCAGCGCAGGGCAGCGGCATCATTGGCTTCAATTGTCGGCTTCACTTCCAGCGTGACCCGGTTTTCTTCGTGGTGCTGCAATACCAGCACGTTATCAAAGCGGCCTTCTTCCACGCCAACCAGCATAATATCCCGCCAGATGCCTGCATCCGGCAGACGGGGACCCCAGTCCCAGCCGTACATGCAATGCACTTTGCGGATGTGTTGGAAACCGGGGATGGCATCGGTGGAGTACCAGCCAGGGCTCTTTTCATAAGCGGCGAGAGCGTACTCGATGGGGCTGTCAAAATGAATGAGCAGCTGGTTTTCGCCTGCATGTAGGTAGGGCTTTACATCCCACTCCCAAGTGATGTGCATGTTATCGGCATAGCCCAGCTTTTGCCCGTTCAGGTACACATGCGCCAAGGTGTCTAGACCCTCGCAGCGCAGCAGCACCCGATTCATACTCAGCAGGCTTTCCTCCGCCGTAAAGGTGCGGAAAAACTCGAAATCGTTGCGCAAAAGATCGAAGGCTGGGCCTTCGTTATCCCGGTAGAAGGGATCTGCCAGCGTGCCATCTGCCACCAGGGCGCTATATACCGAGCCGGGTATTGTCGCCGCATGCAGCACATCCTCGCCGCATTGCCGCATCTGCCATGCACCATTTAAGGAAACGTATTTCATCATGGTATTCTCTCCGTATCTACAAAGTTTCGCCTGTGTGGCTTACTATTATTTCGATTTACATGTTACTTTCTCCTTCTCGATTTTTAATTTTTATGTTAGGTAATGTGATATCTATTTGATTAACAACCCAGCTGTATCGTGCGGCTTTTGACTGAACAGCAAAACGAGCGTCTTTTTTCATCGTGATCCTCTCCACTAAATTGCAATTGATTCTGATCGATTTGATTACAAACTTTTCTGCTGGCTATGTCAAAGCAATCAGCAATATTTGTGGCAACACATAGCTTTTAAGCCGTTCCCTCCGCAAGGAATTTTTTTTGCAGACCCAGCAGGAAAACCCGAACTTGTGTCGAAATGTATTATTACAAAGACAAAAGCAAAGAGTATTTGAGAGGATGCATCCCCAAGACCTGACCCCTTCCGGAAAAGAAAGGAGCGTGGTTCCATTGGCGAAGCCTGTTTTGTACCCCTCTATTTTCAAAATTCCCACATAAAGGAGTTGCCATCACTATGAAGACAACCATTACTGCAAAAAACATGAACGTAAGCACTGGCGTAAACGATCGCATCATGAAGAAAACCGGCAAGATGGAGCGTTATTTTTCTCCTGATACCGAGATGCTCGTTCGCCTGACCAAGGAAAAAAACAACCGCCGCAAATGCGAGATCACCGTCCCGTTCGAAGGTGTAGTGCTTCGTGCCGAAGCGGCCACCGAAGATAACCTCTACGTAAGCATCGATCAGGCTTTGGCAAAGCTGGAACGTCAGCTGCACAAGCATCGCACCAAGCTGGGCAAGCGCCTGCGCGAAGATGCCTTCAAGGCTGCCGATATGGAATATTTCGAAGAGCCTGCAGTGGTGGAGCCCGCTCTGAAGGTAGTCAAGCACAAGACGTTCCCCGTACGTCCCATGAGTGTGGAAGATGCCATTATGCAGATGGAACTGCTGGGGCACGACTTCTTCGCCTTTGTAAATGTGGATACCGACCGCACCAACATCCTCTACCTGCGCAAGGATGGCAACTTGGGTCTCTTGGAGCCCGAGGCATAAAGCGGTAGCTGATATAGTTTTTCTGAGGGGGGTCGCCGCATTTGCGGCGCCCCCCTCAGTTCGTCGAAAAGACGTATAATCATATTTTCAACCACTCAAAAGGCCTCCGGTTGCTACATTCGCAACCAGAGGCCTTTTTCAGTTCATTCCCTTTTATCGGGTTTGTGCATCAATTTTTCTTTTGCTGCACAGCTTGCTGCTTACGGCGGCGAAGCTCTACCATCAGCAAGGCAGCCAGCAACAGCGGCAGCAGTACAGCTGCGCCCCAGAGCGCAAAATTGGTCTGGTCGCCAGTGGAAGGTACAATACCCAGAGGCACGCCGTATTCATCCACATAGACCCACTGACCGTTAATAAACTGCACACCAGCCGGATGACGGGGCAACGGGCTGGGCGTGGGCGTTACATAAGGCAGGGTGGGTGTAGGCGTGGGCGGGATATCCTCCTGAGGAATGCTGTTGATGATGGTGCGGCCATTGTTGAGATAGGTGGTCACATAGCCATCCACAGGCTCTTCCTCTGCCATGTAAGTATACAGGCGGCCTTCGCCATCCCGTCGAGGCAGATCGGAGAAGGTAAAGTTCCACTCATCCGAGCCATCGCTCTGCACAGCAACTGTCAGGTAAGGCACCGACGGATAATCGGCATCCGCATTGGTTTTACGGTACAGATGCACCGTAATGCTGGAAGGCCGCAAACCCAGCACATTATCCTGATCCTCCCACTGCTTCACAAGACGGAAGCTGGTGGTGGTGGACTCAGGAACAGGCGTTGCCGCCGGGATGGGCTGGTCATACATGACCACATCCATCGTGTTGTTATCCACATCGTTGATGATGAGGAAACCATCCTTTTTATCGATCTTGAAACGGATCGGTGCAGCCAGCTGGTAACCGGTGGGAGCGGACAGTTCCTCCAGCGTATAGGTAACACCGGTGACAAACCGGTCATCCGTCACATAATACCAGCCATTGTTGCTATCGTTGCTGTACCACGTTGCAATGATCACGCCATCCTTCTTGATGGCCATCTGCGCGCCATACACAAGCTCGTTGTTGGTGGAAGAAAGCTTGCGGAAACGATAGAAGTGACGGTTCTTCAGTGTGAAGGTACGCAGCTGATCCGGCGTATCAGACTCCTGCACGCTAAACACGTAGGGGCTCATGGTCACATAGCCGTCAGGCGTCTTGGTTTCAAAGATAGTGTAAGTCTGGCCTGCAGTAAGCCCGGTGAGTACCTTGGGCGTTCCATCAGAAATCCAACTTTCCAGCTCAGTTCCAGTGGGCTCGGTGAGACGTCCTTCATAGAGGGCAAACTTTGCACCGGAAAGCGGACTGCCAGTCTGCTCATCCACCTTTTGCACCGCTACAGCCAACAACTTGTTGGTCGCATTGTAGCCGCTCACATTGCTCACATAACCAGCCACGGGATCCTCCGTGATGGTATAGACAGCTTCTTGACCGACCTGACCTACTCTGTACTTGGGCAAGTCTTCGAAGCTCCAGCTCCAGTTCTGCTCGGCGCTTACTACCTGAGAAGCGACCTCCTGACCATTCTCCATCAGACGGATCGTGATCGAGTTCGGACGCTTCCCGTATGCGTTGTTCCAGTCGTCCCAGGTTTTGCTGCCTTCAACGCTGACCACTTCGGGAGTGTAGCTATTGGTAATGGTGGTCACCGTGCCAACAGTCTCATTGCTGGTCAGCGTGTAGCCTTCGGGCAGGGCGGCTTCCGTCCAAGTGTAGGAGATCAGCTGACCGCCTTCATACTTGGGCAGGTTCTCTACGGTGGCTTCCCAGCCATTAGTTTCATTCAGCGTGACAACAGTGCCGTTGCTGAGCGTTACAGCCAGAGACTCAGGACGCTTGCCGTCTTGGTTTTCACCATCGCTCCATACCTTCTTGACGGTAGCGGTGGTCACTTCGGGAGTGTGGCTGTTGGTAATGGTGGTCACCGTACCGACAGTCTCATTGCTGGTCATGGTGTAGCCTTCGGGCAATGCAGCTTCCGTCCAAGTGTAGGAGATCAGCTGACCGCCTTCATACTTGGGCAGGTTCTCTACGGTGGCTTCCCAGCTGTTTTCTTCATTCAGCGTGACAACAGTGCCGTTGCTGAGCGTTACAGCCAGAGACTCAGGACGCTTGCCGTCTTGGTTTTCTGCGTCATTCCACACCTTCTTGACGGTGGCGGTGGTCTCTTCGGGCGTGTGGCTGTTGGTAATGGTGGTCACCGTGCCAACAGTGGTATTGCTGGTCATGGTGTAGCCTTCGGGCAGAGCAGCTTCCGTCCAAGTGTAGGAGATCAGCTGACCGCCTGCGTACTTGGGCAGATTCTCCACGGTGGCTTCCCAGCTGTTTTCTTCATTCAGCGTGACAACAGTGCTGTTGCTGAGCGTTACAGACAGAGACTCAGGACGCTTGCCGTCTTGGTTTTCTGCGTCGCTCCATACCTTCTTGACGGTGGCGGTGGTCACCTCGGGAGTATGGCTGTTGGTAATGGTGGTCACCGTGCCAACAGTCTCATTGCTGGTCATGGTGTAGCCTTCGGGCAGAGCGGCTTCCGTCCAAGTGTAGGAGATCAGCTGACCGCCTTCATACTTGGGCAGGTTCTCTACAGTGGCTTCCCAGCTGTTGGCTTCGTTCAGCGTGACGACAGTGCCGTTGCTGAGCGTTACGGCCAGAGACTCAGGGCGCTTGCCGTCTTGGTTTTCTGCGTCGCTCCATACCTTCTTGACAGTGGCGGTGGTCACCTCGGGGGTATGGCTGTTGGTAACAGTGAAGGTATCCTGATCGTAACTGGCCGTATAGCCAGCAACTGCGTTTTCGCTAATGGTATAAACGATTTCTTGACCATCGGCGAACTTCGGCAGATCTTCAAAGGTAAAGCTCCAACGATCGCCGGTACCTGTAACTGTTGCGATGATGGGGTTACCAACCGCATCCAGCGCAGGCTCGTTATTGGCCAACAGGTTGATGACCACGCTGTCGGGGCGCAAGCCATCGTTATCGGCGTTATCAGACCATACCTTTGTACCGCTGATGGACGTGGTGGGCACATAAGTGTTGGTGAAGGCAACGGCATCCGCTGCTTCATCCGCCTTGGTGATCGACTTGATGCGAGCCACAACGGCATCGTTTTCCCACAGTACCTGAACGGTCACCTGATAGACCTCGCTGCTGGACAGGAAGCCTGTGGATTCGCTGATGGCATTTTCGCTAACGGTGTAGACAAACTCCTGCCCCACCTGTTCATAACTGTAAGAAATGGGCGGGAAGGCGAGGGTCGTCTGGTTATCGGTGTATTCTCTGCCTTCGGTGCTGACAGAAGCCGTTACAGGCATGGGCGCACCTTCGGTAACTGCCGTCAACGCAAAGGTGAAGGCAGTTTCGGTGCTATCAACACCAGACAGGATCTTGGTGACCGGCAGGCTCAGCGTGGCGTTATCCGCCTTGTCGTTAAGCACAGTCAGGGCCGGGACATCCCCTGTAGAATCGGCCGAAATGTAGCCCATGGCCTCGGCAGAAGCACCGTCTGCCCAGTTGATGGTAACGGTCTTGCTGGCGGCATCCAGCGTTACGGGCCACTGGTTTACCTGCGCCAGCTTATAGCCGGCAGGTGCCCTGGTTTCGGTAAGTACGTAGTTGCCGCTCTTGAGGTTACTATAGGTATAGTAGGTAGTGCCATCAGCGGTGGTTTCCACCGGACCGGGCACGACACTGCCATCCTCACCGGCAAGGGTGAAGGATGCGCCGGGAAGGGATGCACCATCTGCGGACTGCTTGTAGATGCGCAGGTCACAGACGATGGGCATGTTTTCCACCGTCAATTGGAAATTGCTTTCGGTGGCTACCTGCTGCACATTCTTGCCGTTGGTCAGCAGGTTTTCTACAATGGTCTGCACCTGAGAGTTGGCATACACGCCATCTTCCAGCGTGAAGTAGAAGTACCACTCGCTGTCATCCCCCTGGTAGCCGGCGGGGGCAGACGTTTCCTTGATGCAGTAGACGGTATCGTAGCCCGCATCGCCATTCATGATGAAATCGAAGCGGGTACGGCCATCGCTACCGGTGGTCATCACCTGTTCAGCATCGCCCAGCGTACCATCTGCATTGACGGGATAGGCTTCGAAGGTGGCACCGCTCAGCACCACGCGAATGCTCACACCGCCCTCCAACTTGAGTACGGAGACAGAAGCGGTGCCCTCCGGCGGTGTATAGGTCGCCTCCTGATTGGTGGCGCTCACCTCGAAACTGCTCTGGGTGTGCTGGTGGGTCTTGCCATTCAGGCTGGCGCTATTGGCCAGTTCTGGTGCCATTTCGCCAACGGCGGCGGTAGGCTTTACACGGTAGGTGAGCATGAGGCGCTGTCCATCGGGCACACAAATGGTAAAGCCCTTGGTATCGCCCTGCGCCCAAGACAGGGTATAGGTGTTTTCGCTAACATCGCCGCTCATGGCAAGGGCAGCGCCGGTATCCATATTGACCAGACGCACACTGTCGCTGCGGTAGAGGAAGCCTTCCTTACCAACGCCCAGTTCGTCGGTCAGTTCCAGCGGCTCGCCGCCATTGAGCAACAGCCCGTGTTCGTTGATCTCGATGTTGTACTCGATCTCGCTGACAGCCGTTACGAGGGTAGAGGCTTTATCCACCATGACGGTGGAGAAGACATGAGAACCACTGCTGGTAGGCAGGGTATAGGTATCGCCATTCCAGCTGACAGAAGCGGTGTTGCTGTAGTTAATGGTCACCTGCTCGGCGCCATTGGCATTGTTCATTGCATCGGCAATGGCCTCGGGTTTGAGGACCGTATGGTAAGTGATCTCCACATCGGAGCTGGAATACGTTGCACCGCCAGCCCATGCACCAGCGGGCACCGTAAAGGTAAGGGTGAAGGTTTGCCCGTCGAGCACAACGCTATCCGGCACAAGCACATGCCCTCTGGCTTTGGTGGCCTCGATCAGGAACAGATCCTTCAGCTCAATGCCCTCATATGTGGGGAAAGTCATATTGTCGGAAAGGGTATCGGTAATCGTAACGGTGATCGGCTGCGTGCTGTTTTCAAACTCTCTTGCGCCGATAAAGATCTTCCAGAGGATCTCTTCCTTGCCGTCGCCATTGGCAGGGTTATCATCGTACATACCCTTGGTCGCATAACCAACGCCCTGATGATTTGCATCGTTTACCGTGTGCAGCGTAAAGCCGCCCACGCCCCGTGTGGCATCGTAGTAATCGCCGTAGATGGGCGCATACTTCTTCTTGGTAGAGAATTTACGGTTGTACGTCTTGTCGGCCTGCAGCCGCTGAGGAATGGATAGATACTCGTAGTCCAGATATCCCCGGTTGAGAATATCATAACCCGCATTACCATCCAGCACCGGGTTTTCGGAGCTGTACTCCACATCGATATAGCGGAAATAGGTGCAATTATCTGCTGCCAGCAATTCCTTTACGGCTTCTATGTTGATATTTACACCAAAACCGTATTGGCTTTCCGGGCCGAGGTTCAAGTAGCCCAGATACCAGTCTCCCCAAGCGGGATCCCACCAGCTTGGCTTATTGGCATCGTTCTGTTTTTCGATGGTATAATGCACGCCTTCTTGCAAAGTGACAACGGTATTCCTGTGGGTGTCATTGTCCCTGAAGTACTGCATTTTCACAGTGATCGGCTTATCATAATCAATGGTCACATCGGAGCCGAATACACCATAATTTTCTTGCACGCCCAATCGATCGGAAATGATCAATTGGGTCAGGTTGGCAATGGGCACGGTGTGCTGCGTATTGTTCACACGAACCCGCCAGCGGTTGTGGGTATCGTTTTCGTCGTACAGCATTTCCTTTTGAAGCTTCAACGACACCCGCTCTGCGACTGTGGGCTCGGTAACGATCGGGGTGATGCCGAAACCATCGTCGTGGTTATACGGCGGTGTGAAAGTTACATCGAAATGGTTCTTCAGGCCGGTGGTGTAGTAGGGCTCATTGGGGTTGTCGGTCAGCTTGGGCACGGTGAAATAGACCAACTTATACACTTCTGCGTTGGCCTCTGGCGGGATCAGCTCAGCGGTATCGAGGGTAAAACCGATCGCAGCCTGCTTATCATCCCTCAGGAAATGAATATAATCCGTATCTTCGGTAGATGTGAGGCTTGCGTAGGTATTGACCCACTGCATCCCATTACCGGTATACTCCATATGATGGACATCAAAGGGATAGGTAGAGTTCACGTACAATTCCTGGTTATCCATAATGTCTTCAACGAAGGCTGTATTATAGAATTCCCAGCCGAAATACACATCCCAACGAATAATGGGGCGACCATCTGCCGTCAAAACAAATCCGCCGGTATCCGGGTCGATCTCATAGCCGCCGACCTTCGTGATATACTGATAAATCGGGATGGCTTGCTTGAAGGAATCGGATTCCGATGTGGGCACACCATCCACAGAGGTAAGCGTAGCGGTATTTTGATAGGACTGGGGATACGTATTTTTTATCGTTTTGGCAACGGCATCGGTCACATCAGCAGGCACACGCAGGTGGTACGCGCCGGGCTTCAACGTCTGCCCCTCAGGAGCAGATACCGTAATGTAGCATTCGGTAGCGCTTGCGTTGATCGTATTCGTTACGATCACATCTTCCATAGGCGTCAGCAGATGTGCAGACGAATCGCCTTCCCAGTAGCCCAAGTCATCGCACATGCCTTGCAGTGTTACCGCTTTATCGTCGGGGGCACGGAAGAATACGCCGTAGTCCGCTTTATCGGTCACGGTAAAGTTTTCCACTTCATCCTTCAGGTAGACGACCACACGGAAGTCGATATAGTATTTTTTCGTGCTTGCATCCAGATAAATGCCATCGTATTTCCCGGCCGGATCCGCAAAGGCCAGTTTGTCGATCTTATACTGGCCGGAGGTAACATCTTTCCAGCCAATGGTAGCGGTAGCCGTGAGCGGGGTGGCCAGCGAAGCGCCGTCTTCCTTTACTTCCACAGTATTGGTTTTTTGCGCTTCGGTGTAGTTTTCCAGCTTGGCATTGGCTGCCGCGCTGTCGATCTTCATGGTGTATTCAACGGTATAGGTGCCCTTACCCAGCAGACCATCGGGGCTGGTAATGGACATGGTATTGGCCATTCCGTTGTTTTGATTGGTGATGGCGGCTTCTTCTCCCTCGGGAGCGGTAATGGCAGGGGTGCCGACCATCACGCCTGTAAGAGCGCCGCCGGAAAGCACCGTATCCTCCAGCGAAAGTGCTGCGCTGTACAAATCGCCTGCCACATCAGCGCTCAACTTCATATTCTGGTCCAGGGTAAGGGTAACGGTATACTTGACCAGATAGGCACCTTCCTGTGCGCTATAGTAGGGAATGCCCGCCTTTTTGCTGACTGCATAACCCTGCTTGGTCAAAAGGGAGATCGTGTTCTTATCAACGCCAAAATTGAGGATGCCATCTTCATCCTTGCCGCTGATGTTCAGCTTGCCGTCGAAGGCTACTTTGGTATTGGAAACAGAGCCGTGCCCTGTATATACGTTTTCAAAGAAGCGCAGACAGATCTGGTTGGTGCTCTGATCGATCCACCAACGGAAAACATTCACATCACCGTCGCTGGCAATGTTATCTTCGCTATCGTAAGACGTGGGGAAATTGGTATTGACCAAATGCGGCAGGAAGCTGATATCGCAGGTAAAAACGGTATCGGCATCCACCAGACCGTTTTGATAGGCCTGGCGCAGCAGATATTCATCGCTTCCCTCTGCCTTGTTAAGGTCGAAAGCCATTTGGAAAAACAGGCTCTGATCGTTGCCTACGGCCTCCGGCAATGGAGTGCCGTTGCGGTCTGCCCACAAGTTTGCAGACAAATTGGCATAATTGCCCAACGCTACCTTCTCGGCAGCAGAACCGCTGCGCGAAGTTAGCCCGAACGTTACCGGATCGGATGTAACAGAATACCGCGTATCGGACACAGCGATGCTCACGTTGCCCATCAGCAGACAAACGCACATCAAGATAGCGGTCACCCTCCGCAGCAAATTGTTGCAATTGGTCATTTTCTCATATCTCCTTTATCTGCACTTGTTCAGGTCGACGATTTATGTAGCGCTTGAGCCCTGTAAAGAGCTACAATGAAAGCAAATACCAATATATGCATTATTCCATATTGAGTATACAATGATTGCAACTGATTGTAAAGGCATCGAAAACGTTGTAACCATTCGCAAAACAATTTTTTTGCAAACTTTTGTTAAAACACGAAAAAGCGCTCCGTATCAACAGAGCGCTTTTTCGTGTTTTAGCAGCAATAAACTGCCATCAGATAACGTACTTGGCAATAAACTCGGGCAGGTCGGCCGGATCCTCGCTGATGCAGAGGATAAAGTCGATGCCGCTCTTTTCGCTGATCTTCTCCAGACGCTGGAACATCCACTCGGTGGTGCTCAGCTCGGTTTTGATGAGCTTCTTAAAAGCGTCGATAAAAATCTGGCCGATGTCGAAGTTCTGGCTGGTAGCACCGCTGATGAAGCCCATGAACATCTGATCGCTTTCGATGTCGTATTCGCCTGCGTTAACGAAACGCACGTCACGGGTCAGATCGAACATATAACGATTATCGTCATCGATGAAAACGATGTCGTGCTTGGTATCCTTGGCAGCAGTGTTGGCCATTTCAATGATCCGCTTGGTCTTTCCGGAACCCTT
>JAZSRK010000168.1:0-17181 GCA_045538465.1 Candidatus Limiplasma sp. | reverse complement strand
CCAGCTGGGCATCGGTTTTGGGGGAGGCTGGGGATGCCGGTGGGGGAATGGTGGGTGTTGGGGTTGCGGTGGGCTTCGGTTCGGGATCACAGGCGGCTTGTGCGGGGGGAGCTTGCACGGGAGCAGCCTTGACAGGCTGCGCTGCGGCAGTGCGGGGAGCTGGTTTGGCGGCATCGATCGCCGCTACATCAACAGCTGCGGTGCTGGTCGCCTTGGCAAACTCTCTGCCGCTGCGCCCCTTGCCATACCGTCCAAACTCCCGCTGCGCCTTGGGCTTTACCCCCTGCGCCACAGTCTCATCGTTCAGCGGCCGGACGGAATCCACCAGCAGTTTGGGTTCCTCTTCTTCCCGCAGGCTCAGCTTGCCTTCCAGCATTACCAGCTGATCCACCGCCAGCATGTTCACAAAACGCTCGTATACCTTGGGGAATACCAGACCTTCGATCTGCCCGGTCAGGTCTTCCAAGGTGAGGAAGCCCATCATGGCGCCTTTTTTGGTGATCTTGCCCCGGGTGGCGGTCAGGATGCCCGCCATCACCACGGGCAGACCGTCGCTGTTGTGGGCGGTCTCCTCGTTGTCGGCCATGTCGTACACGGCGGAGACGGTGGTAAAGCCTGCAGTGAGCAGGTGCGCCACCTCATCCAAGGGGTGGCCGGTGATGTATACGCCGGTCATGTCCTTTTCCATGCTGAGAAGCGCCCGGCGGGGGTGCTCCGGCAGATCGGGGATGTGGAAGGCTGCCTTTGCAGGGGCATCGCCGCCCATGGCAAGGTCAAAGAAGCTGACCTGACCAGCCACGTTTTGGCGGCGGCGCTGGGTGCTGTCATCCATCAGGCCTTCGTAGACCAGCATCAATTGGGCTCGGTTGTGACCCATGCCGTCAAAGGCACCGGCCTTGATGAGGCATTCCACCATGCGCTTGTTCAGCTGGTCGCTGGCGGTGCGCTCGATAAAGTCCACCATATCGGCAAAGGGGCCCTGCTGGCGCTCCTTTTCGATCTGCTTCACCGCCCCGTGACCCACGCCCTTGATGCCGCCCAAACCGAAGCGGATGCCGGGCTTGCCGGTGTCATCCTTGTCCACGGAGAACTTCCAGCCGGAATGGTTGACGCTGGGGGGCAGCATGGGGATGCCGTTCTGGCGGCAGTATTGGATGTACCCGGCTACCTTGGGCATGTTGTCCATGACGGAGTTCATCATGGCAGCCATGAAGGGCACGGGATGGTGCAACTTCAGCCAAGCGGTCTGCACAGCCACCACAGCGTAGGCGGCGGCGTGGCTTTTGTTGAAGGCGTAGGAAGCAAAGGCGCTCATTTCGTCGTAGATGGCACCGGCGGCTTCCGGGGTAACGCCCCGGCGCACGCAGCCCTCGATGACCACGTTGCCGTTTTCGTCCGTCATACCGTTGATGAAATACTCCCGCTCCTGCGCCATCACGTCCTTTTTCTTCTTCGCCATGGCGCGGCGCATCAGGTCGCTGCGGCCGAGACTGTAGCCCGCCAAGTCCCGCACGATCTGCATCACCTGCTCCTGATACACCATGCAGCCGTAGGTCACATCCAGAATGGGGGCCAATTGGGGCGTGATGTACTGGACGGTGGAGGGATCCTGCTTGCCGGCAATGTAGCGGGGGATGGAATCCATGGGGCCGGGGCGGTAGAGGGAGATGGCGGCGATGACATCCTCGAAGCAGGCGGGCTTCATGTTCTGCAAAAACAGCCGCATGCCGCCGGATTCCAGCTGGAACACGCCGTCGGTATCGCCAGCGGAGATCATCTGGTACACCCCAGCATCATCCAGCGGGATCTCTTCGGGGGTCAGGTGAATGCCCTCCTCAGCCAAAAGATCCAGCGTATCCCGGATGACGGTGAGGGTGCGCAGACCCAAAAAGTCCATTTTCAAAAGACCCAGCGATTCCAGCGTACCCATGGGGTACTGGGTGGTGACCACCTCATCGTTGAGCTGCAAGGGCACAAAATCGGTGACGGGCTGGGCGGTGACCAGCACGCCTGCCGCATGGGTGCTGGCGTGGCGGGGCATGCCCTCCAGCGTCAGGGACATATCGTAGAGGCGCTGCACCTGCGGGTCGTCCCGCACCAGCTCCTTCAGCTGAGGGCTGACCTCCATGGCCTTGGAAAGGGTCATGTCCATGGCAAAGGGGATGGCCTTGGCCACCTGATCCACGGCGGCATAGCTCATACCCAGCACACGGCCCACGTCCCGGATAACGGCCTTGGCCTTCATGGTACCAAAGGTGATGATCTGGCTGACATGATCCTGCCCGTACTTGCGGGCCACGTAGTCGATCACTTCCTGCCGGCGCTCGTAGCAGAAGTCGATGTCCAAGTCCGGCATGGACATGCGCTCCGGGTTCAGGAAGCGTTCGAACAATAGGTTGTACTTGAGGGGATCCAGCATGGTGATGGACAGGGTATACGCCACGATGCTGCCTGCACCGCTGCCGCGCCCCGGCCCCACCATGATGCCGTTTCGCTTGGCGTAGCCGATAAAATCCCACACGATGAGGAAGTAATCCACATAGCCCATGCGGGCGATCATGCTTAGTTCGTATTGGAGACGCTGGCGGGGCTCGCTCTCCGGGTCGTCGGCCTCGGCGGGGTACAGGCGGCGCAGGCCGTCCATACACAGGCGGGTGAGCATTTCTTCGGCGGTCTCCCCGGTCTCAATGGGGTAGTGGGGCAAATGCAGCGTGCCGAAATCGAAGGTGACATGGCAGCGGGCAGCGATCTCGCCAGTGTTGTGCACTGCTTCGGGGCAGTCGGCAAACAGGCGCAGCATTTCTGCTTCGCTCTTTACATACAGTTCATCGGTCTCCATGCGCATGCGGGTCTCATCCTGTAAGGTTTTGCCCGTCTGGATGCACATGAGCACCTCTTGGGCGGGGGCATCCTCCCGGTAGAGGTAGTGGCAGTCGTTGGTGGCCGCCAGCGGGATGCCCGTCTCCCGGCTCAGTTTTTTCAGCTGGGGCAAAACCTGCCGCTCCTCGCTCAAGCCGTGATCCATGATCTCGATATAGTAGCGCTCCTTCCCGAACACTTCCTGCATGGAAAGGGCGTAGGCCTTGGCCTCTTCGTAGCGGCCCGCCATGAGCATCTTGGGCAGATCGCCGCTGAGGCACGCCGACAGACAGATGAGCCCTTCACTATGCTGCTTGAGCAAAGTATAGTCGATGCGGGGTTTGTAGTAAAAGCCCTCGGTAAACCCGGCGCTGACCAGCTTCATCAGGTTCTGGTAGCCGGTGTTGTTTTCGCAAAGCAAGATCAGGTGGCTGTATTCCCGGGCAGCGCCCTGCTTATCAAACCGGTCGGGGCAGATGTATACCTCGCAGCCGATCACCGGGGTGATGCCCGCTTTCTGGCATGCGTTGTAAAACTCCACAGCGCCGTACATGACGCCGTGGTCGGTGATGGCAGCATGGGTAAAGCCCAGCTCAGATAGGCGCTTTACCAGCGGGCTGATGCGGTTGGCACCGTCCAGGAGGGAGTATTCGGTATGCAGGTGCAAATGGGCAAAGGACATGGCGGGTCTCCTTTATGCAAATGGCGGCATGCTGACAAGCCGCAGGGATGGTGAGTGGCTACCACTGATTATACCAGCTTTTCTGAGGGATGACCATATGGGTTTTGTGCGGGAAACAGACAGGGGTTTTGTTGTTACATCGAGCATATGATTTTGTAATATTTTAGTAAGAAATACCTGTTGTATGAAATCCTAATATTTGGTATTCTATACGAGGAGCGATGTGCCCTTTTTGAGGGTTGGATCGCTGGAAAAATAAAGCTTTTTTGTCGAATGATCGCATCAAATGCAAACGGCGATAGAAAGGAATAAAAACCATGCTGAAAAAGTGTTTACTTATCATGCTGTTGGCAACCGTTTTGTTGCTGCCGGCCGCTGCGAATGCTGCATCCGCTACCGTTACAACTTGGGACGAACTGGTTGCTGCCGTTGCCGATACGACAGTGGATCAGATCACGATCAGCGGTACGCTGCCTTTTAACAGCACCGTATCCATCGAGAGGGAGATCACGATCTCCGGCGGTACGCTGCTGCGGGATGCTGCTTTTACCAAAACGCTGTTCAAGATCACCTCTACTGGCGATCTTACGCTGGATGGCGTAACCATCGATGGCAACAACAACTGGACTTTTGATAACGCCAAGTACACCGCCGACTTTGAAACCGTAGGCGTTAAGTTTTCCGCAGATGAAAATACGTATGTGCAACCTGTCAGCGGTGCACCTGCGGCCAGCGCTTATATGATCACCAATTCCGGCAGCCTTTCTATCAAAGGCGATTCCGTTATCAAAAATCATTATAGCGCAAGCAATGGCCTTATTTCTGCTGCTGCCAACTCCACTGTGACCCTTGAAGATACCACGATCACCCATTGTGCTTCTAAAAGCGGGAGCGGTCTTGTTGTCAATGCCAGCGGTGCAGGTATTCAAGTTACCATGAAGGATGGCACCATCATTGATGATAACTTTGTTGGCGGAAACCATGGTATTTTTAAGGTCTATAGCGGTACTGTGCTTACGATGGAGGGCGGCGAGGTAAAGAATACCAAAGGCTGGAACTCCAATGGTATTGTCGTAGGTGTTTATAACGGTACGTTCAATATGTCCGGCGGCCTTATCTCCAACAACAGCAGCGTATGCGGCTCCGCCAACGGACGAAACGCTGCTATATATCTGCATAACAATAGTGTTATGAATATGTCCGGCGGCGAGATCTCCGGCAACCCGGGCCGCAGCCGCGGCGGCATTGATGGCAACAATAATTCTGCTCAACTGAACGTTACCGGCGGCAAGGTGGTCAACAACACCTCTCTGAACGGGAATACAGATGCAGACGTTGGCGGTTCCACTGCTGGTTTCCTGCTCAGCGGCGGTACGTATTCGCATTTGCCCCCAAAGGAGATCATCGCAGAGGGCTACGTTGCCCGCAATAACGGCAATGGCACTTGGACGGTCATTCCTATATCGGAGCTTCCCAAAAACAACGTTACCCCCGGTGATGCCCCCAAGACCGGCGATAGCACCCAGTTGGCTATGCTGTTTGGTCTGGCCGTCATCAGCCTGATGGGCATCGTATGGATGGGCAGCAAGCAGCGCAAGGCTCGCTAAACATCGGCTGCTGCAAGAAACCGCTTTATAACTTCAGCCTTCTCCTTCAAACGTAGGAGGAGGCTTTTTCTTGCGTTTCATTTTCGTATATTTTCGTCCTGTAGACGGATTGTAAACGTCGCTCAATTATGGTACAATCCAGTCAAAGAAAATGTTCGTTTACCACCCTTCAACGCAGGGCATACGAAAACGTTTTCCAAACCCGTACGACCATAAAAGGAGGCAACCAAAATGAATTACGGTTACTTCGATAACGACAAACGAGAATATGTCATTACCGATCCCCGCACGCCCATGCCTTGGGCCAACTATCTGGGCAGCCCGGCCTATGGCGCCATCGTTACCCAGAATGCCG
The DNA here is from genome assembly GCA_045538465.1 of Candidatus Limiplasma sp. Lineage (GTDB taxonomy): Bacteria > Bacillota > Clostridia > Christensenellales > Aristaeellaceae > Limiplasma. Next base: position 11,678 of record JAZSRK010000168.1, on the reverse strand, counting down.
GCGGGTACAGCTTCGTAAAGAGCGGGGCGGCCAGCCGGATCCTGCGCTACTCTTTCAACCAGTTCGCCGAGCCCGGCCGCTACATCTACCTGCGGGATGAGGCCACCGGCGACTATTGGTCTGCCAGCTGGCGTCCGGTAGAAAAGCCCTTGGATCAGTACAAGACCATCACCCGCCACGGCACCAGCTATACCGAGATCGAGAGCGAGTACAGCGGCATCCAGTCCAAGACCCTGTACTATGTGCCGCAGGATGCCACCCACGAAGTGTGGCGCCTCACCCTGACCAACACCACCGATGCCGAGCGCAAGCTGGGCGTGACCGGCTATTGCGAGTTTACCACCGAGAGCTTCTATTCTCAGGACTTGGTCAACCTGCAGTACACCCAGTTCATCACCACCACCGAGTTTAAGGGCGATTTCGTTCTGCAGCACATCAACCAGTACTGCGATACCAACGAGATCGGCGAAAACGGAAAGGAGCGTTTCTTCGGTCTGGCTGGTTCCCCCGTGGCCAGCTACACCGGCCGTCGTGAGGGCTTCCTGGGCGTAAGCCGCTTCAATGCCCCCAAAGGCGTTGTGGAAGGCAAGCTGCCCAACACCACCAACTTCAACGGCAACCCCTGCGGTGCCCTGAATACCATCATCACCCTCCAGCCCGGCGAAACCAAGACCATCGCTTTCGTGCTGGCACAGAAGGGCAGCGTGGAAGCCCGTCAGTTGCTGGATCGCTACGCCGACACCGCCAAGGTGGTGGATGCCGAGCTGAACGAGCTGATCTCCTACTGGCACGGCAAGCTGAGCAATCTGAACATCAACACCCCCAGCCAAGAGCTGAACACCATGATCAACACTTGGAATGCCTTCCAGTGCTTCACCACCTTCGTGTGGAGCCGCGCGGCTTCCCTCATCTACTGCGGCGAGCGCAACGGCTACGGCTACCGTGATACCGTGCAGGATATTCAGGGCATCATCCACCTTGATCCGGAAATGGCCAAGGAACGCCTTGTGTTCATGCTGTCCGCTCAGGTGCACCACGGTGCTGGTCTGCCGCTGGTCAAGTTTACCCACAACCCCGGCCACGAGGATAAGCCCGAGGACGAAAGCTATGTGCGCGAGACCGGCCACCCCGCCTATCGTGCCGACGATGCTATGTGGCTGTTCCCCACCGTGTACAAGTACATTGCCGAGACCGGCGACACCGCCTTCTTGGACGAAGTGGTTCCCTTCTCCGACTTTGACGAGGGTACCGTTATCGAGCACTTGAAGCGCGCTATCGACTTTACCCTGAACCATCTGGGCACCCATGGCATGCCTGCTGGCCTCCACGCCGACTGGAACGACTGTCTCCGTCTGGGCGCCGAGGGCGAAAGCTCCTTCGTGGCCTTCCAGTTCTATTATGCCATGCTCACCCTGAAGGATCTCCTCAAGGATCGCCCCGAGTATGCCGACTACTGCAAGTACTTGGACGAGAAAGCAGCCGAGCAGCTCAGCAAGATCAACGAGCACTTCTGGGAGGGCGACCGCTTCATGCGCGGCTACTCCGAGGAAGGCAACATCATCGGCTCCAAGAACGATCCCGAAGCTTCCATGTGGCTCAACCCCCAGAGCTGGGCTGTCATCTCCGGCGGTGCCACCAAGGAACAGGCCGTTGCCATTATGGATAGCGTGGGCAAGCTGCTTAACACCCCCAACGGTGTGGAGGTCATGGCCCCCTGCTACAAGCGCCACCACTTCGATGGTGCCCGCATGCGCCTCTTCAACGCCACCACCAAGGAAAACGGCGGTATCTTCTGCCAGGCACAGGGCTGGGCCATCTTGGCCGAGAGCTTGCTGGGCCGCGGCAACACCGCTTACCAGTACTTCTTGGAGAGCTGCCCCGCCGCTTACAACGATCGTGCGGAAGTCCGTGAGATCGAGCCCTATGTGCATGGTCAGTTTATCGAAGGCCACGAGTCTCCCCAGCCCGGCCGTGCCCATGTGCATTGGCTCACCGGTACCGCCTCCACCGTTATGGTGGGCTGCGTAGAGGGTATCCTCGGTCTGCGTCCCACCCCCGAAGGCCTGCTGGTCAGCCCCTCCATTCCCGCTGAGTGGGATGGCTTCACCATGGATAAGACCTTCCGCGGCAAGCGCCTGCACATCGTTGTGGACAACGCTGCCCACCACGAAGGCGGCGTTGAGAAGCTCTATCTCAATGGCGTAGAGATCCCCGTAGGCGTTATCGCTGATGAAAAGCTCACCGACGGCGCTGAGATCAAGGTTGTGATGTAATGGGGAGACGGCAGGGGCGCTGCCCCTGCACCCCGCTAAAGGGGCATTGCCCCTTTAGAATCCCATTATCTGCCGTGCTTTGCACGGCAGAGGGGATGATGATTCGTTAATATAGAAACACCCCGGAGTTGCTTGCGTGATGTGGGCAACTTCCGGGGTGTTTTGCGTATGTGGGTGAAGGGGAAACCCTCAGTCAGCCTTGCGGCTGCCAGCTCCCTTTTGCGAAAGGGAGCCTTCGGGGGTGGCTGCACCCAAGCGAGCCGGGGCACCCGCCGTGCCCCGGCAGTCTTCCCCGGCAGACCCAAACAAAAAAAGCCCGCAGCGCCCAAAGGGCGCTGGAGAGCGGGTGCAGGGAGACGGAGGGAAGTGCGTGCCCAGTGGAGACGGAAATGAGCGCGTGCCCAGTGGGCACAACGCCGAAGGCGTTAGCGAATTGAAGTCGTCAACCGAAACGAGAATTGGCTACGGCAGTAGCCAAGGCGAAGATTGAGGTTGCGGAACACAACGCCGAAGGCGTTAGCGACCCGCAGTCGTCAACCGAAGCAAGCACAGCCCACGGCAGTGGGCTGTGCGCCGACTGAGGTTGCGGAACACTTTCCCCCTGCTTAGCGGCTGCCTTTGTCGTAGGGGATGCCTTCGGCTTTGGGAGCGCGGGAGCTCTTGGAGGTGAAGGCCAGTACGATAAGGGTGATGAGGTAGGGCAGGAGCCGGTAGAAGTTGGGATTGATGCCCAGCTCCTTGAGGAAATGGATCTTTTCGCCTGCATCGTTGAGGATGAACAAGCTGCCGTAACCAGTGGCAATGCACTTGAACAGACCGAACAGCAGCGCAGCACCAGCAATGCCGAGGGGCTTCCAGTTGCCGAAGATCATAACAGCGAGGGCCAAGAAACCGAAACCGGCAACATCGCCGTTGGCGGTGCAGTTGGTGGTGGTAAGAGCGTAGACAAAGCCGCCCATGCCGGCCAGTGCACCGGAGATGCAAACACCGGCGTAACGCATCTTGAATACGTTAATGCCAAGGCTGTCGGCTGCTTGCGGATTTTCGCCGCAGGAGCGCAGACGCAGACCGAAGCGGGTCTTGTAGAGAATAACGGACATGATGATGAACACCAAGATGCAAATATAGGTGGCAGGGTATACCTTGTTTACGAAGGTCTCAAAAAGGAAGCCGGGCTTGTCCAGACGACCGTAGCCAAACATGGCTTTCTTGAGCATGAACCAGCCGGCACTGTCGCCGGAAGCCATCTGCAGGGTGTTCTGGTTGGCGATGAGGCGCACGAAGAACAAAACCAGAGCGGGTGCCAACAGGTTGAGGGCGGTGCCGCCGACGGTCTGGTCAGCCTTCAGGTTGATGGCTGCAAAAGCCAGCAGCAGGGAAAACAGCGAACCCAAGGCAGCGGATATCAGCATGGTCAGCAAAGCAAAGGATTGCAGACCGACCCAGTTTTTGGCTTGGTAAACAGCCTCAAACCAACCCCACTGCTGCACGAGGCGAACAAAGAGCACGCCGATGAAAGCGCCGAAGATCATAATACCTTCCAAGGCCAAGTTGATGATACCGCTGCGCTCGGCGTATACACCGGCCAGCGCCACGATCATGAGGGGAATGGCGTAAATGAGGGTTTGCTGGATCAGGTAGACCGTACTGTCGGAGGTCAGGTTAGTCAACAAAGTGCTCATGCGTTCTCCTCCTCTCCGGCGGGTCGATCAGGTTGCACATTTTCATCCACGGGGGTGTCTTCTGCAGCGTCAGTCTCAGCAGTGGCAGCAGCGGCTTCCACCACAGGGGCATTTGCTACAGCTTCAGCCACAGCTTCCACTACAGGCTCGTCCGCTGCCGCTTCACCAGCAGGTGCAGGCTGTGCGGCGGTCTCCAGCACGGTATCCACCTTGCGGCGGCGATTGCCCAGCATGGTCTTGATCAGCAGGGCAAAGGCACTCATGTACACGATCACAGCGATGATAACATCGGTGATGTACTCGTTGAAAGCGGTGTATGTGGTAAGCTGGGTACCGCAGATATCCAGCATGGACATGAAAATACCGGTAAACACCACGCCAATGGGGTGGTTGGAGGCCAGCAGCGCAACGGGAATGCCGTTGAAGCCTACAGCGGGCAGCTGCTGGTAGGTGGTCCAGAAGAACTCGGTGTTGCCGCTGAGGGCGTAGAGGGAACCGGCGGCACCGGCCAGAGCACCGGCGATGACCATGCTGAGCACGATGTTGCGCTTATCCTTAATACCGGCATAGCGGGCAGCAAAACGGTTGGAGCCGCAGGCCTTGAGCTGGTAGCCGAAGGTGGTGCGGGTAAAGATGATAAACACGACCACTGCCAACACGATGGCAATAAGAATACCGCCGTTTACCTGAGATTTGGGGAAGATCTTGTCCAGACCCATCTTGGCAGTTTCCACGTTGTTCACAGTGGTTTTGTAGATGTAGCTGGTCTTGGTGCCTTCGATCAGGTTCTTCAGGTTGGAGATGTCAAAAGCCCAAGTGACCAGATTGGCGGCGATCCAGTTGGTCATAATGCAGGCCAGAACCTCGTTGATGTTGAGCAGGCTCTTGAGCATGCCGGGGATCGCACCCCAGATGGCACCCGCCATCATGCCGCCGAGGAAAGCCAGCGTCCACACCAGCCATGCGGGGAAGAAGGCGGTAGGAGCCGTCCCCTGCGCCAGCTGGAAGTCGTACAGTGCGCCGCCGCCGGTGGACAGGCTGAGGGCGATGAACAGGGTAGCGCAGATGCCTGCCAGATACTGACCGGGTGCGCCGATGTTGAACAGACCGGTTTTAAAAGCCACCGCAACGGAAAGACCCGTCAGTATCAGCGGCGTGGCACGGAAGAGCATGTTGCCGATGTTGGTGGGGTTAAAGCCGAAGGTAAGGGTACCGGCTGCAGTGCGGCCGGTGGAGAACAAGCCGCCGCAAATCAGCTGGATTCCCTTCCAAACGCCATTGATACCGATGGTCTTGTTAAACATACCCACAAAGAAGATGAGTATGCTGCCAGCCAGCAGACCGATCAGGATGGAAATGACCGAAGCCATTACTGAGCGGGTGCCGGATCTTTGAAAGAAGGGTGTTTTGTTCATGCCTCAGCCACCTCCTGCCGTTTTGCGCCTGCCATGTACAGACCCAGCTCTTCCACGGTGATTTGTTTGGGATCAAACTCGCCGACGATCTCGCCTTCGTACATCACGAGGATGCGGTCGGACAGGTTCATTACCTCGTCCAGCTCCAGCGAAACCAGCAGCACGGCCTTGCCAGCATCCCGCTGGGCCACCAGCTGGCTGTGGATGTACTCGATGGCGCCAACGTCCAGACCACGGGTGGGCTGCACGGCGATAATGAGAGGCTTGTCCCGGTCGATCTCGCGGGCGACGATGGCCTTTTGCTGGTTACCGCCGGACATGCTGCGTACCACGGTCTCTGCGCCCTGGCCGGAGCGTACATCGTACTGTTCGATCAGTTCGTCGGCGTATTTGCGTACTTCGTCAAAGCGGATAAAGCCAGCATTCTGGAAACGCTTCTCTTCAAAGCGCTGCAAAACCATGTTTTGCTCCAAGGTAAAATCAAGCACCAAGCCGTGCTTGTGCCGGTCTTCGGGAATGTGGCTCATACCGGCATCGCTGCGCTGCTTCACGGTGGCATGGCTTACATCCTGCGCCAGCAGGTTGATGGAACCGGCAGAGGGTTTTTCCAGACCGGTGAGAGCATGCACCAAGTCGGTCTGACCATTGCCATCGATACCGGCAATGCATAGGATCTCGCCTGCATGGGCAGTAAAGCTGACATTGTGCACCGCATCCCGCTTGTACAGCTTGGAAGGTACGCACAGTCCGTCAACGGTGAGCACTGCCTCGCCGGGGTTGGCGGCAGATTTTTCTACCTCCAGCTGCACGGGGCGGCCTACCATCATGCGGCTCAGCTCGGCTTTGGTGGTATCGCAGGTCTTAACAGTGCCCACATAGCGACCCTTGCGCAAAACCGTTACCCGGTCAGATACCGCCATGATCTCGTTCAGCTTGTGGGTGATGAACAGGATGCTCTTGCCCTCCTTGGCCAGACCGCGCATGATCTCCATCAGCTCTTCGATCTCTTGGGGCGTGAGCACGGCAGTGGGTTCGTCAAAGATGAGCACTTCGTTTTCGCGGTAGAGCATTTTGAGGATCTCTACACGCTGCTGCATGCCAACGGTGATGTCTTCGATCTTTGCATCCAAGTCCACCTTGAGGCCGTAGCGCTGGCTAAGTTCCTCCACCTTTTTACGGGCAGCTTTGCGCTTGAGGAAGCCCAGTGCGTCGATATCCTCTGCGCCAAGAATGATGTTATCCAGCACAGTGAATACATCGATCAGCTTAAAGTGCTGGTGCACCATGCCGATGTGCAGAGCCGTGGCATCGTTGGGGTTGTTGATCTTAACAACTTCCCCATCCTTTTTGATAACGCCTTCTTCCGGCTGGTAGAGACCAAACAGCACGCTCATCAGGGTAGATTTGCCTGCGCCGTTCTCGCCCAGAAGGGCGTGGATCTCGCCTTTTTCCAGCTGCAGGGTGATGTCGTCATTGGCCTTTATGCCGGGAAATTCCTTGGTGATGTGCAGCATTTCGATCACGTACTGAGGAACGTCATTCATCCGCACCCACCTCCCTTTCTGTTATTTCGACGGAGTGTGCCGAGTTTTTCAGATATTATCATTATATCGGTAAAAAGGGGAAAAGGCAAGATTTTCGTGTAGGAATGCGGGGGGAAGCCCCTCTCAGTCAGGCTGCGCCTGACAGCTCTCCCGGAGGGAGAGCCGAGGGGTGTTGGACAAAAGAAATCCCACATCCCCGCAGCCAAGTGGCAACAAAAAGGGGCCGCAACGCAGCGAAGCGAGGACGGCCCCTTTTGTGAGCAGCCGGGGGTAGGGTTGGGGCCCCTACCCTTTAAGGCTGCGGCTTCTGTTGTCCCTATACAGGGCAAACGCCCCATCCTCCTTGCGGAGGATGGGGCGGATGTCCATTATTCGTAGATAACGGTCAGGTTGGCCAGGCCAGCGCCGTTGATGGCGTCAGCTTCCAGCACGGTGTTATCGATCACCAGAGAGCCGTCCACGATGGAAGCCAGCAGAGCTTCGTACTCGGCAACGGTCCAGTTCTCCAGAGACCAGGTAGCGGTGGGCAGGCCCACAGCGTTGTCGGTAGCACCCAGGTTGTTAGCCACGTCGCCGATGGTATCCCACTCGCCAGCGTAGTACTTGCCGATGGCCCACTCGGTGGCAGAAACCAGACCCTTGAGGGCGGAGGTCACAACGGTCTCGGACTCGAAGCTCTGGTCAACGTCAACGCCGATAACGAACAGATCGTTAGCAGAAGCAGCGGAGACGATGGAGGAGAACATGGAGCCGCCGCAAGCGAAGATCACTTCGGTGCCGTTCATGTACCAGCCCTTAGCCATGTTTTCCAGTTCGGGGGAAGCGCTGAAGGAAGCGCCGTACTGCCAGGAGTACTTCAGTTCAACGTTGATGCCCAGCTCGGCAGCAGCAGCGTTAGCGCCCTGAGCGAAGCCGTAGCCGTAACGGCAGCAAGCGGGGTTGGTGCCGCCGCCGCCACCCATGAAGCCCAGCTTGGTGAAGCCTTCCTTCACGATGGCATAGCCAGCCAGATAGCCGCTCTGCTCTTCCATGAAGGCGATGGGGGCAACGTTCTTCAGACCCATCTGCCAGCCGTCGATGAAGACGAACTTGGTGTCGGGATACTCGGTAGCGGCCTTTTCCAGGGCAGCAGCCTGCATGAAGCCGGCGCATACAACAACCTTGGCACCGCCTTCGCAGGCAGCCTTCATGGCTTCGTAGCGGTCGTCATCAGTAGCCTGATCGCCGTTGGCGGGCTGATAGTACTTGTAGGTGAGGCCATTGGCAGCGGCGTAGGACTTAACGCCGTTCCAGGTGCCCTGGTTGAAGGACTTGTCCTTCAGCTGACCCACGTCGGTAACGAAGGCGAGCTCAAAGACGCCGTTTTCGGATGCGCACTCATCGGGAATGGTCTCGGGGTCCACAGCTTCAGCGAAGGAAGCGGTGCAGGCGAAAACCATCACCAGAGCCAGAAGAGTAGCAAGAAACTTCTTCATATGGATGTTTCCTCCCTTGTAATTTGCCCGTTGCCCCTGACGGGGTCGGTGTTAGCTTTAGTATATCACCAAAACGCTTCCCATTCAAGGTGTTGGCAGTAAAAAGAAAAAATGTTACGAAACGGTCATTTTTCTTTGGACATACAAGTGGGAGACCTGTAATTTTTCATTGTTTGACAGCTTTTGCCGGGTGTGTTACCATCAAACGGAACAATGTATCGTACACAGGAAAGGAGAACCGCCTATGGCATTGCCGATCTGCCCTCGCTGCGGGCGGCAGGGTGCGCAGGAAGGCGCTATGTTTTGCCCCTTCTGCGGTGCACAGCTGTCAAAGCCCGAAGCCGCTCAAGTGCCTGCCGGTGCACAGGCGCTGCTGGATCGAGCCGCTGCGCTGGAAAACAACAAAAAGAAGCTGGCGCTGCTCCGTCGGGCCCGGGAGGAATACCCGGATTGTCTGGCGGTGGAGGAGGAATGGCTGTTTCAGGGAAACCTGCCGGAAAAAGGCTCCTTGGTGCTGGATTTTTCGCGTATCAAGTGCTATTTGCTCCATCTGTATCTTACGCCGGATGCCTTCGATGCTGCCCGGCAGGCGGCTATGCGGCAGGAGCTGTTTCACCACCCGCAGCTGTTGCGCTGCCTTTCGCTGGCCCCCTCTGCCGATGAATACATGGCGCACTATCTGGGTCGGCTGTGCCGGGAGTTTATCCAAGTGTTTCTAAAGGGCAGCAGTGAATACATGCCCCGCCTGATGGGCTTTCAGCTGGAACGCAACCCGGCACGGGTGCTGGCAAGGCCGGTGGCACAGATGATGCGCAATATCGAAGCTGATGAGGCCCTTGGCGAGGAGGAGCGCTCGCCTTTGTGCGCTGCGCTGCGTCTGGCATTTGGCGCCGAATGCGGCGGGGAAATGCGCTGGCTTTTGCAGGAGTTGGGAGAATAAATGCATACAAAAGAGCCGCCTGTTTCGATACAGACGGCTCTTGTCATATCCATGGGTTTGGTTTACCCTTCAAACCCCACCAGCAGAGCACCTTCTTCGGCATAGTAGCTGCACAGGCCCAAATTCTGCCGGATGGTCAGCTTTACATCGGCATATTTCTGCCGGAGGGTTTCGGCAAAGGTTTCTGCCATTTCCAAGTTAAAGGTGTGAGCCAGATGCACCTTACCGCCCTTGAAGCCCATGGCCTCCATACAACTGAGCAGCTGCGCCATGGCACGCTTATCGCCCCGGCACTTATGCATGGGTTCCAAGGTACCCTCATCGCTGGCCTTGCCCACTACACGAATGTTCAGCACGCCGACCGCTGCTGCCACCACGGGGCTGATGCGGCCGTTCTTGGCAAAATTGCTCAGGGAGGCAAGGGAGAACATCAGGTGGGTCTTCTTGCTGTAGGCTTTGATCTCTTCCACGATCTCCTCAAAGGAGAGCTCGGCTTGGATCAGCTCGGCATATTTGTCCATGATCAGGTGCATTTCAGGACCGGTGGAAAGGCTGTCCAGAATAAACACCTTGGCGTTGGGATGAGTTTTTAAATACTCCCGAGCCGCCACCTGCGAGGCGTTATAGCAGCCGGATAGGTTGCTGGTAATGGTAACGCCCAGCACCTCATCGGCATCGCCGAAGGCTTCCAGCCAGTCGCCTACGCCGGGGCAGGCGGTAGAAGATTTGCCCTTGTAGTCTTTCAGGTGCTTCAGCATGCCGGGCAGATCCAAGGCCGGATCATCCACAAATTCGGTCTCTCCGGCGACTACCTTCATGGCCACAGCGGTAAAGTCGCAGCCTTCGTAGTTTTGCAGGTTGATGGAAGAATCGGCCACCAGTTTGATGTTTCTCTTCATGATCTATGGTTTCCTTTCGGGCGGGTACTTTGGTGCAGCAATGGTTTGACATCTTTACTATAACAATTTGGAACAACATTGTCAAGGGTGCAGAAAAATCCTTCACGGGTTATTCAAAAACCCGTGAAGGATTGACAATATACCTCAAAAAATGTATAATCATCTCCATGAAAGAGATGATGAAACGGATCATGGCCGAAACCATGAAGCGGTTTTCCCTTCCCCGGTACGAGCAGCTGCCTGATATGGGGCTGTACTTGGAACAGACGGTGAAATATGTCAATCAGCTCTTTGCGCCGCTGGAGTGCGTGGAGATCACCGGTTCCATGGTGCGGAACTATGTAAAAATGGGGCTGATCGAGAACCCGGTCAAGAAGCAGTACTACCGGCAGCACATTGCCTACATTATTGCGGTAACGCTGCTCAAACAGGTGGTACCGCTGGAGCAGATCATGGTGCTTTTCCGCCGCCAAAAGAAGGTGTACAGCGTAGAGGTAGCCTACGACTATTTCTGTATGGAGCTGGAAAACGTTATGGGCTACCGCTTCGGGCTCAAGGCTGCCATTGAGGATATCGGCAAGACCTCCTCCATCGAGAAGGAGATGCTGCGCAGCGCCATTACGGCGGTATCCCATACCATATTCCTCAATGCCTGTATGAGCCGTCTGGCCGGCGAGGAGGCAGCGGCGGCCGAGGGGGAACAAACAGAATAAGCCCCTCGTAACTCTGACGAAACGGTGCAAATGAAAAACCGCGCCTTCAGCGGTTGAAGAGGTAGAAAATATGTGGGCAGTATTTGCTATTCTATCGGCTGTTTTTGCAGCCCTTACATCCATTCTGGCGAAGATCGGCATTGAAGGGGTCCCATCCAATCTGGCTACAGGTATCCGGACGATCGTGGTCGTGGCCATGTCTTGGCTCATGGTCTTTTTGACAAACCAGCAAAGCAGTATCGTTGGTATCACGAAGAAAAGCTGGATATTTCTGATCTTATCGGGTCTGGCAACGGGCATCTCCTGGCTGTGCTATTACAAAGCGCTGCAAATGGGGGAAACATCCAAAGTTGTGCCGATCGATAAAATGAGCGTTGTGTTTACGCTGGTGATGGCCTTTGTGTTTCTGCATGAACAGTTCACATGGAAATCGGCTGTGGGTTCTGTGTTGATCACGTTGGGCACGCTGATCATGGTGCTGTAAACAGAGCTGTAGAGCTGTATTGATCGCAATACAGCTCAGCCTGTCGAAAAACCCCGGGAGGCATCGGAGGGTCGCAGCCCTTCGATTCTAGTTCCGAAACCAGCGCCGTGTACGGTGGTTTCGGAACCCTTGCGTAGCAAGGGGAATGGTTTAGACTATTCTGCAAAACATTGCTAAAGAGAGGTTACCAAAACCATGATCCATTTTGAATGCGACTATGCCTGCGGGGCGCATCCCGCTGTATTGAAGGCCC
>JAZSRK010000045.1:0-2831 GCA_045538465.1 Candidatus Limiplasma sp. | reverse complement strand
TGTGCTCCTAAGCGACAGGCCGTGGGTTCGACTCCCGCCGGGCGTGCCAAAAGAGCCGTTTGCAAAAACGCAGGCGGCTTTTTTACAATTCTGTAAAGAAAGGCGGCGATGGCTATCAAGAAGCTCCTCATCACCGGCTTTGATCCCTTCGGCGGCGAAAACCGAAACCCCTCATGGGATGCGGTCGAAGCCCTTCCAGAGACCATCGGCGGATATCGGCTTATCAAGCTGCAACTGCCCACCGTATTCTCCCATGCTGCTTCCCTGTTGCTTAGCGAAGCAGAAAAACACAAACCCGATGCCATCCTGTCCATTGGCCAGGCTGCCGGTCGTGCCTTCATAACACCGGAGGTCGTCGGCATCAACCTGAGAGAGGCCTCCATACCCGATAACCAAGGCTGCCAACCCATCAACGAGCCCATCGTTCCTGAGGGGCCAGCAGCTTATTTCTCCACCTTGCCAGTACGCAGTATGGTGGCAGCGATCCAGCGCGGCGGTCTGCCTGCGCGCCTGTCCTACTCTGCCGGTGCTTTTGTCTGCAACGACCTGCTGTACACCGTTTTGCATCACTTTCGCCAAACGCCTACCCTTGCAGGCTTTATTCATGTACCTTGTTTACCGGAGCAAGCGAAGGAAAACATGCCCAGCATGCCTCTTGGCGATATCGTTCGCGGGCTTACACTGGCCATAGAAACGCTTTGATCTGATCTCACTCCTTTTTTGCATTTCATTAACATACCATAAAAGGACTTACCACACTGCCTATAAAGCAGCAGGTAAGTCCTTTTTGGGTTTAGGGTGCATTGGTCACCGACGCCCCTGCAGAGGCGTCGGTGCCAACGTACCAGCTTCAAATGCAATTAGTCGATGCTGGCTTCCACCTTGATGGTGTTGCCGGTGCCTTCGGGCAGGGGCACGATCTGGCCGTCGATGGCCTGACCATTCACCTTCAGGGTGATCTTGCCCTTTTCGCCGCCAGCGTTGTTGCGCACGGTAATGTCGTACACATTGCCGCGGAACTCACGACGGATGCTCAGATCCTTGATATCAGCGGGCAGGCAGGGATCCACCATCAAGCCTTCAAACTGCGGCTTTACGCCCAGGATGGCCTGAGAAATGGTGAAGGAGTTCCAAGCGGAGGTACCGGTCAGCCAGCTGTTCTTAGCTTCGCCGGGCAGGTAGCTCTCCTTGCCGTTGATGGTCTGGGCGTATACATAGGGCTCGGTGCGGTGCAGCTTCTGATCCTTGATGTAGGCAGGCGCAATGCGCTTGTACAGATCGAAGGCACGGTCGCCGTGACCCAGCACGGTTTCGCCGATGATGATCCAGGGATTGTTGTGGCAGAACACGGAGCCGTTCTCCTTGTATCCCGGAGGATAGGAGGAGACTTCGCCCAGCTCGAGGTGATACTCGGTGTAGGCGGGGTAGAGCAGCACGATGCCGTGCTCGAACTCCAGATACTTCTGGGTGGAATCCAGCGCCTTCTGAGCCATGCCGTTCTCCAGACCGATACCGGCCATGACGCACATGCCCTGAGGCTCAATGAAGATCTTGCCTTCCTTGCACTCGTCGGAGCCGACCTTGTGGCCGAAAGCATCGTAGGCACGCACGAACCATTCGCCATCCCAGCCGTCCTTCTCAACGGCTTCGATCATGGCCTGCTTCTCAGCACGCACGAAGGCAGCTTCTTCCTTGTCGCCGTACAGGTCGCACAGCTTGGCATAGTCATCGGCCACGCCAACGAACATACCGGCGATGAACACGCTCTCGGCAATGCCGGTGTCGTTGTTGGTAACGGTCTGGAAGCTCTCGCCGGGCTCGGCGGAGAAGCAGTTCAGGTTGAGGCAGTCGTTCCAGTCAGCACGGCCGATGAGGGGCAGGTTGTGGGGACCCTTATGCTCGGCGGTGTAACGGAAGGAACGGCGCAGGTGCTCCATCATGGTCTGAGCCTGAGCGGGATCGTTGTCGAAATCAACCATCTCATCCAGAATGGTCATGTCGCCGGTTTCCTTGATGTAGGCGTTTACGGCGTAGATGAGCCACAGGGGGTCATCGTTGAAGCCGGAGCCAACGTCCATGTTGCCGCGCTTGGTCAGGGGCTGGTACTGGTGATAGGCGCTGCCATCCGGGAACTGGGTGGAGGCCACGTCGATGATGCGCTGACGGGCGCGGTCGGGGATCAGGTGAATGAAGCCCAGCAGGTCCTGGCTGCAATCACGGAAGCCCATGCCACGGCCGATACCGCTCTCAAAGTAGCTGGCGCTGCGGCTCATGTTGAAGGTCACCATGCACTGGTACTGGTTCCACAGGTTGACCTGACGGTTCAGCTTCTCGTCGCCGCTCTCGATGTGGAAGTGGCTCAGCAGCTGCTGCCAGTAGGCTTTCAGCTCAGCCAGCTTGGCTTCGAACTGCTCGTCGGTCTGGAACTCCTTCAGCAGGGCGTGAGCGGGCTCCTTGTTGATGACACCGGGAGCCACGAACTTCTTGTCCACGGGGTTCTCGCAGAAGCCCAGCACGAACACGAAGCTGACGGATTCACCGGGCTTCAGGGTGCGGCGGATGCAATGGCTGGCGATGGGAGCCCAGCCGTGAGCATCGCTGTTGGTGGGCTGGTCATTCATGACCACATCGGGGTTGCCAAAACCGTTGTACAGGCCAATGAAGGCTTCGAGGCTGGTGTCGTAACCATCAACCTCGGTGTTGACGGAATACACGGCGTAGTGATTGCGGCGCTCACGGTACTCGGTCTTGTGATAGATGGTAGCGTCGCCGTTTTCGAACTCCATCTCGGCCAGAGCGTAGTTGCGCTGGAAGTTGGTGGAGTCGTCCTG
>JAZSRK010000134.1:0-7103 GCA_045538465.1 Candidatus Limiplasma sp. | reverse complement strand
AAAGTCGCCAAAGGCGAATTTTTCGACGACCTGAAGCGCCTGTCCCGATCACAAGGGACAGGCGCTTTTGCCTTTATGACAAACGGTGATCATCCAAGGCATTCTTTGTAAATGCGAATGAGTTCTCCTGCGGCGGTCGATATCTCTGCTTCGGTCGTGTGCCGACCTACCGAAAAACGTAGAACACATCCAGCTTCTTCTTCGCTGAGCCCCATAGCCCTGTATACATGGCTTGGGCTTTTAGACGAGGATGCACAAGCTGCACCGCCTGATACCATGATGCCGCATAGATCCAGCTTGGCGATGGCAACTTCAGACGAAAGCCCGGGCAGAAGCATGGCGCAAATGCCGGGAGTCCGCTGAGCAGAGACGCCCAGCACCTTTACTTGTGGAAACGTTTCTTTCATTATATTTTGCAACATCATGATCAGCTTTTGCTCCCGAAGAGCGCGAGGCTCCAGATCCATTTGGGCAAGTTTGGCTGCAACGCCAAATCCCTCAACGGCAGGGATGTTTTCGGTGCCGGAACGCCTGTTATTTTCCTGCTGGCCGCCTGCGAGCAAAGGCGGTATGTTCACACCGCTGCGAATATATAGAAAACCGATGCCTCTGGGGCCGTACAGTTTATGAGCGGATGCACTCAATAGATCCACCCCAAGCGTGCGCACATCTATCGGTACATGCCCCACGGCCTGCACTGCATCGCAATGGCAGAGGATATGCTTGCTTTTGGCAATTGCTGCGACATGTTTTACGGGCTGCAAAACGCCGGTCTCGTTGTTGGCATATTGCAGCGAGATGAGCGCGGTATCGTAGCGCAAAGCTTTTTCGATGCTTTCCGGATGAATGATGCCGTTTTCGTCAGGCTTTACCAAAGTGATATGGCAATGGTGATTTTCTGCTGCTTGCAGCACCGATGCATGCTCTATCGCTGAAAGCACGACGTGACGGTTCTCAAGCCCGCAGAATACCCAGTTGTTAGCTTCTGTACCGCCGGAGGTGAAATAAATATGGTTCGGCTCGCATCCGATCAGTTCACTGATGGCTTTGCGGGTTAGGCGCAGTGCTTTGCGTGAATTTCCAGCTGCACTGTAGGCAGCGGAAGGATTGTAGATATTGTTTTTCATGCTTGCGTATACAGCTTCGATCACCTCAGCTTCAGGTGCGGTGGTAGCGGCGTGATCTAAATAGATATGTGGCTGAATACTTGACGTTTGCATAGGCTGCCTCCTTGCAGAAAAGGTATAATGATTATATCACGTTCGAAACTTTTTGCCTATTTCCTTTTGAAACAGTAAGCATGTACGGTTATGATAAAAACAAATGGGGGAGAGACAAGCATTCTGTTTTATAGCGCTTCAACATAGAATGGTACAGTTTACACAGTAAATCCATCAGATATTTTTCGTCTAAATACTTGACAATATGTACTTTTTGGCTTAGGATTATGTAAAGTTATGTAACATCATTACCGAACTGTGAACACGGAGGGTAGGAAGGAATCCAAACAGGCTTGCAAAAGGTTGTCGTGGTTTCTTTGTAACCTCCTGTTACGAAAGGAGTTTTCCCCATGAATCGAGAAGCGGCCAAGCAAAAGGCTCAAGCGCTTGTTGCGCAAATGACGGTAGAAGAGGTGGCCAGTCAGCTTCGTTTCGACGCTCCCGCCATCGAACGTTTGGGTGTTCCTGCTTACAATTGGTGGAATGAAGCCCTCCACGGCATTGCCCGTGCCGGCGTTGCCACTAGCTTTCCTCAGGCGATCGGTATTGCCGCTGCCTTCGATCCTCAGTTGGTAAAGGAACTGGGCGATGTGGCTGCTACCGAAGGCCGTGCCAAGTACAACGCTTCTGTTGCACATGGCGACCGCGATATCTATAAGGGCCTCACCTTCTGGTCTCCCAACGTGAATATTTTCCGTGACCCCCGCTGGGGCCGTGGCCATGAGACCTACGGCGAAGATCCCTATCTCACCTCCCGTCTGGGCGTTGCCTATGTGCAGGGTCTGCAGGGTGATGGTGAAGTGCTCAAGTCTGCTGCCTGTGCCAAGCACTTTGCTGTGCACTCCGGCCCCGAGGCACTCCGTCATGAGTTCAACGCTACCTCCGATGCCAAGGATATGGCAGAGACCTATCTGCCCGCATTCAAGGCGTTGGTGCAGGAAGCCAATGTAGAATCCGTCATGGGCGCTTACAACCGCACCAATGGCGAACCCTGCTGCGGCAGCAAGGCGCTGATGGTAGACAAGCTGCGTGGCGAATGGGGCTTCCAGGGCCACTATGTGTCCGACTGCTGGGCCATCCGTGACTTCCACGAGGCTCATCATGTGACCGATACCCCCGAAGAATCCGCTGCGCTGGCTCTGGAAATGGGTTGCGATGTCAACTGCGGCAACACCTACCTGTATATGATGAAGGCCTACGAAAAGGGTCTGGTCACCGAGGAACAGCTGCGCACCGCCGCTACCCGTCTGTTCACCACCCGTTATCTGCTGGGCATCATGGAAGGCAGCGAGTTTGATAAGATCCCCTACTCTGTGGTGGAGTGCCCCGAGCACATCGCCAAAGCCCGCGAAGCCACCGAGAAGAGCTGCGTGCTTTTGAAGAACGACGGCCTGCTGCCCTTGGATGCTTCCAAGCTGAAGACCGTTGGTGTCATCGGCCCCAACGCCAACAACCGTGTGTCCCTGATCGGCAACTACCACGGCACTTCTTCCCGCTATGTGACGGTTCTGGAAGGCCTGCAGGATGCTCTGGGCGACGATGTTCGTGTGCTGTACTCCGAAGGCTGCCACCTGTTCCGTGACCGCGTGGAGAATCTGGGCATGGCCAACGACCGCATTTCCGAAGCCCTCACCGTGGCTGAGGAATCCGATGTGGTGGTTCTGGTCGTGGGTCTGGATGAGACCATGGAAGGCGAGCAGGGCGACACCGGCAACGCCGATGCCTCTGGCGATAAGCTGAGCCTGCTGCTCTCCGAGACCCAGCGCACCCTGATGGATGCTGTGCTGAGCGTGGGCAAGCCCACCGTTATCTGCCTGATGGCTGGCAGCTCCATTGATCTGGGCGCTGCTGCCGACAAGGCCAACGCCGTTCTGCTGGGCTGGTATCCCGGTGCCCGCGGCGGTAAGACCATCGCTGATATCCTGCTGGGTAAGCTGTCTCCCTCCGGTAAGCTGCCTGTTACTTTCTACCACAACGAGCAGCTGGATCGCATGCCCGACTTTACCGATTATGCCATGAAGGGTCGCACCTACCGCTTTATGGAAGAAGAGCCCCTGTATCCCTTCGGCTACGGCCTCACCTACGGCGATGTGTATGTGAGCGGCGTTTCCGCTGCCAAGACCGAAAGCGGCTACGCTGTGGAAGCTACCGTTTCCAACGATGGCATCGTGGATACGCAGGATGTTGTGCAGATCTACTGCCAGAACAACGGCAGCAAGAATGCGCCCAAGAATCCTCGTCTGTGCGCCTTCCAGCGTGTTACCTGCCCCGCAGGCAGCACCATCAAGGTCAGCCTGACTGTTTCCGAGGATGCCCTCAAGGTCGTGGACAACGATGGCAACTACATCACCGAAGGCAGCCCTGTGCTGTATGTAGGCGTTGGCCAGCCCGACAGCCGTACTGCGGCTCTCACCGGCCACGAAGCCCTGTCCATTGAACTGTGATCCAT
The DNA here is from genome assembly GCA_045538465.1 of Candidatus Limiplasma sp. GTDB lineage: Bacteria > Bacillota > Clostridia > Christensenellales > Aristaeellaceae > Limiplasma. The sequence continues at coordinate 3,434 of JAZSRK010000134.1, read as the reverse complement.
CATTCAAGCACATTCGAAAGGAATGACTACTATGGAATATTTACTTGGTGTTGACCTTGGTACTTCCGGTACCAAAACTGTGCTGTTCGATGTGAACGGTCAGGCGATTGCCAGCGAAACTGTGGAGTATCCCCTCCATCAGCCCCAGAACGGCTGGGCCGAGCAGGCTCCCGAAGATTGGTGGGATGCTGCCCGCACCACCATCCGTTCCGTCATCGATCAGAGCGGCGTGAATGCTGCGGACATTAAGGGTCTGGGCATCAGCGGCCAGATGCATGGTCTGGTTCTGCTGGATGCAGATGGCAACGTGCTTCGCGAAGCCATCCTGTGGTGCGACGGCCGTACTCAGGAAGAGTGCGACGAGATCACCAACACCATCGGCCGCGAGCGTTTGATCCAGATCACTGCCAACCCCGCTCTCACCGGCTTCACCGCTGGTAAGATCCTGTGGGTGCGTAAGCATGAGCCGGAACTGTGGGCCAAGGTGCGCCACATCCTGCTGCCCAAGGACTATGTACGCTTTAAGCTGACCGGCGAATACGCTTCCGAAATGAGCGACGCCAGCGGCACCAACCTGCTGGATGTTCCCAATCGCTGCTGGTCCAAGGAGATCCTCGATGCTCTGAAGATCGACGATTCTCTGATGCCCCGCCTCACCGAGAGCTCTGACGTGGCTGGCTACATCACCAGCGAAGCCGCTCAGGTGACCGGTCTGGTTGCTGGCACTCCCGTGGCCGGCGGCGCTGGCGACAACGCTGCTGCTGCTGTTGGTACCGGCGTTGTGGTGGAAGGCAAGGCTTTCACCACCATCGGCACCTCCGGTGTTGTGTTCGCTCATTCCGATAAGGTACAGATCGATCCTCAGGGTCGTGTGCATACCTTCTGCGCTGCTGTTCCCGGTGCATACACTGTAATGAGCTGCACGCTGGCTGCCGGTCTGTCCCTGAAGTGGTATCGCGATACCTTCTGCCAGGCTGAGATCGATGCTGCCAAGGAAATGGACACCGATCCCTACATCCTGATGAATCAGCAGGCTGAGAAGTCTCCCATTGGCGCCAACCGCCTCATCTTCTTGCCTTATCTGATGGGCGAGCGCAGCCCCTTGCTGGATAGCAATGCTCGTGGCGCTTTCATCGGCCTGTCCGCTATCCATACCCGCAAGGATCTGCTCCGCGCTGTTATGGAAGGCGTTACCTACTCTCAGCGTCAGAATCTGGACGTGCTTCGTCAGATGCATGTTGCCCCCGAGACCATGCTGGCCTGCGGCGGCGGTGCCAAGAGCCCCTTCTGGCGTAAGATGATGGCTGATGTGTTCAATATGCCCGTTAAGACGGTCAAGAACACCGAAGGCCCCGCTCTGGGCGCTGCCATTCTGGCCGGCGTTGCTGCTGGTATCTACAAGGATATCCCCAGCGCTTGCGCTCAGGTCATCCGTGAGAACGAGCCTCTCACCCCCGGCACTGCTGAGCACAATGCTTACGAACGGGTTTACAGCGTGTACGAGAGCCTGTATCCGTCCCTGAAGGGCGCTTACAGCGAACTGGCACAGCTGTAATATAAAAGAGAACATCATTTACTTATAGAAAGGAATGAGCCCCCATGAAAATCGTACCCGTAACCGATGCTTCCTTTGCTCCCTATGGCCGCATCGTGGAAGGCTACCCTGTTGAGCCCATGCTCAAGGCACTGGCTGCAACCAACCTGCCCGAAGGCGTTGAGTACGTCGGCAAGGTGGAAAGTCTGCACGCCGTGGAAAACGCCGACTATCTCGGCGAGTTGATGTTCGGCGGCATGCCCTTCCAGCTGGGCTACTGCAACGGCCACAACACCAAGCTGAACTGCTTGGAGTACCATCGTGACAGCGAGTTCAACCTGGGCACTCAGGACTTCATCCTCTTGCTGGCCAAGCAGGATGAAATCGTAGATGGCAAGCTGGACACCGCTAAGGTGAAGGCTTTCAAGTGCCCCGCCGGCGTGCTGATCGAGGTGTATGCTACCTCCCTGCACTACGCTCCCTGCCATGCGGATGCCTCCAAGGGCTTCCAGGTGCTCATCGGTCTGCCCGATCAGACCAACACCGATTTCCGTTTTGCCAACCCCATCAATGCCGAGGATAAGACTCTGTGGGCCCGCAACAAGTGGCTGATCGCCCATGCGGAAGCTTCCGAGGCTGCCGACGGCGCTTATGTGGGTCTGGTGGGCGAGAACATCGACATCCAGAACGACCTGTAAGGGTAAAAACCATTACATATTATTCATTAAGATAAGGAGAGATTTCCAATGAGCAACATTCCTCAGGTAAAGCTCGGTATCGTGGCCGTCAGCCGCGACTGCTTCCCCATCACCCTGTCTGAAATGCGCCGTGCCAACATCGTTAAGGCTTATGGCGAGGACATCTATGAGTGCCCCGTCACCGTCGAGAACGAGAAGGACATGCTCAAGGCCGTGGAAGATGTGAAGGCTGCCGAGTGCAACGCTCTGGTCGTTTTCCTGGGCAACTTCGGTCCCGAGACTCCCGAAACCTTGATCGCTAAGAACTTCGACGGCCCCTGCATGTTTGTGGCTGCCGCTGAAGGCGATGGCGACATGATCAACGGCCGTGGCGACGCTTACTGCGGCATGCTGAACTGCTCCTACAATCTGGGCATGCGCCACCTGAAGGGCTACATCCCCGAGTATCCCGTTGGCACCGCCGACGAGATCGTGACCATGATGAAGGAATTCGTGCCGATCGCTCGTGCCATCATCGGTCTGAAGAACCTGAAGATCATCACCTTTGGTCCCCGTCCTCAGGACTTCTTTGCCTGCAATGCCCCCATCAAGGGCCTGTACGAGCTGGGCATCGAAATCGAAGAGAACTCCGAGCTGGACCTGCTGGTCAGCTATCGTGAGCATGCCAACGACCCCCGCATTCCCGCCATCTGCGAAGAAATGGCCAAGGAAATGGGCGAGGGCAAGTACTATGCCGACCTGAATGCCCGTATGGCTCAGTTCGAGCTGACCCTGCTGGATTGGGCTGAGAACCACAAGGGCGCCCGCAAGTACGTCGCTTTCGCCGACAAGTGCTGGCCCGCCTTCCCGTCTCAGTTCGGCTTCGAGCCCTGCTACGTCAACTCCCGTCTGGCCAGCCGCGGTATCCCGGTTGCCTGCGAAGTTGACATCTACGGCGCTGTGAGCGAGTACATCGGTGCTTGCATCTCCGGCGACGCCGTCACCCTGCTGGACATCAACAACTCCGTGCCTCAGTACATCTACGATGAGGATATCAAGGGCAAGTACGACTACGCTCTCAACGATACCTTCATGGGCTTCCACTGCGGCAACACCCCCAGCTGCAAGATGTGCGCTGACCGTGCTGTGAAGTATCAGCTGATCCAGCACCGTGTGCTCGAGCCCGAAGGCAGCGAGCCCGACATCAGCCGCGGCACTCTGGA
>JAZSRK010000046.1:0-6655 GCA_045538465.1 Candidatus Limiplasma sp. | reverse complement strand
TAAGTTCACCCATTGCGGTGGTAATGGCCTGAGGGTTCCACCTGTTCCCATTCCGAACACAGAAGTTAAGCCTCAGCACGCCGATGGTACTTGGCTGGAGACGGCCCGGGAGAGTAGGTCGCTGCCGCATTCCCATTCCCGATCAGTGTAAACTGGTCGGGCTTTTCATATATTCTTTGCATAATGTAATCATCAAACAAAGCAGAAAGGAGCTGCCAACAAAAGTGAATCGAACAATCGAAACCGAACGGCTCATTCTCAGACCACTGACAGTCGATGACGCAGATGATGTTTTTGAATGGGCAGGGGATCCCATCGTCAACCGGTATATGCCCTATCCAGTACATGCGAATAAGGATGTCACCAAGGCATGGATTTCTCAGATAGATCCTGCAACGAATGAATTCTGTTTTTCACTGAAGACAACAGGTAAAGTGATTGGTTCTGGCAGCATCCATCAAGAAGCAGATAGTCGCTATGCAGTTGGTTATAACCTGAACCGCCAATACTGGGGAAGTGGTTTTGCCACGGAAGCAGCGAAAGCGATGATCCGTTGGGCATACGACAATTTGAATGCTCGGGATTTCAAAGCCTGTCACGCCACTGCCAATACCGCTTCAGGAAATGTGCTGCGCAAATGTGGTTTCCAATTTGAAAAGTATGGACAATATGATCGCTACGACGGTAGTAAAACCTATGATGCCACGTTTCTTTCCATGCATCTGGATTGATAAAGATCACCGTACGATGCCGCCCGCCGTATAACAATATCAAACATTGACACATTCCGGCCCCGGTGTTAATATACTGATGGAAATCCAGATGGCTTCTTCGGGGCGGGGTGAAATTCCCCACCGGCGGTATAGTCCGCGAAGGAAACGCAATGGCGTTTCTCCGATCCGGTGCAATTCCGGAACCGACGGTGACGACCCATCAGGTCTTAGTCCGGATGTGAGAAGAGCGGCCTTTCGCGTATGCGTGGTTGCCCCTGATGCGTAGTAGCCATCGGGGGCATTTTGTTTGAAGGAGGTTCTGTATATGAATCAGAACGAAGGAAACAACACCACTGCACAAACCAATCAGACAACCACAAAACGCAGAAAGCGCATTTCCACCAACCATCTGGCCACCATGGCGATCCTTGCGGCCATTGCAGCTGTGCTGTTTATGTTGGAGATCCCGGTGGTATTGTTTTATAAGCTGGATTTCAGCAGCCTGCCGGTGCTGCTGGGCGCGTTCGCCATGGGCCCCGGCGCAGGTACCCTGATCCTTGCTGTCAAAGCGCTGCTGGGCTTGCTTCATACCACTTCCCAAGGTGTAGGTGAACTGGCAGATTTCTTGATGGGCTTTGCGATGATGTTCCCCGCCAGCCTGATCTATCAGCGCAACAAGAACCGTAAAGGCGCGATTTTGGGTATGGCAGCAGGTACGGTCATCGCTACCATTGTGGCAGTGTTTGTCAACCTGTATATCATGATACCTTTCTACAGCAACGTTTTTCATATGCCTGTGGAGCAGATCATCGGTATGGGTCAGGCGCTGATCCCCTTCGTGGATACAGAGGTCAAGTTTGTGCTGGCGATCACTGCACCCTTCAATCTGCTCAAGTGGGTCATCATCAGCATCATCACTGGCATTATCTACAAACCTCTTTCACCCGTTTTGCACGGTAAACGTAACGGACGGGGCTAAGAGAAGGGAAAAAATAGTCGGAGGCTTCATCGTGCGATTTTATAGCCATAGTGTTAAAGAAACTCAGAAAATCGGTCAAGCATTGGCGCATCAGCTCAAGCCCGGCGATGTACTGCTGATGCTTGGTGACATGGGCGTTGGCAAAAGCGAATTCACCCGTGGTCTTGCCCGTGGTCTTGGCGTTACAGGCTATGTTACAAGCCCGACCTTTACCATATTGCAGGTACACGACGAGGGAAGGCTGCCGCTTTACCATTTTGACTGGTATCGCCTTTCTGATGTTGAAGAACTGTACGAACTCTCCATGGATGAATACCTCTATGGCGAGGGCGTAGCAGTGATCGAATGGCCTTCCAAGGCAGAAGAAGCCATACCGGAAACTTATTTGCAGGTTGAGCTGATCCCGCAAGGTGAAGAAGAACGCACCATCGTACTAACACCCATCGGCGGTTTTCATCCCATCGATGAAGTGGAAATGCGTAGAGAAGGAGAACTTCAGCAATGACGATTCTTGCTATTGATACATCTGGGCCGGTTGCAGGCGTTGCTATCCTTCGAGACGGTTCTCTTGTTTACGAGAGCGCGGCTGTTAACAAGCTGACCCACTCTGTCAACATGATGCCCATGGTGGAAGAAGCGCTCCACCGGAGCGGTCTTTCGGTAGAGGATATTGATCTGTATGCCGCTGTAGTCGGCCCAGGCTCCTTTACAGGCGTGCGTATAGGGGTCAGCGCTGTAAAAGGCATGGCACATGGCGCAGGCAAGCCTTGCATCGGTGTGGATGCATTGGAGGCTCTTGCAGCAGGTTTGTGCGGTGTAGAAGGCATCATTTGTCCCATTCAGGATGCAAGAGCTGGACAGGTTTACGGTGCGGCTTTCCATGCAGGTATGCCACCTGTACGCCTCCTGCCTGATATGGCTGAAAAATTAGCCGATTACCTAAGCAAAGTGCTGGCTGTGGCCGATCAGAAAGAGCGGTTGTATTTTGTGGGAGATGGTGTTGCCACTTACCATCAAGCCATCGTAGATATGCTTGGCGATAGGGCAGTATTTGTCCCCGCTCATTGCGCCATTCTTCGCCCATCGTCGGTGGCCATGCTGGCGTGGGAACGCCAGCAAGAGGCTGTTGATTATCTGGCGCTGATGCCGCTGTATCTTCGTGCCCCGCAAGCAGAACGTGCTCGCGCTGCAAAGGAGGCTGCCAAAGCATGAGCTACATCATTCGCCGCATGACCATAGAGGATGTGCCACAGGTGCACGCCATTGAGCTGAAAACCTTTCCAACGCCATGGTCTGAACAGAGCTTCATTGACGAAATGACCAAGAATGTTTGCGCCCGTTATATGGTCGCCGAGGAAGACGGCAGCATAGTGGCCTTTGCAGGTGCATGGATGATCCTGGATGAAGGGCACATTACCAACATTGCCGTTGCTGCTGAGCATAGGGGACGCGGCATCGGCAGAGCGGTAACAGAGGCACTCAAGCAATACGCCGCTAATTTGGGCGTACAGTATATGACGCTGGAGGTGCGCCGCAGCAACCTGATCGCACAATCCATGTATAAAAAGCTTGGCTTTATTGAGCTTGGCTACCGCAAACGCTATTACGAGGATAACGGTGAAGATGCTCTGTTGATGGTTTGTCAGGATATGCCGGAGCCTGAGGAGGATTTTGAAGATATTCCTGTCATTCCTCAAGAATAAGCCTATAAAAAGAAAGCTGTCAGAGCCCTGCTTTGGGTACTCAGACAGCTTTTTTTCATGTAGAGCGATAGAAACCGCTTAACCCAACAACTTGCGGATGGATTCGTGAAATGCGATATCGGCCGGACAAAAAGGATACTTATCCAGTTGATAGGCGGTGATCCACTGCAAGTCGTCATGTTCAAGTGCATGCGGTTCGGCATCGCGGGCATGCACTTCCAAAAGGGTCAAGTGGATGGTCAGATCCGGGTATCGATGGTATACATCTGCTACAGGCAAGCCAACCACAGGGTCGAAGCCCAATTCTTCTCTGCACTCACGTGCCAAGGCCTCTTGGAGCGACTCGCCGGCTTCCACTTTGCCGCCAGGAAACTCATATAATCCTGCCCGTGCTTTGTGCTTGGGTCTGCGGCAGATCAAGAATCGATCTGAGCGTCGGATCAACGCTGCGACAACTTCTATGGTCTTCATGCTGCTTCCTTACTGCGCAGTTGCGCTGAGGATCTGATTGGATAGCATGATCGTGTCTTCGTTCTCCCGAAGTCTGCGAGCCATAACGATCAATCTCAGATTATCATCGCCGCTGCTACAAGTGGCCAGTGTCAGCAAGCGGTCGCCGGGCTGTACGTCGATATCCACCTTGAAGCGGGAATATTCCTTAGCGAGCGAAACATACTTCTGGAAACTATCCAAATCGGTAAAATGGAACTGGTGCCAGAAGGGGAAATAGTGCGTGTTGCCGGAAACGATGTTTACTTCTGCCACCGCAAAAATAACATAAGTGCTGTTCTCGTAGAGGGTATCGAACTGGATGAACGGATGCTCGCGGTAGAATGAGGCATCTTTTACTTTGTATTTCTTTAGGGAGCCAAACATGGCGCCTTCTTTCATGTTGTGGCCATGAATGAGCACCTGCATGGGCACGGTACGCAGGTTGCAGTTTTCATCGATGAATAGAGCACCAGTGGGGTTGGATGTACCTGTGGCATCGTGGGTCAGATAATAGCTATTATCCCGCTGGAAGACGGGTTCATCAAGCACGCCATCAATGGTAAGCCAACCGACCACATCTCTGTTTTGTTGGCGAAGCGGGGTAAAGCGTTCCTGTATGCGTAATTCCTCGTTGCCGGGATATTTACTTGGCCACATGGCAAGAAAATCGGCAGAGGCGTTTGCAGGAACCGGGCGTGGGGTGGCGGTAGCAGTAACGGCTTGACTAACAGTCGGAGTGGCTTCCGGTGCAACGGCAGGGGCAGAAGTTGTTTCGGCTACAGAAGCTGAAGCATCCTCATCCCGGTAGATCTCGCGAAGATGGTTGCTGGCTTGGTTTGCTTTGTGGATCTGTGAAAAATACTTGATCAACATTGCGCTGGAAGTGATCAGCACAGCTGTACACAAGAAAACACCAAAGCGATATACGATCCGCTTTAGATTCCTTTTTTGTGTTTTAGGGGCAGCAGTCTCCTCTTTGCTTGGCTCATCGGACGGCGCTGCTTTGTCTTTCCACTTAAACTCAGGAGGATAATCGATCGGCTGAGCCTTCTGCGGCGGCGGTTTTATTGGCCGAATAGGGGAAACAGGGGTATCTGATTGCTTATTATGGTTAGGAATAGGGGAATGTTCAGGCACGTTTTGCCATCTTTCAGGAGAAGGGTTTGCAGAGGGAGTAAACCTTTGATGCGGCGCATTTGGTTGGTTTTGAGCAGGTACAAACATCTGCGGAGGGGATTGAACCTTTTGTGAGGGGATATTCTGAGGTTGTTGGAAGTTGCTTTGTGAAGAAGCGGTATTCTTTGGCGGCTGTGTGGAAGGAAAAGGCCAAGAGCCGGAAGCGATGAAAGACGGCTCAGCCAAAGGAGCGTTTTGCGGGAAAACAGCAGTTTTTTGCTCTGGTGGTTTATCGTTGGCATGGTCGGGAGAATAGCGCTTGGCTCGGGTACGTACAGGCGCTTGCATATTTTGAGAAGGAGCGTTTCCTACGGTAAAAGAGTTGTTTGTTTGTGCGGATCGAAACTGTGTATCTACAGTTTGCGCATGATAGCGCCTACGAACAGGCGGCGTTGGCTGTTGATTGTTTTGATCCAAAACGAACCGCCTCCTTCGCAGATAATGATATTTTATTATAGGTTCTTGCCAGCTTTCTGTCAATGCTGGGCAGTGATGGAAAAATGATGGAGCTGTGACTGGAAGCAATTTGCGTATCTGTAGGCAGAATGGTATACTGTAGGCGTTCGTAATGCATGAAAACACGAAACGAAGGGAAAGCTACACTATAAATAAAATGGGAAAGGGAAACAACATGTGCGGACGTTATTATATCGCCTATGAGGACAACGACGAGGAGATCGCGCGGATCATCGCTGAGCTGAATAAAGAGCCGCAGCAAGCAGCAAAGGTGACCTATGGCGAAATATTTCCTTCTCAGCATGCGCCTATCATTGTGAATACATTGGAGGGTTGGCGAGTAAAAGCTGTTCAATGGGGTTTTCCGAGAGGTGGCGGCGGTCTGGTCATCAATAGCCGTAGCGAGCGAGCCAACGTTTCCTATATGTTTTCAAAGGCTGTGCAGCAAGGCCGCTGCCTTGTGCCTGTGAGCGGCTTTTATGAGTGGCGCAGAGGAGCGGATGGTGAAAAGACGAAGGATAAATTTTCTTTTTCGCTGGCCGATGGCGCACCGATGTTTCTTGCAGGAGTTTGCCAATTGCCCGATGATGGCACAAAACAGGAAGGGTGTTTCGCCATTCTTACTCAACCAGCCGATGTACAAATGCTGCCATACCATCACCGTATGCCAGTAATTCTGGATAGCCGCAAGGCACGGCATGCATGGCTGTTTTCGCCGCCCGGCACACCCTATAACGATCTGCAAAGCTTGTTTCACATACCAAAGCTCTTGATCCGTCAAACGGCTGGCTGATAAAGGTTTTACCCGCTTGTGTGAAAGCATGGAAAAAGGGTTGACAATACAAAACAAAAACGATACAATATCCTATGTCTGGTAATTGGTAGATGCGGACTTGCGGGTGTAGCTCAATGGTAGAGCTCCAGCTTCCCAAGCTGGCCACGTGGGTTCGATTCCCATCACCCGCTCCATCCCGCATGAAACCCTGCCGGAACATTATACGAACAAACAGGAGGTCGATCCCCATGGCTAAGGCAAAATTTGAACGCAACAAGCCGCACGTAAACATCGGCACCATCGGTCACGTTGACCACGGCAAGACCACTCTGACTGCCGCTATCACCATGACCCTGTCTAC
>JAZSRK010000003.1:0-11071 GCA_045538465.1 Candidatus Limiplasma sp. | reverse complement strand
CTCACCGCCACCGATGAGCAGGCCAACGAGACCATCGGCGTCATCCGCAAGGCCATCGAGCGCAAGTACGGCAAGGATGTGAGCGATGCTGTGCGCATCCAGTACGGCGGCAGCATGAACCCCGGCAACGTGAAGGGTCTGATGGCTCAGCCCGAGATCGACGGCGGCTTGATCGGCGGCGCTTCTCTGAAGGCTCCCGACTTCACCTCCGTGGTACTGTACAACAAGTAAGGAGCAGCAAGCAATGGAAAAGACCATGACGGCTCTCATTATTATGGACGGCTTCGGCATCAATCCCGCCACGGAAGGCAATGCCATTTATCAGCAGGGCACTCCTGTGCTGGATAGCCTGATGGCCAAGTATCCCACCACCCAGCTGGGTGCCAGCGGCATGGATGTTGGTCTGCCGGATGGCCAGATGGGCAACAGCGAAGTGGGTCACCTGAACATTGGCGCTGGCCGCATCGTGTATCAGGAACTCACCCGCATCACCAAAGATATTCAGGATGGCGTTTTCTTCGAGAAGAAGCCTTTGGTCAAGGCCATGGACACCGCCAAGGAAACTGGCAAGGCTGTCCACCTGATGGGTCTTTTGAGCGATGGCGGCGTACATAGCCACAACACCCACCTGTACGCTCTGCTGGAGATGTGCAAGCAGCGCGGCGTGAAGGATGTGTACGTGCATTGCTTCTTGGATGGCCGTGACGTGCCCCCCTCCAGTGGCATCGACTATGTGCGTGAGCTGGAGACGAAGCTGGAAGAGATCGGCGTTGGTAAGATCGCTACGGTGATGGGCCGCTACTGGGCCATGGACCGTGACAACCTGTGGGATCGTGTTAAGAAGGCCTACGATGCCATGGTGCTGGGCGAAGGCATCACCGCTGAGACCGGCTCTCAGGCTGTGGAGCAGAGCTATGCCAAGGAAGAGACCGACGAGTTTGTGAAGCCCACTGTGGTGCTGGATGGCGGCAAGGCCACCGCTACCATCAGCGAAGGCGACAGCGTTATCTTCTTCAACTTCCGCCCCGACCGTGCCCGTCAGCTGACCCGCACCTTCATCATGCCTGATTTTGACGGCTTTGTTCGTGCCAACGGCTATTTCCCCGTTAACTTCGTTTCCATGACCCAGTACGACGAGACCTTTACGGGCCTCGAAATCGTCAATCCTCCGGAAACGCTGGATAACACTCTGGGCGAGTACCTGTCCGGTCTGGGCAAGACCCAGCTGCGCATTGCTGAGACCCAGAAGTACGCTCACGTTACCTTCTTCTTCAACGGCGGCGTGGAAAAGCCCAACGATGGCGAGGATCGCGAACTGATCCCGTCCTCCAAGGTCGCCACCTTCGACATGAAGCCCGAAATGTCCGCTTACGAAGTGACCGAGAAGGCCGTCGAACTGATCAACGAGAAGAAATACGATGTGATGATCCTCAACTTTGCCAACTGTGACATGGTGGGTCACACCGGCGTAATGGATGCCGCCAAGGCAGCCGTTGCCACTGTGGACGAGTGCGTAGGCAAGGTAGTGGATGCCATTCTGGCCAACGGCGGCCGTGCCTTCGTCACTGCTGGCCACGGCAATGCCGACCAGATGGTGGACCCCGAGAACGGCGAGCCCTTCACCGCTCACACCACCAACCCGGTTCCCTTCATCGCTATCGGCCCCGAAATGATCGGCCGTACCCTGCGTGAAGGCGGCCGTCTGGCAGATATCGCTCCCACCATGCTGGATAGCATGGGTCTGGAAGTACCTGCCCAGATGACCGGCAAGAGCCTGCTGGCATAAAGCGCAATAGCAAAATCCCCGGAAGCATTGCTTCTGGGGATTTTCTGTATTTTGGAAGCGTTATTGGCGTTGCTGCAATACGCCTTCGTTCATTACTTCGGTTATCAGCTGATAGCAACGCCGCATGACGTCCATTTGCTTCTGATCGACAAATGCGGGTGCGTTGGCTTCGCGACCCGATAGCACACCGGTACGGGTCGAATTGTCGATTTTGCCACGCCAGCAATAGGTGGGATCGTAGCCAAGGTTATCGAAGGCCACCACACCAGTGGATGGATCGTATTGCACATCGGCATGCAAAAGAATACCTGCGAGGTTGGCACGTTTTTCTCGATCGTAAGTGAACAGATTACCCAGAGAATAGGCGCATAGCACAGGGTGATAACGTCCGTCGCCTCGGTCGGCTGTCAGTATCTCAACGGGGAAAACGGCATTGGGGTTTGTTCCCAGAATAATATCTGCGCCTGCATCAGCAATTTGCTGGGCTTGTTGGCGTTGCGCATCGGTGGGGGAGGTGGCATCGGTTTTTCCCCAGCACAGGGAAACGATGATCACTTCTGCACCCTTTTGGCGCAAACTGGCGATGTCGCTGCGCATGAGGTCGATATCGATAGGTGCATATACATAGGCTTGCTCGTCTTTGGTCGTGCGGTTTTTGCCGGTGGAGCTCAGGTCGTTTTGGTAGCTGAGCAAACCGATCTGCACGCCATTGGTCGTACCTATTACGCCGTTTTCACGCTCTTCTGGCGTGCTGTAAAGTCCGTAAGGAGTCATTCCTGCAGATGCTATGCTGGCCTTGGTAGCAATTAAACCGTTTATACCTGCATTAAGCGCATTGGGGTGGCCAATATGAACAGCATCTATACCGGCTGCTTGCATAGCGGTCAATAGATCGACGGGCATGTTGGTAGAAGAAAGCTTATCCGTCGGGTTAGCTAGATTACGGAATGTAGCAATGGTCAAATCCGCTTGCATTCGTTGCCCAAGGCTGCTAAAAAGCAATTCAAAGCGATAGCCCACATCTTTGTCCGTTAAGGTCTTAAGACAAGCATCATCCAGCTGAATTGCACCCGTAGCGCAGAGAGAAAAGCGTTTGACAGGCTGGATGGTGGGCGCTGGCGCGGTGGTCGCTACAGGGGTCGTTAAAGGTGCAAGGTTGGCAGGATCGGGGGTGGGGGTGCGGTTGTTCGCTTGAGAATTGATCAGCTGATCAAAGGACTGGTCGAGCTTTACTGCTAATTCAATTGCATTTGTGCTAATATCGGTGGTTCCTGTCAGGGTGGGGAGAAGGGCGCAGAAACCAATTAAAACAAGGCTTGTGAGGGTAAGCATAAAGATCGTTCCAACGGATACACCGTGGCGGTTGGAATGTTTCAATGGTAACCCTCCTTTCGGTTGGTTTCTGAATTATTGTCATCATAACATAATCAAACAGGTTATGCAAGGTAAGGCAAACGCACCGGCAAACACAGCCGGTGCGTTTCAGACTGTCGATAAACCTTGGGAGGTGTCGGAGGGTCGCTACCCTCCGACTTTCAAACCGAAACCAGCGGCGTGTACGGTGGTTTCGGAACCCTTGCGCAGCAAGGGATTCCTATCGCCGTTTGCCGCCCGGCGAGCCGTAGGCGAGTAGGCAAACGGTGCAAGCCTCGTCGAAAAGTCGCCGCAGGCGAATTTTTCGACGACCTGAAACGCACCGGCAAACACAGCAGGTGCGTTTCAGAGACGCTTAATACATAGGTGTAAAACTCGTTTCCCAGAAGATCTCGCCGGTAAAACCTTCAAAAGGTTTGCCTGCAACAAACAGCTGTACTTTTTCGGCGCGGGTATTCTGGCACAAGGTGTTAACGATGGCAAAGGCTAATAGGCGTTCTTGCTGGGGCGTTCCTTCTTGCAGAGTCTCTGTAAAGGCAGCGGAGACATTCACCAACAGTGTATCATCCATCAACGCAAGACCAATAATGGCTGCATCGTCGATCACATAAGCATCCATCACTGCAGATGCCTGCGGCGCATCGTAAGGTCTTGGCCCTGCAGAGATCTCCTGCAGCAACTGTCTTGGATGGCGCGCCATGTAATAGGGGACGGGACGTTGGATCCCGATCAATGTTTCTCCTTTGGCATCAGCCAGCTGTATTTGGCTAAGGTCGCACAGCATGGTCGAATAATCGGAGCGTTCCTGTACCTGAAGAGGAAAGGTCACGGCACTTTCGGGTTGATCGGATAAAAGAATGGTTTCAACCGGTGCATCGCCTATGGATACTTTAATGCCGGAAATACCCGGAAAATACGTGCAAAGCGTGTAGCAAAGCGAAGCCATGCAGCTTGCGTGGCTAACCTCATTGGCCAGCAGCATTTCATCAAGATTATAGGCAAAATCCAGAACGACCATTTTGCCGCTTTCCTCAGTTTCGGCAATGTAGGGCGTTTTGGTAAGCAAATCGGCCAGCAAAGGCATCGCAGGCGTGTTGATGCCTTCCTGTGAGCCGTGGGACATCTCCTGCAAAAGGGTAACGATCATGTCCTCCGGCACCTGATTGCTAAACGAACAGTTACGAACCTCGCTGAGAATACCGTTGGTTCCGGCCAGCGGGAAATAAAGCGTTACATTGGAAACAAGCGGCTTATCGGTAGCGGATTGGGTCACTTCTACACGGCGAAGCATCAACTGGTCGTAGCTGTTTCCTACATCCACACCCACGCTGCGGCTAAAGGTACCCATGGGGAGGGTATTCGCTACATCCAAGCCAATGGCACGATCCACCACAAGAAAATTCACATAGTCGATGCCATTCAGCTCTGTCAGGGTATTGGTAATGGCTTGACAAACGATATAAAGGGTTTTGCGATCCATTTGCAGAGCAGAGGCTGCCAGATTGACGGTCACCACATTGCGGCTCTGCTCAACTGGTGTTGCGCCGTATAGGGATAACTTCACGTTACCACCTAAGGAAGAAAGGGTACCGGTTTCAGGTTGAGCCAGAAGTGCACGCACAAGGCTTTCAGAATCTGGGCGTGCTGCGGAGAATGTTACCTCTGTCTGGTATGCGCCCAGAAGATTACTGTCGTATCGGGGCAAATATAAAGTGGCAGTGCTGGTATATTCCAAAGCGGCATCGCCTATAGGGGCAGCGTACTGCTGGGTGACCGGCGGCAGTGTAACAGTGGGCGAAGTATCGGATACCGGCAATTTCGCAGTACAGCTGCTTAGTATCAGGCATCCGCTCATTCCTACTGCCAGAAGCCCTTTTTTGAAACGATTCATGAACGAACCTCCGATGTTATATGGTCATTGCAGCATCAGGCGTTTCAATTCGGAATAGGGCACCTTCCAGATCCCATTTTCCCGAATAAGCCGGAAGGGCACGGCGGGGTGTTGCACTTCCCGCTCGTCTATTTTGAGGGAAAGATCCAGCGTTACCACGCCATAATGGTTATTTTCAGGCGAATGCCCAGCGCTTGCATGAAAGGAAACCAAAGCTGGAGAACGATCGATCTCCTCGACAAAAGCTTCAAAAAGCGGTTTAGACCCGTCTGGTGATGCATCCGCAACAAATTGGTAAAGATAGGTGTAATCCCTCCGATACCATGCATCCAGAATGGTAGATGCAGTGGTCTGCATGGTAAGCAGCAGCGATTCATCCCGATACAAAAGGGGTGCGGGGCCACTGCTGCCATCTAGAAAATAACTGCCGGAAAGACGTGTGCTTGCACCGCTTACCTGATGATGCGAAATAAACACTTGCACATAAGGATAGGAAAAGTTTTCTGTAATAGTAGCAACGAGGCTTTGGATGGTCAATTTACGGCGAAGCGGTGCTTCCGTCTGCCATGCGGGATCCTCTGCCCATGTATCGGGAATGCCGTCGGAAAGAAAACCTTCGTTCAAGGTGACCAGCAGAATATCATCTGTAACTTCAACACCAACGATTGTTGTGGTGTGGGGGAAGAGTCTTTCCAACTCTGTGTGGGAGGCCTGAGGGCCAGCCAGCAATTGACGAATGACTGCTATTTCCGGGCTTTCATCCGGTGAGATCTGGATGGTCTGAGTCTCGCAAGCCAGATAACCGGTTTGCTGATAACGGAAAAACAAGGTCACGTCCATTTGTTCCATCTGGTTTGCAGGCGGCTCTGCAGTATAAGCAGATGTTTGAGGATCTGTTGTATGCGTAGCTGAGTCAGTTGCAAGCGCAAAGGATGGTAAAAAAAGCAGCAGGCAGATAAGGATTGATGTGAAACGCTTCATGATCTGCCTCCTAATTCTGATGGATGGGAAGTTCCACCGTAAAGGTGCTGCCCTGTCCTTCTTCGCTTTCTACAGTGATACTGCCGCCGTGCGCCAATACCATCTGGTGCACGATGCTAAGCCCAAGACCGGTACCGCCCGTTTCTCTGCTGCGTGCCTTATCTACACGGTAGAAACGTTCGAAAATGTGGGCTTGGTCTTCTTTGGGAATACCCGGGCCGTTATCGGATACCGTCAGCACCGCATCACGTCCGGAGCGTACAAGACGAACGCGCACGGTACCGCCTTCCTGCGTGTATTTGAGGGCATTCTCCATCAGGTTATAAACCACCTGCGTCAGCTTGGCACAGTCGGCATACAAGTCGCAACGGTCGTTCAGAGAAAGCTTTAGTTCCTGCTTGTTTTTCTCGGCTACCAAAGCAAGTCGATGCGCCGTATCGGTCACGACTTGTGCTAGGCTGAAATTGCTACGGTTGAGACGGATGGTCTTGGAATCCATACTGACAAGGGTGAGAAGATCGCCAATGATCATATTGAGACGGTCGATCTCTTTATTGATATCGGTAAGGAACTCGGTACGAAGTTCTGTATCCATCTCCGGCTGATAAATGATGCTTTCCAAAAGGATCTTCATGGTTGCCAGAGGTGTTTTCAGTTCGTGGCTTGCATTAGAAACAAACTGGTTGCGGCTCTTATCCAGCATTTCCAGCTTTTCAGACATAATATTGAAGGTTTCGGATAGTTTGCGAAGCTCGCCACTGCCTTTTTCAGGCACACGAACCGAAAGGTCGCCATGTCCCATGCGCTGTATGCTCTTGGTGAGCGAAGCGATGGGTCGGGTGATGAGCCGCGAGAAAAACATCGCCAGCAGGAAGGCGATAGCTGCAGCAATAAGGAAATAGAGCACGATTTGTTTTTGAAAATCGAACAATCGGCTGATCATTTCTTGAATGGGGGAGGAGAGCACCAGTACGCCGATGAGCTTGCCTTCGTCGTACAGACCTGCGGTGCAATAGCTTACCCACTGGGCGTCCTCGTTATAGGGTTGCCAAAAATGAAGAAGGTTCCGGTTGGTGCCTTCTTCGATCATATGCACACCGTGATCGGCTTCCTTTCCGCTTACGAGAATGCTGGCCACT
This sequence comes from Candidatus Limiplasma sp., assembly GCA_045538465.1. GTDB lineage: Bacteria > Bacillota > Clostridia > Christensenellales > Aristaeellaceae > Limiplasma. The sequence continues at coordinate 3,900 of JAZSRK010000003.1, read as the reverse complement.
TCTGGTATTGCTAAGCGGCTCCCGTTTAAAAGGGAGTAGGTATCGGCTTGCACTTTTCCGCTGGTATCCAGTACCATGAGCCGAGCGCCCAGCTCGCTTCCAGCAGCAGAAAGACGCCTGTTCAGCACTCCCATTCGGGAGTCGCCAAGCAGGCCTTCCATCTCTACAGCCAGTTGGTCGGCGGCAATGCGATCCTGGCGTTTTCGTTCTTCAAACAAAGAATCGCCTACCAGCCCAAGCAGGGAGGTCGCTACTGCATAGTAGCTGACCCCCACGATGAGCAGGAAGACGAGAAGGATCTTCCATCGGATGGAAGAAAAGGGCTGTTTAATCTTTATCGGTGAAATAGTATCCAGCTCCCCACTTGGTGAAGATAAACTCCGGCTGAGCAGGATTGCGTTCGATTTTTTCGCGCAGTCTGCGGATGTGAACATCTACCGTGCGTGCATCGCCGGCGTAGTCGTACTTCCAGACAGTTTTCAGCAGTTTTTCACGGCTGAATACTTCGCCGCGGTTGTTGACGAATACCTGCAGCAGGTCGAACTCTTTAGCGGTCAAACGAACTTCGTTGCCGCCCAAGGTAACCGAACGGTTAACGATATTGATCTCCATATCGTGTACGCGAATGGTTTTGCGGGTGTTGCTCTGAGCAGAACCGGCGGTACGGCGCATGATGGTTTTAATGCGGGCCTTAACCTCCAGAATGTTGAAAGGCTTGGTCATGTAATCGTCCGCGCCATATTCCAACCCCAAGATCTTGTCGATTTGTTCTCCTTTGGCTGTCAGCATAATGATAGGTACATTGCTGTGTTCGCGAATGCGTTGGCATACAGTGATACCGTCGATTTTCGGAAGCATCACATCCAACAGGATAAAATCGTAATGCCCGGCAAAAAACTTATTGAGTGCTTCTTCGCCGTCCGCAGCAGAATCTGTCTCGAAGCCTTCCTGCTCAAGCGTATATTTCAAGCCTTTGATGATCAGTGGTTCGTCGTCAACGAGGAGAATACACTTTGCCATTGGCCTCTTTCCTTTCCTACATGCTGCTTCGCAAAGCAAATAACTCGTACTTTTGCGAACTAATTACATTGTAAATGGAATTGTAAAAAAGTCAAGGGGTAATGAAACAAAAAATTCACATTTTTTTGAAAAATCGATCAGCGAGGAGCATCTTTTAGGTAGGTGTAGCGTACGACTAGCCACGGTTTGCTGTTATACATGCCATAAGCATCGCCGTAAAGATCGTAGGACAAACCGACTTCCCACTCAGTTTTGGAAGCATTCTCCACATAGACCAATAGCGGGCTTTCTTCGGTGCCAACATTCATAAAAGCACGCTGGGGTTTTGTGGTCTCTATGCTGGTAATGACGCCCTTACAGACATAGATCTGCGAATTGGCTTTGCGCAGCTCCATGTTATCCATCAGGTCGGTGTATTCCTTAACGATATCCCATGCTTTACGCGAGTAAATATCGATATTAGGCACGTAATAGACAACGTGTTCCACCCTTGTGGGGGCCTTGTTGGGATATTCGGCTGTAATAACGATGGTATTGTTGCCGATCTTGTCAAAAACAGCTTTAAAGCTGAAGGAACCATCGGTATCTACATTGGTGATATCCAGATCGGTATAAGGAGAAAGCACCTTTACAACAGCACCGGGCAGGGTCGTGGCCCGCACAGTCATCGTGCGGGATTCATCCGAGGAAGAATTGCCGATGTCGGAGGCAAGATCCAGAGGGATCTCCTGCTTTTCACGGTACAAGGTAACGGTCATGCTGTTTTCACGGCAATACTGGCTGCGGACGACAATTTCAAAATTGTTTTCACCAATCGGCTGCACGGTAGCATTGTAGCTAACTTTACCGCCCTCGGTATTGACCAAGTCGCTGTAATCCACACCGTTAATGGTAACGGTACTGCCTTCGCGCACATAGAAGACGATGGTATACAACGCAGTGCTTACCACCTGATAGGGTCCATCCGGGGTTGCCAGTTCAATGGGGGAAAGGGGGATATCAATGTCGTAATGGATCTGTTCCAGCGGCGTTTGCGTGCCGGAATCAGATACCAAAAACGGCGATACGGTTACGCTCATTGTATCCTGCAAATGGTCGAGATAGTCGTCGTACCACATATGGTCTGGAATATCAAAGGTAGCAACACCGCCTGTAACGATGGCAGTCATGTGCAATTCGCGGATCATGATGCGCTGGTTTTCTTCGCCTGGAATGGTGATGGTATGAGCTGCCAAGTCGTTGCGGATGGTGGGGGTTACAGTGGCTTTGAGGGAATCATCCTCTTCTTTGGGAGAGAAGAGCTGGGGCACCAGCATAATGCCTACCAAAACAAAGCCGCAAATCAGCAATGTAATAAGCAGCGTACGCAGAATTCTACGGCCGCTGTTGCGGCGCGGCTTGCGATGGATGTGACTGTCACCGGAAAAACGCTCATAGGCACTGGGGCGTTCGTAGTGGGGGATATATTCGCTGGTATCCAAATAGCCATCGTATACGGTTTGGCCTTCATCAGGCTTACGGAGACGCTCGGGGTCTGAGGAGGATTGCACATAGATCGATTCTTGCGATTCGGTCTCGTAGGTGGTTCTGTATCGAGCTGAATAAACACGGCGAGCACCAGGTTTGGCTTCGTTTTCGATCATATCCTCCGAAACGGGACGAAGGGTGATATCCGGATCGTCATCTGAAGAGGAAAAGAAGGTACTTCGATTGCTGGATGTGCGAACGGAGCGGCCGGAAGGCGCCATGCCGCGAGCCGCAGAGTTGGCACGCAAAACACGCTGGCGTTCTTCACCGGTTATTTTACGGTCGCGCAAGCTGACCATTTCAGCAGCAAGGGTATCTCGGGGATCGTCGGTGGTCTCGGCAGAGCCGGACTCATCTACTCGGATATAGCTTTTCGGTTTTTCCTGATCCTTCAGCTCCAGTTGCCAAGCGGGAACGCCATGTATACCATAGGCATCGTCGGGCAGTTCTGCGCCGCAATAGATACAATGGGGTAGACCTGCACGGTTCCATTTAGCGCATGCTGGGCATTTCATCGGAAAAACAGCTCCTTTCGCATCTTACAGATATTCGGCCTGCAGCTCCATATAGCGGTTCAAAAGCGAGGCGATGAGCATATCCTCATCCTCTTCTTCGGGATGGTCGGAGAGATAAGCATCGTAAATATACTCGAAAGCTTCATCCTCATCATACTCATTTTCGCCCGGCTCGTCGTTTTCGTCAAGTACGCCAGTCACCCGCATAAAATGGAGATCGTAGGTCAAGAAACAGTCGATCAGCTCATCCAACCGGTTTAGCAGAGGCATAAAATTTTTGCGGTCCAGCTTTTTGAGGATCCATTCCTTATTGGCAGCCAAATCCATATGATAAACTCCTTTCGGACATGAGAAAAAGTTTTACATGATATGCCAAAGAGCCGTCCGACATGCGGACGGCTCTGGTTGGCAATACGCTTACACGCGCTTGGCTTCCTTGATCTTTGCAGCCTTACCCTGCAGGTTGCGCAGATAGTAGAGCTTCGCACGACGCACCTTACCCTTGCGAATCACTTCGATGTGATCTACACGGGGAGAATGCATGGGGAACGTACGCTCTACGCCGATGCCGTAAGAAACACGGCGAACGGTGAACGTTTCGCGAATGCTGCCGTTACGCTTGGCGATAACAGTACCTTCAAACGCCTGCAGACGCTCGCGGCTTCCTTCAACAACCTTCACGAAAACGCGAACGGTGTCACCGATGCCAAAGGTAGGCAGATCGGTGCGGAGCTGAGCCTTCTCGATGGAACGAATGATCTCACTCATTTCAATGGGCCTCCTTCCTTCGTAGACGTTCGTGCTTCTTCTTTCAGCAGAGGACCGTCCGTATGTCACA
>JAZSRK010000157.1:0-18104 GCA_045538465.1 Candidatus Limiplasma sp. | reverse complement strand
CCGACTCCTACTCCCACCCCGACCCCCACTCCAACCCCCACACCGACCTCTACTCCGTCCCCCCCCCCCACACCATCACCAACACCCACGCCCAAGCCTACACCTACTCCCACGCCCGCCCCTGTGCTTGATGATGACCCCGACCACTACACCACCAAGAGCGTTAGCGGCGGCGTAGCGATCATCAAATACACCGGCAGCCAGAAGCGGCTTATTCTGCCAGCCAAGCTGAACGGAAAAACCGTTGTACAGATCGGCAGCGGCGAATATGGAGAGTATGTCTTTGATCGGGTAACTTCCCTCGTTATTCCCGAGGGCGTAACCGAGCTTGCTGATTATGCCTTGATGACAGCTGCGCTTGAACCCATCGAGCACATCGAATTGCCGGAAGGCTTAAAAGAAATGGGAAGCGGATGTATTTATATGTACCCCGGTACGCTTGCAATTCCCGCAAGTGTAAAAGAGATAGAGGAAGGCGCATTTACAGCAAGCAGCGTTACTGTACATCCAGACAATGAGACCTTCGAGGTCGTCGACAGCGTTCTCTACAACAACAGCACAAAGACATTGCTTTTCTGCCCGCCAGCCACAAAGAAGGTCGTTGTACGGGAAGGTACCGAGCGCATCGGTCGTGAAGCCTTCAACTCGTCAGAACTCGAACAGATCACTTTGCCTGATTCGCTTGAATCCATTGGTGCATATGCATTCAGCGGCACACAGCTAACGAAAGTTGAGTTGCCCGAAAACACAACCAAATTGGATGTCGGTGTGTTCTCTTATTGCGCAAAGCTAACCAGTGTTCAGCTCTCTCCCGACACCAAAGAGATCCCCGATCAGCTGTTCCGTCAATGCACAAACCTGCGCAGCTTTACCATTCCCAAGAATGTTTCAAAGATCGACGGAGGTGCTTTTGCCGGCTGTCCTGCCGTTATCAGCGTAGAGGAGGGTAATTCCACCTTTATCGAGCTGGAAGGCTGTCTTGTAGCGAAAAAATCGATGACTCTGCTCTCTTATCCCAAAACATCCGCCAAGAGCTTCACCGTGCCCGAGGGCATCAAAGTGATCGGCGAATGCTTCAAAGAAAGCGATCTTGAAGAGATCATCCTGCCCAGCACCCTGCGTTCCTTCGAGGGATGGAGTTTCTACTGTTGTTCCAACCTGAAGGAGATCGTCATTCCCGACGGCGTTTCTTCTCTTGATGATCTCATCTTCAACCAGTGCACCGGCTTGCAGTACATCACCATTCCGGACAGTGTAAAGAAGCTTAGCGAGGATCTGTTCATTTACTGCAATCGCTCCAAGATCACCATTGTCGCCTCTGAAGGCTCTGCGGCTGCAAAGTATGCCGATAAGTATGGTCATCCTTGGGAAGATTCTGAGTATTTCCGCACTGGCAAGCCCTATCCCGCCGATGAGCAGGACGAGGAGTTGTTTGAAGACCTAGTCAAGCATTTCGATATCGCTATAATAAACTATTTGGGCCAAAAAAACGATCAAGGGAAACCTGTAAACTGGGCTCTCCAGATCGATTACACTGCCGAAAAGATGGAAAGCAACAAAGTATCATGGGGTGCGATCACGGGTTATATGGACGATTGGGGGGCAACAAAGCGAGGCGAAACAGCCTACACTTTTGGTACTTACTCCTCAGATTCCAAATATACTTATAACTATGCCTACCTACTCCCGGACGATCCCTCCATTGCCGGTTGGCAGACCATCTCCTTCGTGATTGAAGACCATACGATCACCTATGCCATCCAGCTGGAATATCTGGGCGATTATACGGACGGCACCGGCTGGGAGCTCCTCGACCATTATCTGGTATCTGTAGAACCCAACTAACCAAACCGTTGCCGAATGCGGACGGCGTTTCGCTGATCGTACGCAAAGCACCCTAAGGTCGTGCATCGCATATGATGCACGACCTTTTTGTATTGTAATGGGCTTTTGGGTGCAAGACGAACCCTCTCCGTCTTCGCTACGCTCAGCCACCTCTCCCAGAGGGAGAGGCAAGGCGGGGGGCGCCCAGCCATTCCCCAATAGGTGAGGGATGGCGGGAAGGGTTCGCCCAGCCATTATCCAATAGGTGAAAGATGGCGGGAAGGATACACACCACTGTACCCCAATAGGCGAGGCAAAGCGGGGTACGAATTTTGTGGGTTGGGTACAGGGAAGGAGCTATGGGTTTTTAGCAACTTGTAGCACCCTCAGTCAGCTTCGCTGACAGCCTTCGGGCCGGTCGCAGGCAGAGCCTGCTCCCCGCTCCCACTAAAAATGTGCCACTGGCACATTTTCTTAACGCGTCGCGCCCTCGCTACGCGAAGGAACTTTTGGCAGGATGCATTCATCCTACACATCAAGACTACCGCTTTTTCTTACCCATCACAAATTCGTTAAAGCTCAAGCATAGACAACCCGATAACACAAGCCAACATCGCCAGCTCCTCGTTCGGGTTGCAAGGCGATGCAGGTCGGCAGCCACCAGCCGGCCCGCACTTGCGACGGTAGAGAGCGAAGCCAAATCCCCCGCCCTTTTTTTCGGCGGGGAAAAGGGCAAACGTAGTAGCGCCAAGCAGCGTATAAAATAGCCAATTTACGAAATGCATATGCAAGTTTTGCCCGCCGACGAAAAAACGGGCATTCAAGGGGATTTGGCCAGAGCGAACGTGTCGCAGTTTTCTGTCTACTCTTTTTTAAAAGAGTAGGCGCAGGGAGATGGAGGGAAGCGCGTGCCCAGTGGGCACAACGCCGAAGGCGTTAGCGACCCGCAGTCGTCAACCGAAGCAAGTACAGGCCACGGCAGTGGACTGTACGCCGACTGAGGTTGCGGGACGGGGGCGCATAGCCCCACCCACTTCCTCGCAGCGGTTCTGCGAGATAACTAATCAGCGCCGTTACCAGCAGCAACTATTTAACGAAAACAACAGGGGGATCCCCCCGTCACCTTGGCTCTCCCTCCGGGAGAGCTGGCAGGCGCAGCCTGCCTGAGAGGGTCTCCCTGCTGTACCCCAACTGTTTTTTCGTTGCCCCTTCCCCAAAAAACAATTGACACTGCCATTTCGCTGTGTTACATTGTGTATGACAAAAGAATAACAAAGGCTATGACGAAGAATGGTCGAGATGAAAGCGTTTCAGAGAGTCGGTGGTTGGTGCAAACCGATACAGGAGTAATCCCGTTCCTCTGGCTTCCAAGCTGTAATCCTGAAGCCGCAAGGTGCGTAGGGTGATCCGTGTATGCTACGTTAGTGCATAGGAGTTGATAGACTTCGACAAAGCAAAAGGCAATGACGAAGACGGAATCTACCAGCGATTTCACAGAGAGTCGGGGGTCGGTGCAAACCCGATAATGAGCTGTAGAATGTCCCATCCCTTCCGAGCCGGAGACCCGAAAGGGCTGCCCCCAGTAGGCGTTTCCCGTGAATGCTGCGTTAATGCATAGAAGTTGATCGACTTCGAAGAGGTGGCGGATGACCCGATCCGCAATTTGAGTGGTACCGCGAGTGTAACATACTTACACCCGTCTCAAAGCAAACAAAGCTTTGAGGCGGGTTTTTGTTTCCCCTCTCAAAGCAGCCAAGACCAAAAACAGAAAGAAAAGGAGAAACACACAATGAGCAGCAAGGTTCAAACCAATCAGGCCCCGGCAGCGATCGGTCCCTATTCGCAAGCAATGGTAGTCGGCAACCTTATTTTCACCTCCGGTCAGATCCCGCTGGATCCTGAGACAGGGCTGATGGTGGGCGAAACCGTTACGGAGCAGGCCCACCGGGTCTGCAAAAACTTGGATGCTGTGCTTACCGCTGCGGGCAGCTCCCTAAAGAGCGCCGTCAAGACGGTTTGTTATCTGGCAAACATGGCGGATTTTGCTGCCTTTAACGAAGTATACGCACAATACTTTACCGAGAAACCAGCCCGCTCCTGTGTGGCGGTAAAGGAGCTGCCCAAGGGCGCACTTGTCGAGGTAGAAGTCATCGCAGAAAAGGAGTAAGGGCTATGATGGATGCAAGCAAGTATCAGGTGGGGTATTTCCCGGTGGAGAAACAGTACCATAAATGGGTGGAGAAGGATCACATCGAGCAGCCGCCCATCTGGTGCTCCGTGGATATGCGGGATGGCAACCAGAGCCTGGTGATCCCCATGAGCCTCGAAGAAAAGCTGGAGTACTTCCAAGTGCTGCTGGATGTGGGCTTTAAGGAGATCGAGGTGGGTTTCCCGGCTGCCAGCGAAACCGAGTACGAGTTTTTGCGCACCTTGATCGATAACGACCTGATCCCTCAGGATGTGACCGTGCAGGTGCTCACCCAGTGCCGGGAACATATCATCCGCAAAACCTTCGATGCCTGCAAGGGTGCCCCCAGCGCCATTATTCATTTCTACAATTCCGTCAGCGTGGCGCAGCGGGAGCAGGTGTTCAAAAAGAGCAAGGAAGAGATCAAGAAGATCGCAGTGGACGGCGCTAAGCTGGTCAAGAAGCTAGCCAAGGAATACGAAGGTAATTTCCGCTTTGAGTATTCCCCCGAATCCTTCACTGGCACCGAACCGGAATATGCCCTTGAGGTATGCAATGCGGTACTGGATGTGCTTGAGCCCTCTGCGGACAACAACGTGATCATCAACCTGCCCGTTACGGTGGAAATGAGCCTGCCCCATGTGTACGCCTCGCAGGTGGAATACATGAGCGAGAACCTCAAGTACCGTGAGTTCGTCACCCTGTCCCTCCACCCCCACAACGACCGTGGTACCGGCGTAGCCGATACCGAGCAGGCGCTGCTGGCTGGTGCCGACCGTGTGGAAGGCACCCTGTTTGGCAATGGCGAACGCACTGGCAATGTGGATATCATCACCCTTGCCATGAATATGTATTCTCATGGCGTGGATCCCAAGCTGGACTTCTCCAATGTGAACCAGCTGATCGAGAAATACGAGAAATGCACCCGGATGCATGTGTACGAAAGAGCCCCCTATGTGGGCGCACTGGTCTTCGCCGCCTTCTCCGGCAGCCATCAGGATGCCATTGCCAAGGGCATGAAGTACCGCCGCAAGAACAAACTGCACCAGTGGACGGTACCCTATATCCCCATCGATCCCAAGGACATCGGCAGAACCTACGATGCGGATGTGATCCGCATCAACAGCCAAAGCGGCAAGGGCGGCATTGCCTACCTGCTGGAGCAAAGCTACGGCTACAACCTGCCCACCAAGATGCGGGAGCATTTCAGCTATGTGTGCAAGAATGTATCCGACCACGAGCACAAGGAGCTGAAGCCCGAAGAGGTGCTCAGCATCTTTACCGCCCGCTACCTGAACCTTGCCAGCGATATTACCGTAAGCGATTTTGACTTTGCCCGTGAGAATGAGACCGTCAAGGTGACCATCTCCTTTGTGAAGGGCGGCGAGGAGACCGAGATCGAGACCGAAGGCAACGGTTTCTTGAACGCTGTGAACAACGCCTTGCAGGAGTTTACCGGCGAAGAGTACAAATTGCAGGTCTACACCCAGCACAGCATGCAGGGGGACGGCTCCCGAAGCGTGGCTGCCTCCTACATCGGCTTGGAGCGTGAGGATGGCAAACTGTTCTGGGGCGTAGGCACCGATACCGACGTTATGAAGGCCAATATCACGGCGCTTCTGAGTGCGTTCCATAATATGATGAAGGGGGAATAACACAATGGGAATGACGATGACTCAAAAAATTCTTGCCGCACATGCGGGGCTTGCGTCCGTTAGCGCAGGTCAGCTGATCAATGCGAAGCTGGATATAGTGCTTGGCAACGACATTACCACGCCTGTAGCCGTCAACGAGTTTCGCAAAGCGGGCTTTGACAAGGTATTCGATAAGGACAAAGTGGCCATTGTTCTGGATCACTTTGTGCCCAACAAGGATATCAAAGCAGCGGAACAATCCAAAACCTGCCGTGAATTTGCCTGCACACATTGTGTCAGCCACTTCTACGATGTGGGCAAGATGGGCATCGAGCATGCCCTTTTGCCGGAGCAGGGCGTGGTAACGGCTGGCGACTGCATCATCGGTGCGGATAGCCACACCTGCACCTACGGCGCCTTGGGCGCTTTCTCCACCGGCGTCGGCTCCACCGATATGGCAGCGGGCATGGCGACCGGCATGGCTTGGTTCAAGGTGCCCTCTGCCATCAAGTTTGAACTGACCGGCAAGCTGCCCGCAAACTGCAGCGGCAAGGATGTGATCCTTACCATCATCGGCATGATCGGCGTGGATGGCGCTCTGTACAAGAGCATGGAGTTTGTGGGCGAGGGTGTCAGCTCCCTTTCCATGGACGACCGCCTGTGCATCTGCAACATGGCCATCGAAGCCGGTGCCAAGAACGGCATCTTCCCCGTGGACGAAAAGACGGTTGAATATATGACCGGCCGCTGTGAGCGGGAACCCGTGGTCTACACCGCCGACCCTGATGCGGAGTACGAAAAGACCATCACCATCGACCTTTCGAAGATCGTGCCCACGGTGGCCTGCCCCCACCTGCCGGAGAACACCCACCCCGCCAGCGAGCTTTCCCACATCAAGGTGGATCAGGTGGTCATCGGCTCCTGCACCAACGGCCGCATGGAGGATATGGAAGCCGCCTACAAGATTTTGAACGGCAAAAAGGTAGCCGACGGCGTGCGCTGCATCATCATCCCCGGTACCATGCAGATTTTGCGGGATTGCGTGGAGAATGGCTGGTATACCGCCTTCATTGATGCCGGTGCGGTGGTCTCCACACCCACCTGCGGCCCCTGCCTGGGCGGCTACATGGGCATTCTGGCGGCGGGCGAAAAGTGCCTTGCCACCACCAACCGCAACTTTGTGGGCCGTATGGGTCATGTGGATAGCGAGGTGTATCTGGCCTCTCCCCACACAGCGGCCGCTACCGCCATTGCTGGCTATATTACTGAGTATAAGGAGGCTTGAGCGATGAATACACAAGGAAAAGTATTTAAGTATCCGGATAATGTGGACACCGACGTGATCATCCCTGCCCGCTACCTGAATACCCCTGATGCCAAGGAGCTGGCTTTGCACTGCATGGAGGATATCGACACCCAGTTTGTCAAAAACGTGCAGCCCGGCGATGTGATGGTGGCTGGCTGGAACTTTGGCTGCGGCTCCTCCCGTGAGCATGCCCCCTTGGTCATCAAGACCTGCGGCACCGGCTGCGTCATTGCCAAGTCCTATGCCCGCATCTTTTACCGCAACGCCATCAACATCGGCCTGCCCATTCTGGAGTGCGAGGAAGCCGCCGAGGAGATCAGCGCAAACGACCAAGTGAGCGTGGATTTTGATACCGGCATCATCACCGATATCACCACCGGCAAAACTTATCAGGCTCAGCCCTTCCCGGCGTTTATCCAGAACATCATTACAAGCGGTGGACTGCTCAAGTCCTTGAAAGAAGGCGCAGACAAATGACGAAGAACATTGCGGTCATCCGCGGCGACGGCATCGGCCCTGAGATCGTAAACGAAGCCATCAAAGTGCTGGATAAAGTAGCCCAGTTGTACGGCCACACCTTCACCTACACCGATGTGGATATGGGCGGCTGTGCCATCGACAAGCACGGTGACCCCCTGCCCGAGAGCGAACTGAACAAGTGCCTTGCTTCCGACAGCGTGCTGCTGGGCGCTGTGGGCGGTAACAAGTGGAACGATGTACCCGGGCATATGCGCCCCGAGAAGGGTCTTTTGCGCCTGCGTGCCGGTATGGGCGTGTACTCCAACAACCGCCCCGCCAAGATATGGCCTCAGCTGGCAGATGCCTCTCCCCTTAAAAAAGAGATCGTGGAGAAAGGCATCGACTTTATCATCGTCCGGGAGCTGATCGGCGGCATCTATTTCGGCGAGCACAAAACCGAGGGCGACACCGCCATCGATGTGCTCACCTACAGCGAAGCCGAGATCGAGCGCATCGGCCGTATTGGCTTTGAAACAGCACAGAAGCGGGGAGGGCGCCTCTGCTCTGTAGAAAAGAGCAACGTGCTGGATTCCAGCCGCCTGTGGAAAAAAGTGATGCATCGCCTTTCCGAGGAATACCCCGATGTGCAGCTGTCGGATATGCTGGTGGATAACTGCGCCATGCAGATCGTAAAAAACCCCGCCCAGTTTGACGTGATCGTTACCGAGAACATGTTCGGCGACATCCTTTCCGATGAAGCCTCCCAGATCACCGGCTCCATCGGCATGATCCCCTCCTCCAGCTTGGGCGCTACCACTTGCGGTCTCTACGAGCCCATTCACGGCTCTGCCCCCGATATCGCTGGTCTGGATGTGGCCAACCCCATCGGCACCATTCTTTCCGCCGCCATGATGCTCCGCTTCAGCTTTGATATGCCTAAGGAGGCCGATGCCATCGAGAGCGCTGTTTCGGCTTATCTGGATGCAGGCTACCGCACCGCCGATATTATGAGCGAAGGCATGATGCAGGTAGGGTGCAAAAAGTGCGGCGATCTGATCGTCGGGTATCTGAAATAAAAAATGGCATGGAATGTTGCTCGTTCGGCAGCATTCCATGCCTTTTTGACGATTATTACAGTGCGCCCAAAACGCCCTCTACCTTCTTGAGCAGATCGCGTACCTTCAGGTGCTGGGGGCACTTGCGCTCGCAGTAGCCGCAGCCGATGCAAGCCTCGGAGGTAACGCCGGGGTTCTTCTCATCTTTCAGGTAGCGCTGGTAGGTATTCTTGGCGGTCTCGGTAAGACCGTACACATTGTGGTAGGTGTAGGCTTCGAAGATCTTGGGAATAACGATGCCTTTGGGGCAGGGCTGGCAGTAGCCGCAACCGGTGCAGTACAGCTCGGAGAACTTCTTGAGGTTTTCCATGCTTTCGCCGGCGGCACGCCAGTCGGCTTCGGTCATGGGTACTTCCAGAGAGGCCACGGCGGCGTTCTTATCCACCATGTCGTAGGTCTGCATGCCGCTGAGGGCGCAGCATACGCCGGGGTTGCCCAGCACGAAGCGCAGCGCCAGCTCGTAGGTGTTCAGGTTCTCGCCGCCCAGCTTCTTGGCCAGCTCGGTGGGGGCTGCCAGACGGCCGCCGCCTACAGGGCCCATGACCACTACGCCCACGCCCTTGGAGGCGGCGTACTGGATCATTTCTTCGTTGGCGCGATCCAGCAGGTTATACTGGAGCAGTACGCTTTCCAGCTCGGGGCCGTTATCGATGATGTGCTTGAGGGCTTCGGGGCTGTCGTGGAAGCTGAAAGAAATGTGGCGGATGAGGCCTTCTTCCTTCAGTTTAAGGGCTTCCTGAATGAGACCCATGGGGATGATCTTTTCATCGAAGCTCTTCTGGTTGATGCCCCAGAAATGGTAGAAATCCACATAGGGAGTATCCAGCTTGCTCAGGCTCAATTCGAGGGTCTTGCGGAAGTCCTCAGGCTTGTTGACCCGCTCCAAGGGGCATTTGGTGGAGATGTACACCTTATCCCGGATGGGCTTTAAGGCCTTGCCCACAGCGATCTCGCTGTTTTCGTGGCAATAGAACAAAGCGGTGTCGAAGTAGTTAACGCCCAGATCGTAGGCGTGGCGCAGCATAGCGTCGGTCTTTTCCTGATCCACGATCCAGCTGCCGTCTTCCTGCTGAATTTCGGGCAGGCGCATGCAGCCGAAGCCAAGGGTGGAAATGTTGATGCCGGTCTTACCAAACGGGCGGTATTGCATATGGTCATCCTCCTGTGTATTGGGCCCGACTGTTTTTGTTGATCGGGCTTGATCGATAGTGGCTACAGTATAGCAAAACCAGACGATATGCGCAACCGATACAGCCAAAAATATCGGCGAAATTGACCAGTGCCTTTCGTGGCGATATCTGCCATTCCCTTCTGCCCGGTAGCAAGAGCCCCTGACCTTACACCGTGCGCGCTTTGTTACAAACCTTCTCTTGCCATCTGCCCTGTAAACATGCTATGATGAGCAAAGCAAGAACCACAACTTACGAAAACGTTTTAAGAAAGGTGTTGAGTTTTTCCATGTACACCCTCCGTTCTCCAAAACGATTGGCTTCTATTCTTTGTCTCTTGCTGGCAATGGTGCTGCCCGCCGCGGCCCTGTGCGATGCGCTCAGCTGTTTTCCCGCTGAGTGCAAGCTGTACGAGACCTGCCCGCCGGCGGCTTCCAGCTTTCCCAGCCCCAGCTTTACCTTTAACACCGACGATGCTGCCACCACGCAGGTGACCATCACCCTGCCTAAGGCTCTGGAACTGGATGCTGCTTCCTACGGCGTGTACCGCCTCAGCGAAGGCAGCACAGACAACAAGATCGAAAAAAGCGAGGATGGGGAGCCCGGCACCATTCAGGTGTTCTTCCCTGCTGCGACCACCCACACCTTCCTAACCCCCGTGGTCAGCTGCACAAACCCGGCGGTGGCGGTAGAGATCGGTGTTTTCCCTGCCGATCAGGAAGTGATCGTATCGCTGACCAAGAAGGATGACGGCAGTTCTATTTCGCTGGACTGCAAGGGCAATGTGGTCATGATGTGGTCTGAAAACGGCTACCCCATCACCGCCACCTACGATGCCACCGGCGCACTGGTGGATTATATGCACATCTACGCCGATGAGCGCTGCTACAAAATTACCGGCTACTATCCCAACGGACAGACCGGCACCGAGGGCGAACCTTTCCTGACTGTTGTGATCAACCTGACCCAAACCGGCGAGACCCTCATTTACCGCTCCGACTCCGGCTGGGCCTCAGCGCAAGACCCCGAAGCCACCGGCGTGCAGCCCCCTGAATGGTTCGATGCCGCATGGCTGGAAGCGCCTCAAACCTACCCCAACTAAGGCCATCTGCTTAACGGCCGCTACCCTGATGAAACGAGGTACGCTTCTTTGAGAAAGATTCTTTTCAGCTTGCTGACGATGCTGGTGTTGGTGGCGTTTGCCAGCTGCGCCTTTGCCGAAGCCGCGCCCGTGGAGGATATGCAGCGCAGCCTGCCGCCTGTTAACCTGCCCCCTGTACCGGAGGACATGCACGCCTACTGGCCGCTGTACACAGAAGAGCCCGCCCTGCCGGTCAATATCACCCTTACCCAGAGCGGTGAAAACTACATCGTTACCCTGTACGATGCCGCTGAATGGGGCGTAGACTTGGAACGCGGCTCCGTGTGGCTCTACGATGCCCAAGAGGAAGAGTGGAGCCTGAACGAAGTGGCGAAAGCCGCCAAGCCCGGAACGGTGGAATTGCATGTACCTGTTCAGGTCTACAGGAGAAGCGGTCTGCCCGTTTGGAGAAGCCTCAGCAGCGACGAGACCTACACCCTCTGGCTGGAAGACTATACCGGCGACCCTGCCGACCCAGAGTTTTCCCTGTCCCTTGGCAACGAAAACGGCACCGTAACGATGCTCCCTACAAGCAGCGAGTATACCACCTACAGTTTCGGCGATACTGCCGTCGCCTATTGCGTGTACAACGGCCAAAGCCAGCTGATCCTTGGCACGTACAGGGTGCAGCACGAAAACGGCGATACCGGCATCTACGCCGTTGCGCCCAACGAGACCGAAGATGACGGCACCTATGTGCTGTACTACATCAGCGTACAGACCACCGCCGGAGAAAATGTGCTCTGGACAAACGGCAGTTGGCAAGACATCCACGGGGAGGCCGCCACGGCCCCTGACGGCTTTAGCGCCGAGGAGCTGCCCTTCGAGATCATCCTGCCTTGATTTTTACACCGCCACAAGGAGGTGCCACTGTGAAAAAAATCTACGCTACCCGCCTGCTTGCGCTGCTGACCGGGCTTTTGCTGCTGGCTTGCACCGCTGCCATGGCCGAGGCCCCTGCCTGCCCGGTGAATGCGCCCCCTGCCTTTGGGCAGGTACCGGTCCAGTGGCTGCTGTTTACCGGCGAACCGGTGGATTACCAGATCACTCTGCACATCGACGAGGAAACGGGTCTGCGCACCTACACCATCGAAAACCCGCTGGACTGGGGGCTTGATGCCTCTGCCTTGGGCGTGTGGGAATATGCAGCCCCGGTTGCCGCCGAGAGCGCCCCGGAAACGGACGAGACCGCCCCAGAAACAGACGAGACCGCCGACCAAGCGCCCTCTGCCGGAAGTTGGCAGCGCACCGGCGACAGCCAGCAGGTGCAGCTGCTTCTAATCGATGCCGCCTATCAGGAAGAAGGCTTTCCCCAGTGGTGTGCCCCCTGTGCAAACGGCGCAGACCAGCTGCGGCTGATGGTGTATCTGGGTCAGGTACGCCACCTGTACGCCAGCGTGGACTACTATTTCGGCACCGATTGCATCAGCATTTATGCAGAGGATCGCAGCTTTACCGTCTATATGTCTCAAACAGCGCAGGATGGTACAGAACCCAGCATTTATGCCAGCTACGACCCGTACGGCATTCTGGCTTACGCCAATTACAGCTGCTATGCAGCCGATAACAGCTTCCTTTCTTACGCAGTGGAGGCCAACCCATTCCAGAAGTGCTATCAACTGACCAACATTACGGTGATCGACCCTGAGGGCAGCGCCCTTTACTGGGAAGCCGGGCAATGGATGAACGACCAGTACGAACCCATTGAGGCGCCCGAAGGCATCCAGCCGGAGGCACTGCCTTTCACCATCGAAGGCGACTGGATGGGCGCTCCCTTTGCATCGGCCGGAGACCAGCCCAGCGGCACCTTTCCGGCCGCCGCCCTGCCCCAGACCGAGGGGGCTTTGCTGGATCATCAGCCTTGGCCGGAGGATGGCAGCCTGTACCTGACCCTGAACGCTCTGCCTCAACTGCCCGCTGTTTCGTGGGATACTGCCGAAAACGGCGACCTGATCTTTACCGTGACCGGTCTGGAAAACAGCGGCCTTGCCGAAACTCATATGGGCGACTGGACCTTCCACCCGGAGACCTTCGAATGGCAGCGGGGCACCGAAAGCACCCCCGGGCAGCTTACGCTCCTCTGCCCGCCTGTGGAAGCTGCTGCCTTGCTCATCTGGCAGCAGGAGACCACACAAGCAGATGTGCTTTTCGAGCTTTGCCTGAGCCTGCATGCCCAAAGCGTGGAAGTGGCCATCATCGGCCCCGGTGAGCGCTTTTGGCGGCTCAGCACCGATGGCGCCGCTTCTCTGTGCTACCCCCTGAGTGATACCCAGACCTTGGAGGCCTACTACGACGACTACACTCTGGTGGAGTATAACCTGCACACCGCCGATGCACAGGGCAACCGCCTCACCCAAGCCTGCTACAACCCCACCGATGCCGACCCCACCCAGTTTGAACTGTCCTGCTTCTTCCGCTACTCGCCGGTAACGGAATACGAAGCCCTGTGGATCAAGGATGTGGGCTGGTACAGCTACCTGACCGGAGAACCCTGCGAAGCCCCGGAAGGGATCGATCTGGCAGCGTATGCGCCGCTGGAGCTTCGGTAACGGCGGCCGAGGGAACTGTGTTATAGGACTTGTATTGCAGAATTGTATAGTGATACGCCCATCGCATGCAGCATATGCCGTGCGATGGGCGTATTTTTCGGGGGTGTGGGGGCGGGAAAATGGCGTTAGCAGAGCATGGGTCGTTTACCATGCTTGAACGGAGACCTGTAAAGGCTCCTTCGCTTGCGAGGGAGCTGTCGCCGAATGGCGACTGAGGGTGCTTCAACTTGCTAAGAAACTATAGCTACATCTCCGTAGCCGATATACACACCCCGCCCCCCACTTGCCTCTCCCCTTGGGAGAGGTGGCTGAGCGGAGCGTAGCCGGAGGGGGTGCACAGCGGCGATAACCCTCTCAGTCAGGCTGCGCCTGCCAGCTCTCCCAAAGGGAGAGCCAAGGGTGGGGCGGCTGCGTGGGGTGTATGCAAAAGATATTAGGCAATGGATGTTACATTGGCACCCTCAGTCAGCTCCGCTGACACCCTTCGGGCCGGTCGCAGGCAAAGCCTGCTCCCCGCTTTGGCTAAAAATGTGCCACTGGCACATTTTCTTAACGCGTCGCGCCCACGCTTCGCGAAGGAGCCTTTGGGGGGGCTGCATACTTTGTACACTCCAAGACTACCGCTTGTTTTTATTTTTTTACCGGCTGCAAATTCGTTAAAGCCAAGCCATAGCCAACCCGATAACATCAGCCAACACCGCCAACTCCAGTTCGGGTTGCAAGGCGATGCAAGAATGCAGCCACCAGCCGGCCCGCACCGCGACGGTAGAGAGCGACGTCAAATCCCCTGCTCTTTTTTGCGGCGGGAAAAAGGGCACACCGCTACAGCCAACAAACAAAGAAACAGCCAATTAACTCTCCTGTTACGCGGATTGTGCCCGCCGACGCAAAAAAGGGCAATCAAAGGGATTTGACCAAAGCGAACGTGTCGCCGTTTTCTGGTCACTCTTTTCAAAAAGAGTGACCGCGGGTGTGGGGGTGCGTAACCCCCACCCACTCCCTCGCAGCGGTGGTGCGAGATAACTAGACAGCACAGTTGCTGCCAGCAATAGCAGCTGGTCACCGCAAATTGTGGCACCCTCAGTCAGCTTCGCTGACAGCCTTCGGGCCGGTCGCAGGCAAAGCCTGCTCCCCGCTTTGGCTAAAAATGTGCCACTGGCACATTTTCTTAACGCGTCGCGCCCACGCTTCGCGAAGGAGCCTTTGGGGGCGTCCCTCGCAGCGGCAGTGCGAGATAACTAAACAGCACCGCTCCTGCCAGCAGCAAATACTCATTTCACGACCCCCGATGGCAATACAGCCTCAGCAACCGCCCCCGTCCTTCCCGTGGCACATCCCCGGCAGCCACCTTCATCAACCGCTTTTCACACGGAAAACACAAAAAACAACCCATAATATTCAGGCCAGTGGGAAAATCCTTTCCGCACAGCAGGCAATGAGGTCGATTCATGCACACCATCCCTTTCCAATGCTGGTAAGTGTTCTCAGTGTGCCCAAGATGAAATGGGAATATGCGCCATGGGGGCGAATTGGGTTGCTGTAACGCTTTGAAGGCAGAACAGACGGTATGACAAAGGATTTTGACAGCGATAAAATGCACATGTCAAACCTTTTTGATAGACATTTTTCCTCTCTTTTAGTACGATCAGGTTGCTTCGAAGCACCCAACACACAAGGAGGCGACAGATCATGGACATCGGAGCGATCATCCGGAAAGTCCGAAACGAGAAAGGGCTGACCCAGGAGGAAGCGGCAGAGGCGCTGGGCATTTCCCGCCAGACTATCTCCAACTGGGAGCGTGGCCGATCCTATCCCGACATCCTCAGCGTGATTCGGATGAGCGATCTCTATGGCGTCAGTCTGGATCGCCTCCTGAAGGAGGAAGATTCCGTGAAGCAATCCTATTGCGAATATCTGGAGGAAAGCATCAACACCGTCAAAAGCAACGAGCGGCGTTCCAAGCTGACCCTTGTTTTGGTGGCGCTGGGCATCTGGGCGCTATCGGTGCTGGTTTTCTGGCTGGTGGAAAGTGGGTTGGACAGCATGGGCTATGGTCTGGTGATCATGTGGGCTGTGCTGCCGGTCATGTTTTTTGCTGTGTCTTTTATCGTTGGCAACCAGAATTGGTTTGGCTATTGGAAATGGTTGACGCCATTGGTTTTTGGCCTGATGTATACCCTTGCCGGGCAGGTGACCACCGTGACGGTTGCAGACATACAGATGCGTACTGTCATCTGGCCGGATTTTGCCAAGCTACCCATTGGCCTGATCATTTCGCTGGCTGGGCTTGGTCTTGGGCTGCTTTTTGGCAAACGCCAAAAGGCGCATGGAGCAGTGGAGGCCATCGAAAAGTGCGCAAACGAAAATAATGATGCTGTTTAGGCATACAAACAACCCCCGCCCGCACCGGCGACAAACCGGTGCAGACGGGGGTTGTAACATATCAAATCAGCAGGGGCGCTCCTTGCCAAAGAAGCTGACGGCTACGGTGCCGGGGCCGCAGTGGGCGCCGATGACCGGGCCGATGTAGTAGGTATCGATCTTCTCAAGGGCGGGCAGCTTTTCCCGCAGCTTGGCTTCCAGACGGGCGGCATCTTCGGGGGCATCGGCGTGCAGGATGATCACATCAGCCTGAGCGGGGTCTTCGATGTTTTCCACGGCTTTGTCCACCAGTGCACGCAGAGCCTGTTTGCGTCCGCGCACCTTGTCGGAAGAAACCAGCTTGCCTTCTTTGGTTTCGGTAATGATGGGCTTGAGATCCAGCACGGTGCCCACGGCAGCGGCTACAGCGCTGATGCGGCCGCCCCGCTTCAGGTAGACCAGATCATCCACGGTAAACCAAGCCTGCGCACGCAGCTTGTTCTCTTCCAGCCACTGGGCCACTTCTTCCATGCTCTTGCCTTCCCGGTACATGGCGTGAGCCTTGAGGATCAGGATGGTCTGGGGAGCAGAGATGCTCAGGGTATCCACCACGATCATTTTACGCTCCGGGTATTTTTCCAGCAGTTCTTCACGGGCGGCATAGATGTTGCGGATGGTGCCACTCAGCTGAGAGGAGAACGCCACGAACAGAATATCCTTGCCCTGCTGGAACACGGGCTCGAAGTATTCTTCGTACACCGCCTGAGGCAGCAAAGAAGTGACCGGTGTAGCCCCGGCGCGCATATTATCGAAGTATTCCTTTTGCTTGCCGCTGCGGCCAAGGTCGTCGAAGTATTCTTTGCCGTTGATCATGTAAGGCATATATACCATGGTCAGGTCAAGCTCGTCCACATAGCCGAAAGGCAGGTCGGAATCCGAGTCGGTCATAAATACGTAGGAATTCATGAGGAAACCTCCTTATGTTCCGGCGAACGCCGGGTATGAATCGAAATCAATCATCTCTATCATATCGTATTTTGCCCATGTTTGCAAGCAAAATACCCCATGCCGCAAACCTTGCTACCTTTAGCCATACAACACTTTTCACCCGGCGGGTGAATTTCGTCCCGTTTTTTTCTTAACAATCCCCTGTTCATCAGCCAAGGGATGTGCTATAATACCGTTGATACCCCATTATAAGGAGGATCTGAACTATGCCTTTGGTAAACACTAAGGAAATGTTTAAGAAAGCCTACGAAGGCGGCTACGCCATTGGTGCTTTCAATGTTAACAACATGGAGATCGTGCAGGGCATCACCGAAGCCGCTCAGGCTGTGAATGCTCCCGTCATCCTGCAGGTGAGCAAGGGCGCTCGTGCCTACGCCAACCACACCTACCTTGTGAAGATGGTAGAGGCTGCCGTTCAGGAGACCGGCCTGCCCATCGCTCTGCATCTGGATCACGGCCCCGATTTCGAGACCTGCAAGAGCTGCATCGACGGCGGCTTCACCTCCGTTATGATCGACGGCAGCCACCTGAGCTTTGAAGACAACATCGCCCTGACCAAGAAGGTCGTTGACTACGCTCACGACCGCGGCGTCACCGTTGAAGGCGAGCTGGGCCGTCTGGCCGGCGTGGAAGACGAAGTGCAGGTTTCTGCCGAGGATTCCAGCTACACCCGCCCCGAAGAAGTTGAAGAGTTCGCCACCCGCACCGGCTGCGACTCTCTGGCCATCGCCATCGGCACCAGCCACGGCGCTTTCAAGTTCACCGCTGAGCAGTGCACCCGTAACGAGCAGGGCATCCTGGTGCCCCCGCCCCTGCGCTTTGACATCCTTGAGGAAGTCTCCAAGCGCCTGCCCGGCTTCCCCATCGTTCTGCACGGTGCTTCCTCTGTGCCCCAGAATTTCGTTAAGATCGTTAACGAAAACGGCGGCAAGATGCCCGATGCCGTCGGCATCCCCGAGGAGCAGCTGCGCAAGGCTGCCTCCATGGCCGTCTGCAAGATCAACATCGACAGCGACCTGCGCATCAGCTTCACCGCTATGATCCGCAAGCACATGATGGAGCATCCCGATCACTTCGATCCCCGTCAGTACCTGACCGATGCCCGCAAGGCTCTGGGCGAAATGGTGCAGCACAAGATCGTCAACGTGCTGGGCTGCAACGGCAAGGCTTAATCGCCGGTCGGTTTTCCAAGCGCATTTCTTTCAAGGCTGCCGCTTCTGCGGCAGCCTTCAGTTCGTCAAAAAACACGCCTACGGCGGCTTTTTTGACGAGACTACCGTCATCTGCATTGCACCGTTCGCCTACGAGCCTACGGCTCGCAGGGCGGCGAACAGTGATAGGAATCCCTTG